>CAZIGB010000012.1:0-16204 GCA_964539005.1 uncultured Gammaproteobacteria bacterium | reverse complement strand
TCGCCTAGTTTTGGTCAGTACCTGCGCGCGGAATTCGGGGTGGACAATCCGACAATGGTTATCGTGCCTCCTGGCGTAGTGCACGGCTACAAATGCATTTCTCAAGAAGCTGCTCTTTCGATAAATTTGCCGGATAAGCTTTATAAGGGGCCAGATAAGAAGGATCCAGAAATCGATGAAATCAGATGGGAAAAGGATCCTCATTCACCTTTCAAGATAATTTAATTAATTCTTTTCCCTTGAAGCTGGCATAGCGAGCTCCAGAGGCTAATTTAAAAAAAAATGGATTGTATTTTTTGCAAGATAATTTCCGGCAATATTCCTTGCCATACGGTTTATGAAGATGACAAGGTAATGGCTTTTTTTGACATTCTTCCCATAAGCAGTGGCCATACCATTATTGTTCCCAAAAAGCATCTCTCCTATGTGGAGGATCTTTCTGATGATGACATGATTGCTTTGTCTTTGGCGGTAAAAAAGATCGGCAAGGCGGTTTTGGATGGTCTGGGCGTAAAGGGCTATAGTCTTTTTCTTGATAATAAGAGCGCGGCTAATCAGCACGTGCCTCATGCCCATTTCCATCTCGTGCCTCGCGCCGAAGGTGATGGTTTAGAGCGTTGGCCCCAGAGTGGCTACGCAGAGGGAGAGGCTGAACTCTTTCTTTCAAAAATAAGGAAAGCAATCTAAGAATATGGATACTTGCATCTTTTGCCAGATCGTTAAAGGAGAGATTCCGAGCAAAAAGGTCTATGAAGATGATTACGTTTTAGCTTTTCTTGATATATCCTATATCACACCGGGACATACGCTAGTAATTCCAAAAAAACACGCCGCTAATTACGAAGAGCTGGAGACAGAGAGCTTGGCTCAGGTTTTTTTGGCGGTCAAGAAAATCGGTTTAGCGATCAAACGAGGACTCGGTGTGCCAGCTTATAATACAGGCGTGAATAATGGCGCAGCAGCTGGTCAGATTATTCCTCATTTTCATGTCCATATCATTCCCCGATTAGAAAATGACGGCTTATTGTCTTGGCCTTCTTCGTCTTATCAAGAGGGCGAGGCTGAAGATGTTCTAAAAAAGATAAAAGCGGCTTTTTTATGAAAATTTTAGTCACAGGCGGAGCCGGATTTATCGGTTCCAATTTTATCCGTTATTGGCTCGGCGAATACGAGGGTGATAGCATTATCAATCTCGACATACTTAACTATGCTGGTAATTTGGAAAATCTTAAAGATTTGGAAGATCGGAGCGGTTACAGTTTTGTCAAAGGTGATATCTGTGACGCTGGTCTCGTTGATGAGCTGGTAAAAGAAGTGGATATGATTATCCATTTTGCAGCTGAATCTCATGTCGATCGTTCGATCAAGGATTCATCTGACTTTATCCGGACAAATGTGGAGGGGACACGAGTCTTGCTTGATTCGGCTCTGAAAAATGGCAAAAAGAGATTTCACCATGTCTCGACGGATGAAGTTTTTGGATCTTTAGGCTTAAGGGATCAGGGGTTTACAGAGTCAACACCTTATGATCCGAGAAGTCCTTACAGCGCGTCCAAGGCGGCTAGCGATCATCTCGTGCGGGCTTATTTCCATACTCATGCTTTACCGGTGACGATTTCTAATTGTTCCAATAATTACGGCCCCTTCCAATTTCCGGAAAAACTCATTCCTCTTTTTATCACTAATCTTATCCAGGGCAAAATTTTACCGCTTTATGGCAAGGGCGAAAATGTCCGTGATTGGATCCATGTTGATGACCATAATCGCGGAGTAGATTTTATTATCCAGAAAGGACGTATTGGAGAAACCTATTGCTTGGGGGGTGGAAATGAGAAAACTAATCTGGAGATTGCCAGATTATTACTGTCTTTGATGGGGGAGAGCGAAGAAAAGATCCGTTTTGTCAGTGACCGGCCAGGACATGATCTGCGTTATGCGATCGATTATTCCAAAGCCAATCAGGAGCTCGGATGGGAACCGATTATCGCTTTTGAAGAGGGGATCCGTTCCGTTCTTGATTGGTACAAGCAAAACGAGGTTTGGTGGAAAAAGATCAAATCCGGTGAATACCTGAACTATTATAAAGCGCATTATGGTGAACAGACATAGTTATGAAAATCATTTTATTGGGACATAAAGGCAACCTGGGGCATCAATTATCACGGCTTATCCGTCAGGATGAGAGATTCAGTTTATTGGAACTGGAGAGCGAAGATGTCTTTAAGGACGGTCGATTGGATCCGCTCGGACACATCGAAACCTTTTTCCCGCAGATCATCATAAATACGATTGCTTACAATGCAGTCGATAAATGTGAGAATGACCAGGCCGAGTTTGCTCTAGCTGAAAGCCTAAATGTTGCTTTGCCAGCTGCTTTAGCTAAGCTCTGTCAGAGATTGGGAGCTAGATTAGTCCATTACTCGACTGATTATGTTTTTGGGGATTATGCCGGAAAGGACTTGGATAGTATTATCGAACAAGGCGGTTTTGACGAGAATGCCTCACCAAGGCCTGGAAATCGATATGCCCAAAGCAAGCTAGCCGGTGAACTTGTCTTGCTTCAGTCAGAGCGAGATGGTCTTGATTTTCTCTTGATCAGGACATCGAAGCTTTTTGGACCAAAGGGATCCTCTTCTTTTGCGAAAGATAGTTTTTTTGATATCATGCTAGGCTTAGCTAAGAAGGGACAAGAGCTCAAGGTGGTAGACGCAGAAAAGAGCTGTTTTACCTATACCCCTGACTTGGCAAAGGGCACGATCAAGCTGATTGTCGATCAAGCCCCGGCAGGAATTTATCATCTAGTCAACGAAGGGGAGGCAACCTGGTATGAAGGGGTTGGGACGCTGCTAGAAATTACGAAACAGGGTAATTCTCTAATTGCTTTGAAGCCAGAGGATTATCCGCGTCCAGCTAAGCGACCAGATTATTCAGTCTTAAAGAATAGCAAGCTCGAAAAGCTCCGGCATTATCGGGAGGCATTGAGTGAATATTTAAGGATATGAAAAAAACGAAAAAAATGAAAGGCATCATTCTGGCCGGAGGCAGCGCTACCCGGCTTCGTCCTTGCACAAAGATGACTTCTAAGCAACTTTTACCTGTTTACAACAAGCCGATGATCTATTATCCGCTGAACACTCTGATCCGGGCGGGTATCAAGGATATCTTGATCATTATCTCGCCGGACTTTGCCGGCAACTTTCTCAATTTGCTCGGTAGCGGCTCAGAATTCGGTGTCAAATTTACTTATGAGATCCAGGATAAACCACGAGGTTTGGCCGACGCTTTCATTATCGGCGATAATTTTATCGGTGAGGATAATGTGGTTATGATTCTTGGTGATAATATTTTTGAGGATGACTTCAGTGCCGATATCAAAGGTTTTCAGAAAGGCGCCAAGGTCTTTGCCAAACAAGTAAAGGACCCTAAGCGCTTTGGGGTAGTTGAATTCGATGATCAGAAACGGGCGATCTCGGTTGAAGAAAAACCGATCAAGCCCAAAAGCGACTACGCGATTACTGGCTTGTATATTTATGACAATCGAGTTGTCCAGGCTGCTAAAGAGGTCAAGCCATCAAGCCGGGGGGAAATCGAGATTACTGATCTCCATAATTTTTATTTAGAAAAGGGGGAATTAGAAGTGGCTATGGTTGAGGGGGCTTGGCTGGATGCTGGTACCTTTGATAGCCTTCTGGAGGCACAGCTACTAGCCAAAGAAAAACTCCAAGATAAAATGCTGATATGAAGATAGCGATCGGAATCATTTGCTATAATGAGTCGTCCGCTCCCTATCTTCCTTTTTTGTTTGCAAGTCTTAGTGAACAAGCAGGAGTTGATTTTACTTTGTATATTGCAGATAATAGCGAGGAAGAGGCTAATGCGAATAAGCCCAGTCTAGCCACTTGCGCCTTGCCATACAAATATTATTGGATGGGGGGAAATCTTGGCTTTGCCAAAGCTTATAATCGATTGATTGAGACGGCAATAAAGGATAACTGTGATTATTTTTTTGTTCTTAATCCTGATACCTTCTTAGAGAAAAATACTCTCTCTCTATTGATCGATCGTCTTGAAGCAGATGAGAATTTAGCGGCGGTTAGCCCTCTTGTCCTGACATGGGATTTTGCTAATCAAAAAAAGACGGATCTGGTTGATACTTGCGGCATCAGTCTGCGGAGAACCCTTCGTTTTTTTGACTTGGGCCAGGGGCTTAAACGATCCGATCTGCCGGCCGAACTGTCGATTATCGGTCCGAGCGGCGCGGCTGGACTTTTCCGTCTCAAGGATCTGGCGTTTTTGAAAGATGCTTTTGGGTATTTTGATGAACGGATGTTCATGTACAAAGAAGACTGCGATCTTGCCTATCGATTGTATTTATCGGGCCGGAAATGTGTTTGCGTGAAAGAGGCGCTTATGTTTCACGATCGATCCTTGGCCAAGGATTGGCAGAATCCGATCGATAGATTGCGTTCAAGGAAAAAGCGGAGCCGACGGCTTAGGACTTGGTCTTTTTTGAATCAGCAGTTAATTTTTGTCAAGCATTGGCGGGGTTTGCCCTTAGGCGGGAAAATTTCGGTCCTGCTTTATCAGTTGTCAATCCTTCCTTATATTTTATTTTTCGAGCCATTCTTGATTTACGAACTTTTCAAGGTCCGTTTGTCTTGGTGCAAAAAGCTCACATAGCTATGAAGATAAGCATAATCATCGTATCGTGGAATGTCCGAGAAAAATTACAGCGTAATCTTGAAGCGCTCTATGCTAGTCAGCGTGATTTTGATTTGGAAGTATTCGTGGTAGATAACGCTTCTTCTGATGATACGCTTGAGATGATAAGAAAGAATTATCCGACAGTTCGCTTGATCGCCAATTCGGATAATCGTGGTTTTGCTAAAGCGAATAATCAAGCGATTAGAGAGGCGAGCGGAGATTTTATATTGCTCCTGAATCCGGACATGGAATTGAAACAAGACACTCTTGGCAGGCTTCTCTCCTGGACGATGACCAATGAGCAAGCTTGGGTGATCGGTTGTCATCTTGAAGATGGAGCAGGAAAAACGATAACTAATGTCCGCCGTTTTCCAACTCTTTGGGATCAGCTTCTGATTGTCTTGAAAATTCCCCATCTTTTTCCTTCCGTTTTGCATGGATACCTTTGCCACGATTTTGATTATACTCGAGCAGCTCGAGTTGATTCTGTTCGAGGCGGATTTTTCTTTTTGAATCTCCGGAATTTTCGCTCCCGGCCCATATTGGACGAAAGATATTTCCTCTGGTTTGAGGAAGTTGATTTTTGCAAGCAAGTCAAGCAGTGGGGCGGAGAGGTTTGGTACACTCCTGAGGCAGAATGCATTGATTTGGTCGGCCAAAGCTTTCGTCAGGTCCGTCGTTTCCAGACACAGATCTATTTTCGATCCTCAATGCTTAAATATTTTTGGAAATGGCATGGTTTTTTTCCTTTTGTTTGCTTATACTTAGCCTGGTTGCCGATGATCAGTCTCGCTTGGCTGGCTGACTTATTCGGACTTAAGGGCGGTAAGAATACCTGAGATTATGAAAAATAAAAAGAAAGTGGCTATAATTATCAGTCCCAATTGGAAAGACTATGCTCTGAAATACTTGTTTGATTGCATTGCGAGCATACGCGCGCAGGATTATGAAGGTGAGTTAAGAATCTTTTTGACTGACAATGAGACCAGTCCGGAAACTTATCAGCTTCTTCGCCGGATCGCACCTGAGGCAGAATTAGTCCTTAATAAAGGGAATGATGGCTTTGCCAAGGGCTGTAATGATGCGATCAAGCTAGCTTTTCAGCAGGGTGGATTTGATTATTTTTTTCTGGTCAATATGGATACGGTTCTTGAGCCGGATTGCCTTCGGATATTATTGGAAGCAGCTGATGATTTTCCGCGAGCAGCCATTATCCAGCCGAGAATAATGCTTTATGCTGACAAGAAAAAAATCAACAGCTTGGGGAATGAGACTCATTTTCTCGGTTTTGGTTTTTGCCGCGCTTATGGAGAGAGGTGGTCGGATGGACAGTCATTGAGAGGAAAAAAGATCATGTATCCGTCAGGGGCTGGCGCTTTGCTTCGTGCTTCTGCTTTAGAGGAAATCGGCTTATTCGATGAAGTGCTTTGGATGTACAACGAGGATCAGGATTTGGGGTGGAGATCATGGCTTTTGGGTTATGAGAATATCCTCGAGCCTGGAGCGGTGCTTTATCATAAGTATGAATTTGCCAAATCGATAAAGCAATTCTATTTTATGGATCGGAATCGGATTATCGAGATTTTGAAAAATTTCAAACTGGGTACGCTGTTATTGATCCTCCCGCCTTTCTTGCTGATGGAGATAGGCTTATTGCTTTTTTCTCTCAAGTCCGGTTGGCCGAAAGAAAAGTTAAAGGTTTGGGCGTATTTTTGCAAGATTTCTACTTGGCACTATGTTCTCCGCGAGAGAAAGTCAGTGCAACAAAAAAGGAAAATAAGTGATCGTGAAATTAGCCGAATGATAACGGGGCGGATCTGGTATCAGGAGCTTGATGACTGGAAATTAAGGCTGATTAATCCGATTTTTGCTCTTTACTGGACTATTGTAAGACGTTTGATATTCTGGTAATATCTGCATACAAAGTAAAAAAGATGGATATAAGTATTGTTATTGTCAATTACAAAAGCAAGGATTTGGTCTTTAATTGCCTTAGATCTATATTCCAGGCTGATTTTTCTCTTCCGGAAAAACGTCTAGTTTTCGAGATTTTTGTTATCGATAATGATTCAAGAGATGGGATAGGAGCAGATTTGGCTGAGCATTTCCCCGAAGTAATCTTTATTCAGAATCATAAAAATGTCGGCATGGGAGCAGGTAACAATATCGGCCTGAAAAAAGCAAAAGGGGATTATGTCGTGGTGATGAATCCGGATACCACGGCTTTTGCTGACACATTTATCAAGCTGTATCAGTATATGGAGAAAAATCCGGCGGTCGGGCTAATCGGGCCGAGACAGCTTAACCCTGATCGTTCTATCCAAAATTCTTGTTATCGTTGGCCTACTCTGTTTGTTCCGATTTATCGTCGCACGCCAGCCGGCTTGCTTCCTTTTGCTAGAAAAAAACTTTCGCGCTATCTGATGGAGGATTTCGATCATCAGTCCGAAAGAGAAGTTGATTGGTTGCTTGGTTCTTTTTTCTTTATCCGCTCCGAAGCTATGAAAAAAATCGGCCTGTTTGATGAACGCTTTTTTCTTTATTTTGAAGATACGGATTATTGTCGCCGTTTCTGGAAACAAGGTTGGAAATTAGTTTATTATCCCTTGGCAGAAATCGTTCATAATCATAATCGTCAGAGCGCGCAAACTCCTTGGTATAGTTTTTTTAGTAATCGGGCTGCTAGACAGCATATTATTTCCTGGTTAAAATATTTGTACAAATGGAAATTTCAAAAAATATGAAAAAGATCAAGAAAGCAGTAGTGGCAGTCGCGGGATCAGGCACAAGATTTTTGCCGGCCACAAAAGCCATGCCCAAAGAGATGTTGCCGATAATCGACAAGCCGATTATCCAATTGGTGGTCGAGGAGCTAGTAGAGGCGGGAATCGAAGATATTATCCTGGTTACTAAGTACGACAAAAAACCTCTCGAGGATCATTTTGATCATTCTTTTGCCTTAGAACGCGAGCTCCAGGAGTCGGGCAAGACCAGGCGATTAGAAGAGATCAAAAAAATAGCCGAAATGGCTAACTTTATTTATGTCCGGCAAAAGGGTCCCTATGGTAATGGCACACCCTTGCTTTCGGCTGCCAGTTTGCTCCAGGAGGAAGATTTTGTGATGTGTTTTGGTGATGATCTAGTCAAGGCGAAGACTTCTTTTACAAAGCAGATGGTGTCTGAATATCAGAAGCATTCTTGTCCGCTTATCGGTGTCCAGGAAGTACCTAGAGATCAGGTGGACCGCTATGGCATCGTCGAGCTTCAGGATGAATCGATGCGGATTAAGAGCATCGTCGAAAAGCCTACGCTGGCTGATGCTCCGTCAAATTTTGCCAGCTTCGGTCGCATGATTTTGAATCCGGAGATAGTCGAGATTCTAAAAGAGACAAAACTGGGCAAAGGGAATGAACTGTGGCTAGTTGATGCAATCAAGACTTATATCGACAGGGGTGGCAAGTTTTATGCTCGCAAGGTCGAAGAAGGCGAATGGCTAACTACCGGTGATCCTTTGAATCATCTCAAGGCTACCTTGACCTATGCAATGGATAGAGATGATATTTTTCCTGAATTGAAAAAATACCTCCGAGAAAGAGGGATTTGTTCTTAGGAGAAAAGAGCCGCTTTTGCGGCTCTTTTTTATTGTATAAATAATTTATACAGGTTGATATTGTTTACATCTTCCTGACTCAGATAGATCGTGCTGCCATCTTCGGATAATATGACCTGCTCAAGACCGGGTTTTTCAATGACTTGAGTTATGTTATGTTTTTCCCGATTATCCAGTTCGAGTATGTTTATCGCGTTGGCTGTTGAATAGAGAATGTAGTTATTGCTTGGATGCCAGATTAGCGCCTTGATATTGTCGCTTATTCTGGCTAGAAGGGTGGTGCCAGAAGAGCTAATGTCAAAAAGACTGATTTCGTGGCCATCGGTATAGAGTAGTCCCTGTTTGTTTATCCAGCTGAATTTCTGACATTTATCAATAATCGTATTTAGGGGACGAAGGCTGTTATCAGTATCGACCAGATAGCAGATCTCATTTTTGATATCTCTCATTTTCAGGAAATCGTGTTCATCGCTCATAATTTCATAATCAGAAAAGGGCAGGACTGAAATGTCCTTTGTGCGGCCCTCTAAGTCTGTTTGAGCAAGGATAATATCGTTATTTTTTTGATAAAGATAGTAGATCAATGAACGGCCGCTTTTTAGTGCTTTGAGATTATCGATTTTAGCAATTTCTTTATTGCTCTTATTCTCTAGGTCAAAGCTAAATAAGCCTCCATTCTCATAATAAACAAGCCTCTCATCACTATCTGGCGCCCAATCGAGGGGATTATCAGCTGGATCAATGTCCGCCAAGGAGCTTAGCAGGGCTTTTTTCAGGTCAATTATATTTTTGCCAAGGCGGGCAAAGCGACCGTTGTTTGACCAGGTGATTTGTTGATCGCTTGATGAGCTGATCAGCTTGGCATTTTGGATCGTTTCATCGCTCAAGTGGACAATGGAAAGAGAATCATCTTCTACGGTGAGAAAATACTTTTTGTCCGGAGAAAAAAAGCTAGAATTATCGCTAAAAGAGCTTATCTGAATGGGAGAATTGTTGCGAAAAAGATTGATGTCTTCGGCAAAGGTGCTCTGGCCTGGATTTATGGTCAGTTTTTTAGTCCATGGCCAATATCCGCTAAGCTCGACTCTTATCTCGTATTCGCCTGGACGGATATTTTTTATCTTGGCTGGGGTTTTTTGCGGGACTGCTTCACCAAGAAAGAGACCGGAGAATAAGCCACGAGGCGCTTGTCCGTCGATCAGGATATTAGCCCCTTCCGGCTCGGAGTCGATTATCAGTATGCCTGATTTCTGGAGCTTAAAACCGCTGTTCAGGGTGTAACCAAGAGAATAGAGAATAAGGCTTGGCGTGATAAGGAGAAAGGCGATAATGAAAGAGATGTAGAGAATTTTTCTTCGATTGATTTTCATAATTTATTCGACTCTTGTGATATCAGCGCCGATCGCTTTTAGTCTTTTGTCGATCTGCTCATAGCCACGGTCAATCTGGTAAATATTATCGATTTCCGTTTCGCCTTGCGCGGCCATGGCCGCGATTATCATGGCGATCCCGGCACGGAGGTCGGGGCTGGTCAGTTTTTTGCCGTAAAGCTGTTTTGGTCCATTTACTACTACCCGATGAGGATCGCACATGACGATATCGGCTCCCATTTGTGAAAGCATGTCGACAAAGAGCAGTCGACGATCATAGATGGTTTCATGGATGAGGGAGCTGCCTTCTGCCTGAGTCATTAGGACGGTATAGGGGGATTGGAGATCGGTCGGGAAGCCAGGGTATTCATGGGTTTTTATCCCATAGGCTTTTAGTTTGTGACTTGCCTTGATGATCAGTTGATCTTCGTAAGCCTTGAAATTGATACCGATTTTTTCAAAAGCATTAAGTAAGGAGCGGATGTGCTCAGGCCGACATTTGTTAATTTTTAGGCTAGAGCCGGTTATTGCGGCTAGGATTGCAAAAGAACCAGCTTCGATCCGGTCGGGGATTATTTCGAAATGAGAAGCGCCGAGCTTCTTTACGCCTTCGATGACCATGGTAGGAGTGCCAGCGCCAGAAATCTTTGCGCCACAAGAGTTTAGGTATTCAGCAAGGGCAGTAATTTCCGGTTCCATTGCGCAATTTTCCAGTTTTGTAGTTCCGTCGGCCAGGACGGCTGTCATCATGAAGGTTTCGGTAGCAGTAACACTAACTAAGGGGAAGAAGTGATTGCAAGCAGAAAGTTTAGAAGCTCTGAGATTGTACATTCCATCTTTGAAGTTGATACTAGCTCCAAAGGCCCGGAAGCCCTCAAGAAAAAGATCGATTGGCCGTCCACCGGCGCCGATAACACATCCACCGGGATGAGGAAAACTGGCTTCACGGAAGCGGGCCAACATCGGTCCGACAAACATGATAGAGGCACGAAATTTGTTACCGAGTTCCGGATCAATAATGAATGTTTTGATGTCACGAGTAGAGATACGCACCTTGTCTGATTTTCGCTCTATTTTTGCTCCGAGACGCAAAAGAAGTTCAAGGGCTTTCTCGATATCCTTTATGTCAGGGAGGTTAGTGATGCTTATTTCTTCTTGAGAGAGGAGAGAAGCAGGGATAATTTTGAGAGCCGAGTTTTTCGCTCCTTTGACTTCGATTTCTCCAGAAAGTTTTGCTGGACCTTTGATAATGAATTTTGGCATATTGGTTTAAATAATCTATCTGATAAGTATAGCCTATTCCCTGATTAATTCAAGAATAGCTTTATTATCGTGCTTTTATCGCCTCATCTTGGCAGTCTGGCTTCATCGTGCTAAAATATCATGGTAATAATAATCATACTTAAAAAATGGAAGAAAATTTCGAACCCAATAAGACGAGTAAGCATAAATATCCGAGCTTGCTGATTGTTGGCATGCTTATGCTCCTGGTTGGTTTTGGGGCAGGTGTCTATTCAGCCGGAAAGAATGATTTTGTTGATGAGATTGCTCGCAAGGAGGCAGTCTATGCCGGTAAAATAAAAGATAAATATTCCAAACCAGAAGAAGGAAAGGTCAAAGACGTTGATTTTGGCCTATTTTGGGAAACATGGGATGAGATCAAGAATAGCTATATCGATGGGAAGGAAATCGAGGATAAGCAGCTTTTTTATGGAGCGCTCAGGGGGATGGCAGCCGCAGTAGGTGATCCCTATACGGTCTTCATGGAACCGAAAATCGCCGAAGAATTTGACGAGGATCTAGCTGGTACTTTTGAGGGTATCGGGGCTGAGATCGGAATGAAACATGAACTTATTACGGTAATCGCCCCGCTTCCTGATATGCCGGCGGAAAAGGCTGGAGTATTGGCGGGAGACGTGATCATGGCAATTGACGCTACTTCTACGCTCGGAATGAGTGTGGACGAAGCGGTGTCAAAGATTCGAGGTCCCAGGGATACGGAAGTGACATTAACAATCGGTCGGAAAGGGCAAGAAGGGCCGATTGACATCAAAATCAAGCGTGGTCAGATTATTGTAAAAAGTGTGAAGTGGGGAATGATTGAAGGGGATATTTTTGAGATTAAAGTCAGTAATTTTAACAATGACACTGAGGCGCTTTTTTCGGAAGCGGTCCGCGAGGCTGTGACCAAAAATCCTAAGGGTATAATTCTTGATCTGCGGAATAATCCGGGTGGTTATCTGGAAACAGCGATTGAGATGGCTAGTGAATGGATAGAAGAAGGTCTGATCGTTGTCGAGCAATTCGCAGATACAGACAAGAAAAATGAGCATTTGGCTCGTGGCCGGGCTCGGATCGGAAACATCCCGACCGTTGTCCTGGTCAATCAAGGCTCAGCATCAGCCTCCGAGATCGTTGCTGGGGCCCTCCAAGACACCAAACGGGCTATGCTTGTCGGTGAAAAGACTTTTGGTAAAGGTTCGGTCCAGACTGTAGCCAAATTTAGTGACGGTTCATCCCTCAAGGTGACTATTGCTAAGTGGCTTACTCCGAATGGCCGGAGTATAAACGAAGAGGGGATTGAGCCGGACCTGATTGTCGACCTCACAGCGGATGATTTTCAGAATGACCGGGATCCTCAGCGAGATGCGGCGATTGAACTGATTAGGAAAGATATGAAAAAAGAATTGGTAAAAATACCAGAAACGATAAAAGCGAGCAGTACTCCGGAGAAAAAATAGTTATTTATCTTCTAATAATAGAAACGCATCCCTATGTCCAAAAAATCAGTAAAAAAAGAAAAAAGCGCCAAGTATATCTTTGTGGTCGGCGGAGTAATGTCCGGAGTCGGCAAAGGAGTCACTTCTGCCTCTATTGGCCGTATTCTCCAGTCAAAAGGTTTTAAAGTTTCTGCTATTAAAATTGATCCTTATATCAATGTAGATGCTGGAACGATGAATCCGGTCGAACACGGAGAGGTTTTTGTGACCGAGGATGGCGATGAAACTGATCAGGATATCGGCAATTATGAAAGATTCTTGAATCAGAATATTTATCGCGAGAACTACATGACCACTGGTCGTATCTATCAGGCTGTTATCCAAAAAGAACGCAATCTCGAATATGGCGGGAAGTGTGTTGAAGTCGTTCCCCATATTCCAATGGAAATTAGGGATAGGATAAACAAGGCTGTAAAGAAGGCTGGCGCTGATGTCATGACGATTGAGATTGGCGGCACGGTCGGAGAATATCAGAATATGCTTTTTCTTGAGGCAGCGCGCATGATGAAGCTTTATCACCCGGAAGATGTTATATTTGTCATGGTTACATATCTGCCGATACCGGATAAGATAGGCGAGATGAAGACTAAGCCGACTCAGTATGCAATTCGGACCTTGAATGCGGCTGGCATCCAGCCGGATTTTATCATTGCCCGTTCCAGGCTTCCGATCGATAATCCTCGTCGTAAAAAGATCGCTATCAATTGCAATATCCAGCGAGAAGACGTAATCGCCGCTCCGGATATAGATTCGATTTACGAGGTTCTTCTCAATTTTGAAAAAGATAATCTAGGCGATCGGATTCTGAAAAAATTTGGCATGAAGCCAAAGAAAAATGATCTCAGTGAATGGAAAAGGATGGTGGCCAAGATAAATTCGGCCAAGAAGGAAGTTAATATCGGTATTGTGGGCAAGTATTTCGCCTCTGGTGATTTTTGTCTGTCCGATTCTTATATATCTGTTATCGAGGCGCTGAAACACGGCGCCATGGCAAATGGTGTCCGTCCGGTGCTTCATTGGCTCAATGCTGAGGATATCGAGAAAAAAGGCACAAAAGATCTAGCTCGCTATGATGGCATTATCGTGCCCCAGGGCTGGGGATCAAGGGGTTCAGAAGGAAAAATAAAAACGATCAAATATTGTCGGGAGAACAAGAAGCCTTATTTCGGTTTGTGCTATGGTATGCAGATGGCTGTAATCGAATTTGCGCGCAATGTCTGCAAGCACAAAGATGCGAATTCCGAAGAAGTCGATCCTAGCACGAAAAATCCAGTTATCCATATCATGCCAGGCCAGAAGGAGCTTTTGGAAAAAAAGCAATATGGCGGAACGATCCGTTTGGGTGGTTGGCCCTGCAAGCTGAAGAAGGGAACTCATTTGGCCAAGGCCTATGAGAAAAAGTTTGGCAAGACGGATACGGTCTCCGAGCGTCATCGCCACCGCTATGAATTCAATAATGCTTATATCAAGGAATTTGAAGAAAAAGGATTGACGATTGCTGGCACCTCTCCTGATGGCAAGATAGTTGAGGCGATTGAGATTACAGACCATCCTTTTTTCATCGGCACCCAATTTCATCCAGAATACATTTCCCGGCCTCTTGACCCTCATCCGCTTTTTGTCGAGTTTATAAAAGTTTGTATGAGTAAAAAAGCTAAGAATTAATACTACTTACAGTTCCAGATAACAAAAAAAGTGAGCAATTGCTCACTTTTTTTATTGACTCTTATTTTACTTCGCTTGGAAGCACGTTCACTACCTTAGTCTTTTTGAGGTGATTGTTGTATTTTAGGAGTTTTTTGGTGCTGAACTTCACGACTCCTTCAGCAATTGAGAAAAGAGTGTCATCCTTTCCTCTCCGGACATTCAGACCAGGATGGAATTTAGTTCCTCTTTGTCTAATTATGATTGCTCCGGTTTTTGCTACTTGACCATCGAATAATTTGACTCCGAGTCGCTTACTTTGGGAATCTTTTAGGTTTGACGCTGTTCCGCCGGCTTTTTTGTGTGCCATACTGATTAATCCTGGTACAAAAAAATAAAAAAATCGATATTTGTACCAATATCGGAAATATTATTATTAGCTTACATGAATATAACAAATTGTTTTGAAGATGTCAATTGTTTTTGGTCGCATTGAAATATTTGAAGAAAAAAGGCTTACATTAAGGTTTTTGTGATAAGTATTTTTTAATTTTTATAGGTTTCGCCTGGGTATTGACAAAACTCAAAAAAGGTAGTAGTATAAAAAGTTTTAAAAAACTTATGTATAAAAAAGTATTATATTTCCTAGTTCTTCTTTTGCTTATCTTCGGTCCACTTTTTCTTGGTCGGAGAGTTCAGGCGGAGAGCAGCTCGTTTGATAGAGCTTCTTTAGAGCTTGGCGTAAATCAGACAGCTGAGGTGGTAGTGACGGCTTCGCAGTTGCTTGAGATCGGTACGCTTGAATTTGTCCTTATTTATGACCCGGCTTATCTAAGTCTAGTGGAAGTAAAGGAAAAAAGCCTTATGAGCCCAGTTTTTGGAGTATTCTCTGCTACTTCGAGCGAGTCGGGCTTAGAAAGGCTCAGCGTGGCTGTTGCCACTTCGCTTACGTCTATCAGTGGGAGCGGAGAATTAGTCTCGATCAGTTTCCAGGCAAGGAACAAAAGCGGACAAAGTGTCATCCAAATGGAGTCTATGACGGCTTATCCAGGTGATTTTTCTCCTCCGATTTCGATTACTCCGGCAAAAAGTCTGGTAGTTAACATAAAACCAGAAATAATATCTCAAGTCTCAGTTTTAGCTGAATCTTGGATACATGGTTCTTCTGATCCCTTATCAAAAGATTACTGGAACTTGGTGCCGGTTAATCCTCGTTCGGTTTTTCAGGCCGGTGAGTCGGTTTGCGTCTTGTCGCGCATGCCTGATATGAAAAATGATCATCGCTGGAAGACTGTTTTTTACCTTGATAATCAGATTGTTTGGACAGATGAATCTCCTTGGTTAAGGGTAGGAACGGGTTGGGATTATACAAACGCGATGCCGATTCTCTATAATTTGAAAGCTGGCTCAGGGATGGCGCGGGTTTATCTGGATGTTGGCCAGGGCTATGAATTGAAATCAGAGCTTTTTTTCCAAGTCAATGAGACACAGGATCAGAATCTTTATCTTGGCAGCCAGGCCTGCAGCACCTGGTCCTATGGAAATTCTGAGCCAGGTACGATTGAATATTGGAACTGGCAGTGCGTTGAAGCTCGAAATTTATTCAATGAGGGGGAGCGGGCTTATCTCTTGTCACAAGTAACGAATATTTCCGAGACCCATGAATGGTTGATCAAAGTATACAAAGATGGTGTTTTTCAGTGGCAATACTCGAGCGGTTTACAGAATACGGAAAAACAGCTTTGGGCTTATTCGAATTTTGCTCCCTATGTGGATAATCTGCGTCCTGGCTCCTATCGACTCGAGGCCTATTTCCGAACGACTGGGGATTTTTCTCTGCTTGGTAGCCAGGAAATATCAGTTAACGCCGCCCCTGTCCAACCGTTTCCCTTTTTAGCTGATTTCGACTCCAGTGAAGATGGTTTTTTTCTCGAGAAGAATAATGATTCTTTAGCTACGGAACTCAGTCGAGTTAATATCGATGGTCGTAGCGCTCTCCTCATGTCATCTGCCCCTACTAGTTTGTACTGGCATACCCAAGCTAAAAAACTTGGCCTACCTTTTGTTCAGGGAAAAACATACCAAGGATCCATCTG
>CAZIGB010000011.1:0-16574 GCA_964539005.1 uncultured Gammaproteobacteria bacterium | reverse complement strand
AGAACATGCAGATGCTTCACTTTTCTCATTGCTAAGAGGGAAAGACGGCCGACCCCGCAAAGATTGTGCGTAATGCAGCAGTCTATAGCTTCGCGCCTGATGATCTGACGAATCCGAAAATAATTAACAAAATCAAAAGTATCAGCCAGATGCCAAAGATAGCGGAGCCAAAAAGGCATTTTATCAAGATAAGCAAAAAAAGAAGGGGCATAAAAACGACCTACCATTTTGAGCGGAGCAGAAAAAACCGGCCGCAAAGAAAAGATGTGGACCGTATGACCGAGCTTGCGAAGACCCTCTACCTGGATAGCTGCGATCTTTTCCGCCCCTCCTCTTTGAAAGGGCTCATAGAGGTTGTTTATCAATAATATTTTCATAGCTACAATGACCGGACCAGATGATCGAGCCGCTCGGCCTGCTGGCGACTGTCATAGCGGGCCAAGGCCAGTTCGCGGGCCTTCCGGGACATGGTTTGCCGAAGCTCTGACTGAGTGAGCAATTTCTCCAAAATACGGCTAAGCGCTTGACTATCTGCTGGCGGAAAAAGTAATCCCTCCTGACCATCCCTAAATACTGTCCTAACGCCAGGCAAGTCGCTCGCCACAACAGCGAGACCAGAGGCCATTGCCTCCAGCAAAACGATGCCAAAGGCCTCATGTCGGCTAACCGAAGGCAAAACAAAAATGTCCGCTTCACGATATACCTTGGCCAAAGCCAAATCATCGAGCGCACCGAGGAATTCGACCCGATCAGACAAACCGAACTGATGAGCGAGTGTTTCATAGCCAGGACGCAAACTGCCATCCCCGACCAGACGCAGTCTGGCGTCAGTCTGAAGCTCCGAAAAAGCCCGCAGCAAGATATCTACCCCCTTGAAATGATGTGGAGCATCCATGCCCCCGACAAAAAGGATAGTGGGAATTTCCGGCTTCTCCACTACTAAAAGAGGATAAAATTTCTCCGTATCCACTAAAAAAGGCAGCTCGTGGAATCGCTCCGGCTGAGCCTCATAAACCGCTGCCAAACTACTATCTTTCACGTAATCCAGGCTAGCACATGTAATCCCGTCCGCCAGAGAAAATAGTTTCTGGCGCAAAAGCTTGTCTGGAAATGCCAAAAGACTCTGGAAAAAACCTAGACCTGAGACATCCATATGAAAATGGATCAAAAACTTATTTTTTGGCCGGAATAGAAGTCGATGCAAACAAACCAGCTCCGCTGTTCCAAAAAAGGGATAATGGAGATAAATAAGATCGAAATCAGCCAAAACCGGAAAAAGACCAAATAGAACACCGGCGTTCCCCAGCCTTGGCCAAGCCAAGAGAGCTTTTACCTCGTCTGGATAATGGAAAGACTTTTTTCTCAGAGTAAAAACCGCGACCTCGTGGCCACTCTCCCTGAGTTCATTCGTAATATCGCTAGCCACCTTGCCTATACCACCTCGGTACGGAGGATAGGCGCAGACTATCTGGGCAATCTTCATACTTATTCCTTTTTCCCACTCGCCTCTTCTAGGGCGATACTCCGGCTCACCTGAGTGAGATCCCTCTCTAGTTTCTCAATCCTGATCCGGACCCGGAAAAGCAAATGAAAAAGCCAGGCAATAGCCAGATAAAGAAGAACGTTGATTCCGCTCGAGGAAAAACCGAGATAAGCCACAAAAGCATCGATCTGTTTGATAAAGATGACCATAAGACCAGACAAGGACCAAAAAACGGACCAAAGCAGGAACTCTGCCTGACTGATCTTTTTCCGACGTTTCTTGATAAAAAGACGCCAGAGAAAAGAAAGCACGATAACAATGGCAATGGTTTGCTGGATCATATTAACGTAAAAATTTCTGCATGAATAAGCTTTTTATAATCTTCAATCCGCCCGTTCCTCGTCCTTTACCACTAAAAAGTCCCTGACCGAAGTGCTCATAGATTACGCGCACCGGAACTTCTTCATAGCGCCAGCCACTTTTCAAAGTTTTGGCGATTATTTCCGTGCAGTGAGCTGCCCCATCATTCTCGATCTGGAGCCTTTCTGCGACTTTGCGTGACAGAGCGCGGAAGCCGTTCTGCGGATCCGTCAGGACTGCGCCATAAAAAACCGAAAGAAAAAAGCGCGCCAAGGGCATTATTACCTTTTTTTTGAAAGCTGGCATATCTGATTCCTTGCCCATAAAACGGCTGCCCAGTACGATATCGGCCCGCCCAGCCAGGATCGGAGCAGTAAGAGCGGCGATGTCCTCAGCTAAAAACTGCCCGTCCGCGTCAAAATGGACGATTATCTCCGCCCCGCAGGAAAGAGCAAAACGATCACCGGTCTCAAGCGCTGCCCCCTGTCCTCGATTGAGCGGATGGCGAAGGACGAACGCGCCCGCTGCCTGGGCTAGCTGGACCGTCTTGTCCTGCGAACAATCATCGACTACGATAATCCGCTCATAAAGCGGCCGCAAAGACGCTATTACTTTAGCGATATTCTTTTCTTCGTTATAGGCCGGTATCACGATATAAATCAAAGGAGATTCCATAGAGTCTTTAATTATCTAGTTTTCGGGCTGCAAAAAATCAACCACCGCATTACTGAGATTCTTCAAGCCTTTGTTAGCCCTGATATGATGAACAGCATCCTTAAGACCCTTCTCGAGAGGAACTATGGGGAGCCAAGCCAGCCGATCTCTCACCTCTGTAATGTCCGGAAGAGAAAGAGGCGTCAAAGGATCAGTGCTTGGTCCGAATTCAATACTGGAAGAAGAATCGAGATAAGAGATAATCTTCCGGACAAGATCAACGACCTTTACCTCGACATCCGAACCGACATTGACCGGCTTGTCAACCCTGGAAACGATCAGCTTCGTACAGGCATCGATGCAATCAGATACATGACAAAAAGAAGTCGAAAGATTCTCATCGCCAGGAATCAAAATCGTCTTGTTATCCAAGGCGGAATCGATAAAATCCGGGATCATCTGGCCATCCCCCAGGGGCATATGCGGACCATAAATATTAAAAAGACGAGCAATCTTAACCCGGACTCCATATTCATTGCCATAATTCATAACCAATGTCTCAGCAAATCTTTTACCCTCCTCAAAGGCGCTTTTTGGAGAAAGGAAATCATTTCCATATATCTCATTCTCTCGGAACTTCTTTTTTTCAGCTGGTTTTGGGCCATAGACCGAAGAGGAGGAAAAATGAAGGAAATCCGCGTCGTAATAGCGTGCCAATTCAAGCGCATTCCGGACCGCTAAAGAGCTGGCCAAAAGAGTCCTAACCTTATTCTGGGGATACTTCCTATTCGACATCGGACAGGCGAGATTGTAAATCTCCTGCACGCCTTGGAATTTTATCTTGAATTTCTGAAGCTCGGGCAGATTATCCAGCTCGAGCGGCTCTGTCATGTCATGTCTGACAAATTCAAAATCTGGCTCAGCCAAAAGATGATCGATATTCCGCTCGTCACCGCTCGAGAAATTATCAACACAGATTACCTTGCTTGTCTTCAAGAGTTCTTCACAGAGATTAGAACCGATAAAACCGGCTCCGCCTAATACCAGTGACAATTTCTTGTCAAAAATTACTTTTTTAGTCATATATTAAAATTGCAGATTAAAGTACTTCAATAATTTAATAAGGCGAGATTCACTCCGCTAAGCTCGAATTGCGGAACGATAAAAGATGAAACCAGGAAGCCGTCTGCCTTAAAAGCCTTGACATGAGCTGTCCCCCCTGGTCCGGCTCCGCTTATTATCTCAGCCCGCCCATCATGATCAATATCACCTGCTGTAACATTTGTCCGGCCGCGATACTTGCTATCATAAGCCATAAACTGGGAAAAAAGACGGCCTTTATGATCGAATATCCGGACATGGGCAGAACCGAGACTAGCTGGCGCAGTCACAATCTCCATTCTTTTTTGCAGACCGCCATCCAGATCGGCCATAGCCACCCGGATCCCGCCTCTAAAATCGCTGGCATAAGCAAAGAACTGCTGACGCAGGTCGCCGCTCCGGTTAAAAACCCGAACCTGCGGTCCGCCGCCCGGACCAGCCCCGCAGACTATCTCGTCCACTCCATCAGTATCCAGGTCACCAACCGCTACATTAGCGCCCCCTCGAAAATTTTGATCAAAAGCAAAAAACTGACCGACCAATTCGCCTCGCCCATTAAAAGAACGGACATGGGGTCCGCCACCCGGACCAGGAGACGTGACGATCTCGGCTCGACCATCGCCATTTACATCACCGCTAGCCACATTCACGCCACCACGAAAGCGCTTGTCATAAGCAAAAAATTGGCCAAGCAGCTTGCCCGCTGAAGAAAAGATCTGAACCTGAGGACCGCCACCCGGGCCAGCCCCCAAGATTATCTCGTCCCGACCATCGCCATCCAGATCTCCACTCGCCACATTCACTTCTCCCCGATAAGCACCCTGAAAAGAAATAAGGCCGACACTATCTCCATTCGGATCGACTAACATGACTTGGCTACTGGTCCCGCTGGCCGGAGCAATCGCTAAACGGCTCCGTCTGGCCGCTAAGCTCTCTCTCGCCAATTGGACAGAGCGGCTGATATTGAGCCGACCCGCTCCAAGCTGACCGACATAATCAGGGTTCAGCTTCTCGAGATAATCCGAACCGCCTAAAAGTATATTATATAGATCACCCCTAGACAATGAAACATCAAGAGATAGAATCAAAGCGGCAGCTCCAGAAACCTGAGGGGCTGCCATCGAAGTGCCAGACCAATAACCATCGTAATACTCGTCTAAAACCGCAACTTCACCAAGCTGGCGCGGAGAATAAAAACTGGTCGAAAAGATGCTGACCCCAGGCGCAGAAATATCAACACACTTGCTGCCATACGAAGAAAAACCGGCTTTTTGATCGAGAGCATCGGTCGCCGCAACCCCCAAGACCATATTCTCCCCGTAATATCCGTCATTACAAGCCGGATAGGCAGGCAGATAATCGAGATTACGACCCTTGTCCCCTTCTGCTGTATTGCCCGCTGCCGCTACTACAAGCAAGCCAGCCCGATAAGCTCGCCGGAGAGCCGCTTCTAATTCACTGCTGTAAATCTCACCGGCAAAACTGAGGTTGATAATATCAGCTCCATTCCTGATAGCATAATCGATCGCCCTGATCACAGACCGCATATCACCGCTGCCTTTCGCATCTAGCACGAGCAATGGCATAATCAGAGCTTGGCTGGCCACGCCGCTTATCCCCTCATTATTGTTACTGACTGCAGCCGCGATACCGGCGACTATCGTCCCATGGGAAACTTCGGCTGGAATAAAATCCTTGGCAAGCTTCGGATTCGGATCAGGCACATCGCGCAAGAAATCCCAACCCATTACATCATCTGTATAGCCGTTCCTGTCATCGTCAATCCCGTTTCCCGCTATCTCATCTTCATTGCGCCAGATGTTTGCCGCCAAATCAGGATGATTAGTCTGGACACCGCTATCGATAATCGCTATGATCGGCCGACGACCTTCCGGAATGGACAAGTCGTGTTCAAATTTTATACGTCCCAAATACCACTGCTTATTATTGTAAGGATCATCAGGCACCCAGGCCGCCTGGGCCGACGGGGAAAAACCGAAAACAACGAGCAGGACCGCCAGAACACACTGATAGATTTTTTTTTGATAAGCCTGGTTCATAATCAAGGGGTGTCATTTTTTCTGCGAAGTGATAATCTCCAAGGTAAGACGGGCGCATTTTTCCCAGCTAAACATCTTTGCCCGAGTCAGACCCTTGGCCACATTAGCCTGGACTAGCTCGGGTTTGGCAGCCAGATCATACATCGCGTCCGCAATAGACAGAGCATAATCCGGATGGAAATAAACAGCTGCCTCGCCGGCAACCTCCGGAATCGAAGAAACCCGAGAAGCCGCGATCGGCGTACCCATGGCCATTGCCTGGACCAAAGGAATACCAAAACCCTCATAACGGGAAGGAAACACAAAGGCAGTAGCTCCGGCGAAAAGGTAAGGGATATACTCCTCTTCGAGCCAGCCAGGCATGATTACCTCATCAACGATATCAAACTCTCTAGTCATGTATTTGATCTCATCATAGCCAAAACCGGCATTGCCGACCAAGACCAGTTTGTGCTTCATGTCTGGATACTTATCCCGAAAGATCGCAAAGGCTTCGACCAGAGTTGATACATTTTTCTTTTTTTCCAAACGTCCGATATAAAAGAAATAGGGCGGCTCGATCCCCTGATTATCGAGAACTTGCTTGATTTTTTCCTGATCATGAATAGGCTGAAAAGCTGTTTCCGGATAACCGTTGTGCACGACTACGATCTTA
Organism: uncultured Gammaproteobacteria bacterium; assembly: GCA_964539005.1. GTDB lineage: Bacteria > Patescibacteriota > Patescibacteriia > Patescibacteriales > UBA12075 > JBBRXK01. The sequence continues at coordinate 10,261 of CAZIGB010000011.1, read as the reverse complement.
TCGCTATCCACCTTATAATTAGCCTCGAGTTCTTTCTTGGTAAAATATGAGACGCTAATTATCTGGGAAGCGTTGCGCAAAGCATAGCTGGTAGACCAGCGCAGATAATCGAAAGAGTTCGCGCCATAACGGCCAAAACTGAGGACACGGACCAACGAGTTTATGAGCGACTTGATGCGCGTAGTATCGGCCCCCATCTCCTCGCGAGCAAAGAGATAGGCCTCTTTGATAAATCCGACATCATGGATCGTGACAATCGACCGCTTCGGATGGAAGATGGGCAGAACATGGGAAGGGACGAAGAGGACATCCGGTTTATGAAAAATCATTTCCAGAGATAAACCACCCAAGGTCCAGAAATATTTGAAAGGCCAATGCAGGATCTTTGCCTTGAAATTGCCATGGGGGGATCTGAGCTTCTGATAGCCCCGCTCGTCGTATTCAGGCTCGGACAGTCTCTCTCCCGAATACTCCGGACACAGATCAGCCAGACCGTTGCGCAGCGGCTTATCACAATAAAGGATATACTCATTGTCCTTATCAAGACTGGCAAAGGCGCGGATAAGATAATAAGAATACCATTCGGTTCCGGTCTTTAATTCCCGATTGGCACGGCTGGCATCTATCCCTATCCTCATATCATTTAGTCGCTAATATCGAACGTTTATAAGAATCCAGATTATCAAGCGCGATCCCGGTCCCCTTAGCAACGCAAAGCAAGGAATCATCAGCCACATAAGCCGGTACGCCCGTAGTGCGCGCCAAAAGCTGGTCGATGTTCCGGAGCAACGAGGAGCCGCCAGACAAGACCATCCCCTTGTCCATGATGTCAGCCGATAGTTCCGGTGGCGTTTCATGGAGGACGCGCTTGACCGAATTGATAATCATCTCGAGCTCGTTCTGGAGAGCTTCTGTCACATCATTACTGTTGATCGTAATACTCCGCGGCAAGCCAGTCAGAATATCGCGGCCCCGGATTTCCATGGTCAGTTTGTCTTCGAGATAGAGCGCTGATCCGATACTGATTTTGATTTCTTCAGCGGTCCGTTCGCCCACTGCCAAATTATACTTGCGGCGGACGAACTCGAGAATCGCTTGATCGAATTTGTTGCCTCCGACCCGCGCAGAAGTAGAGGCGACGATCCCGCCCAAAGAAATAACCGCCATTTCCGCTGTGCCGCCGCCGATATCGATAATCATATGTCCGGAAGCCGAACCGATAGGAATGTCAGCCCCGATCGCGGCCGCCACTGGCTCCTTGATAATGTAGGCCGCCTTGGCCCCAGCGGCAATCGTTGCATCGATTACTGCCCGCCGCTCCGTGGAAGATATGCCAGCCGGTACAGCCACCATGACTTCTGGCCGGAAAAGACGGACGCCACCGATCGCTTTGTTTATAAAATAACGGAGCATAGCTTCAGTCGTCCGATAATCAGCAATCACTCCATCTTTGAGCGGTTTAATCGCGATAATCGTGTCAGGTGTCCGGCCAAGCATATCTTTGGCTTCATTACCGACCGCCAGAATCTTCCGGTCGTGCATGGATACCGCTACCACGCTCGGCTCATTGATTACGATGCCCCGTTTGGGCAGATATACCAAGGTATAAGTCGTTCCCAGATCTATTCCTATTCTCTTTATGAACATAATTTTACTTTTCAAGCCTGATGCTGAATTGTCTGTCTGCGGAGAATTCAGTATTCCAGCTAATATTATCTTTTTCTTTTTCGGCAAAGAAGCCGGTCGGCTCATAAGCGCTGATTTCCGAATTGCTCGTCAATGAGACATGGAAATCATCGATATCCTTGCCTGGCTGCTTCTGGACATAGATCGAATACTGTCCGCGCTGGTAATTTTCCTCGATTGCCCGCGGCAGACGATAGCGGAGCCGGATATTGCCGATTTTACCCGGATCTATCTTCAGAAGAAAGGCAAAAACTGTCTTGCCTTGCTCGTCATAGACTTCCTGCGTCCCTGCTTCGGCCCCCTCTAGACTGATAAGCTGGCTCCCGCGCGGCACATAGACTCTGGTATAGCTCTGATAGCGAGTCGTTTTCCAGTCATAAGCGCCATGATGCGAATAATCCAAGCGCAGGTTCGCGAGCAGGCGGCCATCACCCTCTTCTGCCAATCCATAAGACATGCCACGCTTGATAACCGCATCAGTCTTGAAACTAGCCATATTCGCATCGACCACCATCAGGTAGTCGCCCTGCGGCTGCATCAGCTCACCTGTCCAGCTCCGATCCTGAGCAATCTCCTGATAACCGACATCATTGAAATATAGCAGTATGTCCTTTTCTGTCAAACTGGATTTGAAGATATCGAGTACTGAATATAGCGATTGCGGATCAAGATCAAAGAGTTTGATCTTGAGCTCCTTGACTATCTCGCCGATCACCGCTTTGCGATGCCAGGAATTGATGCCCAGCTTGATGTATTCCTGCTCTACCTTATACTGGAGGAGATCGACAAAGTTACCCGCGTTGAATTCTTCACCCTGGACAAAAACCGGTCCGACATAAGCAAGCAGATCTGTGATCAGCTCGGGCGTAATCGCGATTACTCCGTCAAATTGCCCGGAAAAATTATTGATCTTGTTCTGAGGCGGAAGCAGGGCATCCTCGGCCAAGAAAAATTCCTGGATCTGACGAGCCGAAGTCGGCCAATCGGGCGACCAATTCGCATCGCGCAGATACCACTTGTCAATGAGATATTTCTTGAGCGGAGCGGGCGGTGTCCGGGTAAAGCTATCTTTGACCGGCATATCCAGATGATAGACATCATGCGTATCGAAGCGAAGAATATCGCCTGATTCTGTTTCTAAAATTCCATAAGTACCGATAAAACCACCAGTCGGTCGAAGCTCATCACTATTCTGCAAGACAAAAAGATAAGAAGCCTTTTCGGGATAACCAAATACAACCGGCACGAAATTCGTCATTGGGATGATCGCCTCCAAAGTGCTCTGGACCTTCATTACTTTAGTCTTGATCGTAGCCACTTTCTGTTTGAAAGGGAAAAGAATGCCGCTATAAGAGATACTATCCAGATTAAGAAGAGACAAATCGATGTTAGCCTTGATTCCCTGAAGCTCGGGTGAGCTTTTGTAAATAATATCCAGGAGCTTGCGCTTATCTTCGACTGCCAGCTGATTGAAATTCCGATCTTTGCGCGCAAGAACCGTTTCAAAAGACTGAGCAAAAGTGGCGCTATCGACAATAGCTCGGGAAAGAATCTCGGCCGAGAGGGTCAGATGTTTGAGATCCTCGGCCTGGAGATGGAGATAGGAAAAATTACGAATAATAAACTTATCTCCGTATTTTTCTGAAATCTCCACTGCTTCCTGGAAATTTTCCTGAGCAAGCCCGGCCATCTGCTTGCCTTCGACATATTTCTCAGCCAGCAAGAGCTCGACTGCTGTCTCGATATTGGCCTTGCCAGAACTGACATTGCTATAAAAAGCCTTCAAATCAGAGAGATAAGTCAAAAAGATGATAAACCCGAGCACGAGCAAGATTGCCGCTATGATCGTAAACCAGCGCAAAAAACGGAAAACTTTTGTCCGGAAACGCTTATTCTTGATAAAAGGCACGTCATCATAGATGTGACGCGACTTCTTGTGAATAGACAAAAAATTAAGATTATGGCTTTTTGAAAGCTTAAACATGGACTTATTTTATTCTTTGATAATAACATAATCCGGCTTTATAATCAAGCCGGAAAAAACTTTTCCCACCCCCTCCCTCCCTCGCTAGACGAGAGCGCTATTCCTTGCGCAAGGCCATGATCGGTTCCATTCTGGCCGCTTTGCGAGCCGGATAGATGCCAAAGAGCAGACCAAAGAAAGAAGAAAAAGAAATAGCGACAATAAAAGCCTCGAGCGGAATGCGGAACTGCCAATCCAAGCCATAAGCGCTGGCCCCATAAGCGATCAGATAAGAGACCAAAACACCAAAAACAATACCTACTACTCCGCCAGCTAGCGTAATCGCCAAAGCCTCAAAGAGAAATTGGAGCATGATCGTCCGATTCGTTGCTCCCACAGCCTTGCGCAATCCGATCTCTTGGGTACGTTCGATAATCACGACATACATGATGTTCATAATTCCGACCCCTCCGACCACCAAAGAGATAGCGACGATCGCGAGCAGAAGCCAAGTCAGGACGCCAGTCACGACCTCCATCGTTTCCATCATCTCATCCATAGTCACCACCCGGAAATCGTCCCGACCCGTATCAAACATGCCTTTAGTCGCCTCGGCCGGCTGAGGCAGATCATGATTTTCGCGCAACACGCGTCGGATTTCTTCAGCTGTATCATCAGCTAGGCTCGTATCTACGAGCTGATGAACCATATAGGTCACGTGCGAGACTCCCATCAGACGTTTCTGCAATGTCTTGACCGGCATATAGACCATATCATCCCAATTAAAAGAGAGCATGGCTCCTTTTTCCTCCATTACCCCGACTACCCGAAATTTAGAATTACGGACCTTGACCAACTTGCCGATCGGATCCGTCTCTCCAAAAAGGTCTTCCTTTATATCAGCGCCGAGCACGACAACCTTGGACAGGGCATCATTTTCTGTCTCAGTGAAAAAACGGCCGCTCTCGAGCTCTCCTTGGTCGATATCGATGTAGCTCTCATTCGTCCCCATAATCAGAGCGGTCTTTTTTTCCGAGCCAAAACTCAGCTGTTCCTGTCCCATGAGGCCCGCATAGCTATAACGGATATTCGATAAACGATCGATATCATCCATATCATCCAGAGTCAGCGAAGTCACCTGTACGCCCTGAGCCAGAGCGCTAGCGCTCTGCTGCTCTGAAGCCATGCCCTTCTTCGAAGTCGGCACCTTGATCTCTGTCTCGATTATATCTGTCCCAAAAGCCTCGATCTCCTGCATGATCAGACCGGAAAGACCCTCACCCGCCGAATAGACAATAATAACACTGGCGATCCCGATCATGATACCAAGCACGGTAAGAGAAGACCGCGTCTTATTCGAAAGCAGGCTCTTGATAGCGATTTTTATGAGAGGTAAAATCATTTTTATCCAAAAAAACTATTCATAACGCAAGGCGCTGATCGGATCGAGCTTGCTCGCCTTGTTGGCCGGATAGAGACCGAAAAACAAGCCGACACTGGCCGAGACCACTACTCCGGCCAATATCGAAGACAGGCTGATAACAAAATCCCACTCGTAGCCGAGATAATTCGCGACCACTGAGACGAGATAAGCGATCGCGATCCCGCTGATAATACCGATGACTCCGCCTGCCAGAGTGACAGTAATCGCTTCGGTCACGAATTGGATCAAGATGTCGGATCTTTTCGCGCCGATCGCTTTGCGCAAGCCGATTTCCCGCGTCCTTTCAGTCACATTCACGAGCATGATATTCATAATCCCGATCCCGCCGACCAAGAGCGAAAGCGCGGCCATCATGGCCAAGAAATAACGCAGAGAGTCAGTAATCGTCGCGATCATCTCCATCGCCTCATTGCCGCTCCGGACACTGAAATCATCATCAGCTCCGCTCTGATTATCGATATCATGATTTTCCCGAAGCAAGGTCTTCAAATCCTCTATCGTCTGTTCGACATTTTCTCCGCTATCCACCTTGAGCCGCATCATCGCGAGATGATTGACGCCAGAGATAAGCTTTTGTTCCGTCCGGACCGGGATCAGGACCTGATCATCATAATCCTGGAAAGCGACATTGCCTCGCTCCTCCATTACCCCGATCACTTCGAAGCTCTGCTTTTTTATCCTGATCCGCTGGCCGACCGCTGAAGAATCGCCAAAAACCTCCTCTTTGACCGTATGTCCGAGCACAGCCACTTTTGACAGATTCTTTTCTTCCTCTTCGGTAAAGAAGCGTCCTTCCAAAAGCTCTCCTCCTTCGACTGACTGATAAGAAGCCGTCGTCCCGCTGATATTAGTGTCATAAGAATGCGAACTCCAGGAAACAGTCCCCACACTTCGGGAATAAGCGACTACCCCGAGAGCATTGGGCAATCTATCCTCATTCTTGGTATCCAGATAATCCTCATAGACGAGCGTCGTTACCGCGATGCCCATGACGCTGGCCGGTGGCGCGTCATCATCCGAAGCCCCCGGCAAGACCACAACCATGTTTGTCCCGAGCGATTCGATCTGATTTAGAATCAAGCTCTGCGCCCCGGCTCCGACTGACATGATCAGGATAACCGCTCCGACTCCGATGATGATGCCGAGCATTGTCAAAAAGCTCCTGGCCTTGGCAGCCAGAAGCGCTTTTCCCGCCATTGTGACAGATTGCCTCAGAGTCGAATACATTGTTTTATCATTTCAATATCTGGTCCTTATCCGCAAAGCGACGAAGCTTGACCGGATAGTCCTCTACGATCTCGCCATCATGGATACGGATAATGCGCTTGGCATGTTCAGCCGTATAAGTCTCATGCGTTACCAGGATTATCGTATTACCAGCCTCATTCAACTTTTGCAAGATACTCATGATCTGGATGCCAGACTTGGAGTCCAGATTGCCGGTGGGTTCATCCGCAAAAATAATCGAAGGATTATTGATCAAAGCGCGAGCGATCGCCACCCGTTGTTTCTCGCCGCCAGATATCTGATTAGTAAAATAATTGATGCGATGCCCGAGATCGACGCTTCGAAGAACTTCCTCGCCTCTTTTCCGGGCATTAATCTTTCCCTTGGCATAAGAGAGCGGAAGGATGACGTTATCGAGAACAGTCGTGCGCGGCAAAAGATTAAAAGCCTGGAAGACAAAGCCGATCTTGGAATTACGAAGCTCCGCAAGCTCATTATCAGAAAGTTTGGTCACATCCTGGCCCTCGAGCTCATAAAGTCCGCTCGTTGCCCGGTCCAAAAGGCCGATTATGTGCATCAAGGTCGACTTGCCTGAGCCGGAAGGACCCATAATCGAGACAAAATCCCCTTTATCAATAGTAAAAGTCAGGCCATGCAGGACCTTAGTCACCACATCGCCTGTCTTGAATTCTTTCTTCAGGTTTTTGATGTTGATCAGCATTCAAAGTAGCTCAGCAAATTTTTCTTCGTCTCCGACCAGGGTTTCCCAGGCATCATGATCATGGGCTCTCATGTCCCAGATCTTGTCTCGCAAATGAGCAGTGAGCAGTTCCAGATTGTCTTCAGACTCGCTGGCTGCTTCATAGACCGCCTCGTCCTCATCTTCATTCGACATGCGCAGGAACAATTCCCAAAGGAGCTTTTGAGTCTCGGTCAAAGTAGAATTCATCACCAGGGTTTCAAGTTCTTTTTTATGTATATTATCCATACTTTTTTCTTAATTCGACTCATTATGGGCAAACCCGTTTTGCGCGAGCCTCTTTCTTACCTCTTCAGCCGTTGTCGGTAAAGCATCGACCAATTTGGCCGCCAACTCGCATTTTGGAGTCATCTCCTTTTCATTCGTGCTTTCCGCATTGCCTGCGAACATTTTTTCGGAATTGAACATGTCGTTGTTCTTATTTATTAATATTATTTTTCAATCACCTGGGTGATTATAATGTCTCCAGCCTTGAGACCATCCACGATCTCAATCTCACCTTCATCACCGCGAAGACCAGTGATTATCTTCTGCTCTTTAGCCTCATTCGCGATAAGAAGTTTGACAAAACTGCCCTCTGCTCCTTTATCGACGATGGCTCGGCTCGGTATCGATATCACGGCTGTCTTCTTATTGGTCGTGATAGTGACATTAGCCGTCATTCCCGGCTTCATGCCTGGCTCGGATTGTTCAAAATCAACCTTGACGAGATAATAGATCACATCCTGGATAACAGTCTCAGCCGGTTCGATCGACACGACTTTCCCTTTCATGATCTTATCATCACCAAAAGCATCGAGCGTGATTGAAGCTTCATCGCCGATTTTGACCTTATTGATATCAGCCTCCGAGATGAGGACCTCTATCTCATAAGCGCCGTTTCCAAGCAAAGAAAAAACAGTCTGTCCTGCGCCGACCTGCTCGCCCACTTTGCGCTCGACGCTCGTTATCTGGCCATCGATCGGCGCCTTTATCTGATTGTTCTCGATCTGTTTAGAGAGTGAATCCAGGGCGGCCTGGGCTTGGCGGATCTTGGCCCGGGCCAGAGAAATATCATGAGCCGAAGCTCCAGCCAGAGCCTTGTCGCGCTGAGCTTTTGCGACTTCGACCGATTCCTCAGCCGCGCTCACGCGTGACTGGGAGCTGGTAATCTGCTGTTCCGAGCCGGTACGGGCCGTATTCAGGGCGTTTCTAGCCGCTGTCAAGGCGTTGTTATAAGCAGACTTTGCCTGAGCTAAGGCATCCTCAGCGCTCTTTACATTGGTATTATAAGCGGTAACTGCATTCCGATAGGATTGTTCAGTAGACTCGATTGCCGACAAAGCGCCATTTATCGTGGCAGTCTGAGTATTGATCGTTGCCTTCTTGGCATCGATATCAGACTGGGTAAAATCAGTCGTAGTCACGGCATAATTCAGGGCGGAAAAAGTATTTGCCAGGGCGGAAATAGTAATATCAAGAAGCTTTTTTACCTCCGTCAAAGCTTTCATGACCTTTTCCTGGCTTCCATCCGTCCGGGCAGCGATCAAACTATCGCTAGCCGACTGTTTGTTTTTTTGCGCGTTTGTGTAGCTACTGCGGGCTGCGTCCAGATAGGCTGGATCACGGAGCGAAAGATAATCCTTGGCATCTTCATCGGTGAGGATACGATTGACCGCATCCAAAGCGACATTGGCAATACTGATCTTATCCTCGATAAGTACCAGCGAAGAGTCCCGGACATTGTTTATGCTCTGCGTATAAGTCGTTTTAGCGCTGCTTAGATTAGATTCGGCGCTCGTGATCGCCTGCTCTTGCGGAGTAAGGGTATCGGACGTATTCGATTCGAGATCCTTGAGATTTTTTTCAGCCTGAGCAATATTCTCCGATGCGCTGGTCCGAGCTCGAGCCATCTCATTGCGAGCAGCGACCAGGGCAGATTCAGCTTGACGGACACTAGCCTCGGCCAATTTTTTCTCCTCAGCGCTCGCTCCAGCCAGGAGCTTATTCAGATTACCGGTCGCAACTTCGTAATTAGCCTGCGCTTCCTGCTGGCTAATAACCAGAGAGCTATAATCAAGCTCAGCCAAAAGCTGGCCGCTCTTGACCATATCACCAACCTTGAAATTCACTCTCTGGACCTTGCCGCTCGCCAGGAAACTAAGATCGACTTCACTGACCGGCTTCAGCATTCCCGTCTCATTGACAGTCTGGATCACATCAGCCAGCTTTGCCTCGACTGTCTTATAGCTTATCTCTTTCTGGCTCCGCGAAAGAGCAAAGACAACAAGCAGTCCTAGGGCTGCCAAAGAAATGAGGATGTAGATCGCGCGCTTGATAGTGATTTTTTTCATATGGAGTACAGCTTCCTAAGTCGCTCGAGAAGCAAGGCTGGAGGAAAGTCTTCTTTGACAAAAAAATGATCCGCCCCCTTGTCAAAACAATGAGACATCCGATGTCGGTTTATCGCAGTCGTATAAACAAGCACAGGGATATGATTAGTATCTTCTCCTGCCTGCAGCTCATGAATAAGCGACAAAGCATCAATCAGAGGATTCGCGATATCGATAATAATAAGATCCGGGTCTCTATAACGGATATTCCGGAGCGGATGTTCATGGCCGGCCTGCCCTTGATCGACTATGGCCTCGTGATTCAGACTACGAAAAAGACGCTCCAGGCTCTGAGCATGATTACTATCATTATCGATTATAAAAATCTTTGCCATACCAGGATTATACCATATCTATAAAAATAATTCCAAGGTGCTATTGTCAAATCAGGGCATATTTTTAATATACAAAAAACCTGCGGACCAAATCCCTGCTTTTAAAGAAAAAACAGCAAAGACAGTATCCGCAGGCGATAGAAAAAACTAGGCAAATTTGCGTAAAACGCCCCTCACCACACCTTGAATAATCGGATTCTTGGCATAAATCGGCTTCATGGTCGAATTAGCCGGCTGAAGCCGGATACGGCCTGACTCACGATAAAACTTCTTCAGGGTTGCATAAGCATTATTAAGGAGAGCAACAACCACATCACCATTGCGTGGAGAAGGATTCTTCTCAACAATGACATAATCACCACTCAAAATACCTTCTTCGATCATGGAGTCACCCCGAACCTTGAGAACAAAGGTATTGACCTCGTCCCGGACAAAATCGCTTGGCACGCCGATTTTCTCATTGTCCTCGATTGC
>CAZIGB010000010.1:0-16603 GCA_964539005.1 uncultured Gammaproteobacteria bacterium | reverse complement strand
GGGACATATAATTTTGTCCTCCATAACACCGACGGGAGTAGAAAAACCGGCTGGCAAATGACGGCAGTGATTACAGAAGGAAACCAGCAAAGCGGTGGTGGCAACGGTGGATACGTTTACAATCGTTCAACCATATGCCAGACAGTAACAAATGGCACACCACTGGGCAAGAGTTATTCATTTTACCCAGAGGACAACTATGTTGGGATTTGGTTCGAGCTTAATGATGTATATGAATCACTGGATATTGGCTGGAAATGGTATAAGCCGAATGGAGATCTTTATGGTGAGTGCGAACATATTACGGATCTACCAACAAGTAGCTTTAACAGCTTAAAGGCGTGGCGTTTTTTTGATATATCGGGAATGACCGATCTTGGTACATGGAGGGTGGAACTGCATATAAATGGAACAAAGGTTGACACTCAATATTTCAGTCTCACTGAATATAGTAGTGGCGGCTCAACTCCTCCTGATCCTGAAGCACCGCAAGCGCCAACCAATCTGCAAATTATCGTTCAATAACCTGTTCTTTTAAACCTTAACGCCGGCCTATCTATTAAAGATATGGCCGGCTTTTTTTCAAAAGAATAAAACCGATCGCCTTTTTCAAATATTATATGATCCAAAACTTCAATGCCGAGCAGATGCCCGGCATTTTTTAATCTTTCAGTCAGAGTGATGTCTGCTTCAGATGGCGAGACATCACCACTGGGATGATTATGCAATATTATAATTTCTGTTGCATGGTATTTGATTGCCGGACGGAATACTTCACGTGGGTGCACCAGACTGGCTGTTAATGTGCCAAGACTGATGAGTTCGCACTTCGGCCGTTTTCGGACTGGACAGAGGTAGATGGCAATAAAGTGTTCTTTGTTCGGATCAATGATTATTTTCTTGGCCATTTCGACAGCTTGTCTTGTGGTTATCATTTGATTACAATTCGTTTATCTTTCAGTATGAATCTGGTTTTCAAATTGGTCAGTAAATCTCGTTTTTCTTGAACCGTTCCTTGGCTCAATACGAACTTTGCATATGTGCGAATATCTATTTTGTCATTTCGTATTTTTTCTTTATCCAGTCTTTTGCCGCAAGCTAATATTTTAGAAAAACTGTTGTATTTGTCGACTTCTTTTTTGAGCTTGCTGTAGATCCCTGATTTGTTAAAATCTACCTTATCCATCAATTCTATGAACTGTTGCAGTAATTCTTCTTCTCTGATATATGCTTGCTTACAGGTAACCCGTGCCTTATTTCCGCAGTGGTAATAAACATAGCGCTTGACTCCGCCTTGCAGATTTCTTTTGATCTTTTCCGTAGCTGTGATACCGCCGCCGCAAATACTGCAAGACAGGATTTTGGTAAATTGGAATTCTTTTAATCCGTATTGCTTGGGCGCGGATATCAGATTGTTTCTTGTTTTCTCAAAAAGTTCTTTACTAATAAGCGGTTCATGTTCGCCCTGGTACCAATTGCCGGAATTTTTCGGGAATTCGAATTCACCGTAGTAGAAAGTCGATTCCAGTATCCGGTAAACTCCGCTTAGCGTGACATGCTTGTTGCCCCGTGTTTTGAAATCCAGTTCCTCTTTTAACCAGTGGTATATTTCTCTCCCGGTCCAGAAATCATTAGCGACTTTTTCAAACATTTGTTTTACGATCGGCGCTCTTTCTTCATCAACCAATATTCTGCTTTTGCCCCTAATCGTGCTTTGCTCGTTGTAGTAACCGAGCGGACAATGACCCGGGCGTATGCCCATCTCGCATTTTGCTCTAAGACCCCTCTTTACGTTTACACCTTTATTGTCATTCTCTAGCTTAGCCTGTGAACACAAGATCATTAAAAGAAACTTTTCATTAGGCGAATTAGTGAACCGCTGGCCGTTAGTGCGGATTTCCATTAATTTTCCTTGATCCATCATATCAACGATTGGCAGGTACCCATTTTCTTAGACACATTCTCCATGGGCCAATTGATATTGCCGACTATACAAAACAGGCGGCATCTTAAGTTTTGAATGAATCCTGGAATGATTGTAGTTATGTATGGTCCTGTAGACAGCATACACCAGTTCGCCCAGGCTCTCAAATCTCTCCGGATCTCCTAGATCTATCTTGAACTGGGAATAGAATGATTCTTGGTAGCCGTTTTCCCAAGGACAGCCCGGACGACTCATCGATTGCTTAATCCCTAGGCTCTGGCAGATACTGGAATAATCATATGAGGCGTATTCTGAACCATGGTCGGAATGGAGTATCAGCGGGGTTGCATGATGATGAACGGCAGAGAAAAGAGCATTCATGATCAGCTGGGTAGAATGATTGGTCAGCAAGCTGAATCCGACAATCTCCCTGCTATACAGATCGATTATCGTGGCCAGATAGAGCCACTTCCCGCGGTAAGCGATATGAGTGAAATCACTGGCCCAGATCTGATTCGGTCGGAAGGGAAAGTTGGAGTGAAGCAAATTAGGGAAGGCTAGATCACGATCAGTCTTGATATACTTCCATTTCCTGCCTCTTTTGCGATGAGGCTTGATGCCAAAGAGTTTCATCACTCGCAGTATCCTTTTCCTATTGATCTTCAGATGATCTGCCAATCTCTTGTGTCCGTAGCTCGGATGATTATGCAGGACTTCCTCGATCATCGTCTTGAGCACCCAGTCCTTCTCTGGCTGCTTGTGCCGGTAATAGAGGAGCTGGCGGGAGACGCCTAGTAGTCTGGCTTGCTGCGATTTGTTCTCCTTGCCCACAGCTAATTCTTTTTTTGGGACTGGGACAGCTTGATAGTCAGTTCCCCGACCAGAGCTAATAGCTCCTTGTTATCTTTCTGCAGCTTAGAGAGCTCTCTCCAAGTAGGTTGAGCCTTTATCCTATTCTTTAACCAGCCATAGATGGTGTTTACAGAAATACCATGCTCCTCAGCAATCTGAGAGATAGGCAAGTTTTCTTCTTTGATCCTTTTGAGGATCTGCTCTTTCATCTCCGGAGAGATCTTAAACGATTTTTTCATATGTTCTCATTGTAGGAACACATGGAAAAAGTGTCAAAGATTTGGGGTACCTGCCAAATGTTAATCGATGGCTTAACTTCGCAAGGTTGACTGAACTTGAAATGCCTTGGGGTATTTTGTATAACCCCTTTTCTGTTTCAATGGAAATCACCAGGGTTTTTGAGGAGGTGAATTGGAAAAAATGGATAATCCGAGATGTTCTTTACAATCGATATCGTGATCCTTGGAGGACTTGGCAGGGGTTTGATACAGTTCATGATTTAGAGCTGTACAATCAGAAGTTTTCAGACCATGTTGTTAGGGTTCTCAAAAAGGCAAGTTGTTTACTGGTTACATTGGGATTATCGGAAATATGGTACAATAAGCAAGAACCAAAAATTATCTTAAATTCATTACCTCTTGAGGTGTTCCAAGGGACAAGTGGCGATTGGCAGTCAAAATTTGCCAGTGTTGACGAGGTAGAAGTAGCAATCAAGAGTTTAGTAGATCAGATTAGAAAGCATCTAAACAAAGATATACCAATCTTTTTTACTCTTTCCCCGGTTCCGCTTAAGCACACATTTTCCGGTATGTCGGTAAGTGCCGCCAATAAGATTTCAAAATCAACCATAAGATCGGCATTGGGCAGGAAGATTGATTGTCGCAAGAAGACGTATTATTTCCCAGCTTTTGAAATAGTCCAATCACTTTTTGAAAGTGGGGAGAAAATTTGGCAGGCAGATAATAGGCATCCTAGTGCTCTGACAATAAACCTTGTTTCCTCTGTATTTATGGAGTATCTTGGTAATTTAGAATATCGGAAAATAGATTTTTCTGAATTTTATGTACCTTACGTAAATGCGGCTGGAAAGGTCTCGGGCAAAATTCTAACCAATGGTTCGATAATACATGATTGAATTAACCCCAAAATCCTGTATAATAGGAGAAAAGTATGGATAAAAATGTTACAAAAAAAATTGATAAAGCAATTGCCGACGGAATGTCGCCCGGTTGCTCTCTTCTCGTTACTAGAAAGGGGAATACGATTTTAGATTATTCTAGTGGTAGTTTTTCTGATACCGATCAAAAATCAGTCACTAGCCGCACCATTCATGATCTTGCCTCGGTTACCAAACTATACACGGCCGCACTTGTTTTGCGAGCAGTCGAAGATGGGAAACTGTTTTTGGATGAGAAAGTCTTCCGGTATCTACCGAATTTTGAGAACTCTTCAATTCTTATAAGAGATCTCCTTACCCATCAGGCAAATTTCGGAATTAGGCTTTCTTCGTTTCGCCAGGATTTTCCTGATAGCTTTAGAGAGACAATTTCACGTATAAATGTGCCGGCTGATGCCAGTAAGGAGATCCATTATGAAAACCTGACTTATATCTATCTGGGTTTTATTATGGAAGATCTTTGTGGTTTGCGCCTTGAGGAGCAGTTTGCGCAGTTATTTTACCACCTTGGTCTAGAGGAAAGTAGAATCAGATTAAATGGTCAGCCTGATATCGTATCTCCTCCCACTGAGATTCGGCAAGGCATAGTATTTGCTGGTAAGACGCATGATGAATCTGCTGAGCTCTTGGGCGGCATAGCGGGTAATGCCGGAATATTTGCCAGCACCTATGACCTTAATCGTTTCGGACAAGCTTGGCTTGAGGGGGAAATCATTTCTGATAATATCTTCCGTCTAGCTCTCAAAGACTATAGTCAGGCTGGCGAGAGATCTCAGGGGCTCGGTTGGCATCAGGATCTCTATGGCTATTCGACTAAAGGGCTTGGTATATATCTACATCCTGGCTACACTGGCTGTCTTCTGGCTATCAGACCAAGTGATTCGACTGTACTTTCTTTCTGTTCGAATCGCACTTATTTCGGAAGGGATAATCTGAGGCATCGAGCGATATTCAGAGCCCTGATTGAGGAAATGTGAAGACTTATCTCAGGATAGTAGTAATCATTCACATAAGTAATTTCATTAGCTTATTGCCTAATACATAGCCCCGAGTTTTTTATAGACTCGGGGTTTTCTTTTTTGAATTTGAAAAGACCCCTTTTTATTTGCTATAATATATACAATGGAAAGTAACATCAACAATATAGCAAAATACATATTCCTAGAACCAAGACTTGAACAAGCAGATCTTATTATTGTTTTTGGTACCAGACACAAAGAAGCATCAAAGAGAGCTAGCGAATTATACCACGCAGGATTCGCTAAAAAGATTCTGGTAAGCGGGGGAGAGAATCGAATTACTCATGAAAACGAAGCAGAGGAAATGAGCCGGGTGCTTGTCAGTCTTGGCGTTAACGAAGATGATCTGGTTAAGGAAGATAATTCTACCAATTCCCTAGAAAATGTTTTGTTTTCGGAAAAAGTTATCGGTGAAAGACTAGGCTGGGAAAATATAAAAAAGATACTTGTGGTAACAAAACATTATCATATCCGCCGGGCGATGATGACACTCAGAAAACATTTCCCGAAATCAGTCCAGTTGCTACCGGCTCCCTATGATATACTAGGTTTTGATAAGGACAATTGGCATGACACTGATAGCGGGCAAGAAAAGGGGTTCTTTGATTTTGTACTTTGACAAAGAGGTTTTTGTTAAGAAAAACAAGGGCCGGAAAACTCAGACAAAGGAGAGCGAAAGATGTTAAAGGATCTGAAGATCGAAGAAAGATTGATCGTGGCTGCAGACTACAATCCGCGGGAGCGGGGCGGAATCAAAGGTGTCGAAGCGAAAGTGATGGAGCTGGGAAAAGATTTGAAGGACACGGGCGTATATATAAAAGTCAATTCGATCCTCAGGGCGGTCGGTTATAGCCTTGGGACTCGCTTGCATGATGTCGGTCTGAAAGTCTTTGCTGATCTCAAATTGATCGATATTCCGGCAACGATGGAAATCGATGCGGAGATGCTTCTCGAGCTAAAGCCGGAAATCCTGACCGTAATGAGCTGTGCCGGCATAGATGGTATGCATGCGGTCCAAAAGGTGATCGGTCGGGATTGTGAAGTGCTGGGCGTAACAGTTTTGACCAGCTTGAACGAGGAAGAGTGTCAAGGAATCTTTACCTGTTCGACAAAGGCTGGTGTCCTTCGTTTTGCGCGGATGGCTCAGCTGGCGGGATTGGGCGGCTTGATCCTTTCCCCACAAGAAGCGGACTTGATCGTGAACGAATCCGAACTGGTCCTGAGTTTGAATACTCCAGGAATCCGGCCCAAGTGGTCACTCGTGGATAATGATGACCAGAGCCGGGTATTGACACCGGCCGAGGCTATCCGGAATGGGGCGGATCGGATCGTGATCGGACGGCCGATTACCAGCGCCAAAAATCCGAGAGACGCTGTTCTTAGGACCTTGGAAGAAATCAATATCGGCTTGGAAGCTAGAGGGGAAAAGTAATTCGTCAGCTTTGTCTGAAAAAAAACAAGGGAATCGCGTCTGGCGCGCAATTCCCTTTTTTAATAAAAAAACTTGTTTTTTCGCCTCAATCTGCTAAGATTAAAAGAGATAAATCGATATTTTATTTTATAAAATAATTCCACAGAATATGGACCGACTCAAAAGCATACTCGTATTTTCACTAATTTTTATTTTGCTCATGACCGGCGTCTTTTTCTACGGTCGCCATCAGGGCAAACAAGCAGTCTCGCCTCCGGAGCAGGTGAGTACCAAGCTGATATTGGACCGGATCACGAGCCAATATTTCCTGGTAACCAAAACTGTCTTTGTCGATAGCGAAGCCGAGATCGAAACCCCGAAGCATGATAATTGGAAAGATCTCTTTGTCGGGAATAAGCTTGATGTCGAGGGTATCATCCGTGTCGATGTGGGTGTCGATATGAAAGGCTTGGGCGCAGCTGATATCGCGCTGGATGAACGGCAAAAAACTATTAGCATCAAACTTCCGCCGGCTGATATTCTCGATGCTTCTCTCTACGGCGAGCTTGAATTTGCTGAGGACCAGGCGATTCTGGACAAGATCAAAAGTTTCTTTGTCGATGATCAGAATGAGGATTACAATCGCGCTCTCCAAGTACTCGTAACGAGCGCGAAAGACCAAGTCGCCTCGGACGGCAATCTCTATAATGAGGCTCGTGCTGATTCGATTAAGCTGGTCGAACTGATTATCAGCGGGATGCTCAAGGATTATCGCGTGATTGTGGAATAAAGCAATAATCTGCAACAATAAAAATGGCTTATTAAAGCCATTTTTATTTAATTTATTGCCTTAATTGTTGCAAAATGTTACAATTAAGGCATTAATTATGCAACAATTGTTTATGCTTAAAATCAGCCAGCGTCAACAAGAAATTCTAAACTTCATCCAGGCTAATGAGCGAGCCAGCAACAAAGATATTCTGGAATACATCTCTTCCCGCTTAGGGGATGTCAGCCGATATACCATAATCCGTGATTTGGAATTGTTGATAAAGGCCGGAATGGTAAAAAAAATCGGATCAGGCCGGAATGTGATTTATAAAGAAGTTTTTCTTAGCAAGCTACTTTCTTATGTGGACGTCGAAAACTATTTCAAGATAGCACCGGATGATAGAGACGTGAAAGTCGCTTTTGACTTTTCCGTTTTCGATCAGATTGGAGAAATTTTCAGTAGTCAAGAAAAAGCCAGCTTGCTTGCGCTGACTAATGACTACCAGAAACGTCTGCGGAAAATTTCGACCGCTGGTCTGAAGAAAGAATTCGAACGCTTGACCGTAGAATTCAGCTGGAAGTCATCGCGCATCGAAGGCAATACTTATGACCTGGTTGAGACGGAATATCTGATAAAGGAAAAAAAGGAAGCGGAAGGCCATACGCGAGAGGAAGCGATCATGATCCTGAACCACAAGGCAGCTCTTGATTATATCAGGAATGATCAGGATAAATATAGGAAAATCAGTATCCGGAACATCGAAGACATCCATCGTTTGCTCGTCGAGGGTCTCGGGGTGTCTGGCGGCATTCGCAGGAGATTGGTCGGTGTCACGGGGACAAAATATCGCCCCCTAGATAATGAATTCCAGATCAAAGAGGCCTTGTTAAAAATGTGCGAGCTAGTGAATTCGCGGACGGATGCTTTTGAGAAGTCGCTACTGGCTCATGCTTTTATCGCTTATATCCAAGCCTTCGAGGATGGCAACAAACGCACCAGTCGCATGCTCGGGAATGCAGTATTGATGGCGCAGGGCGCCTGTCCTTTATCCTTCCGCAGTATCGATGAGACAGAATATAAGAAAGCGATGCTTCTTTTTTATGAGCAGAACAGCTTGCGTTATTTCAAAGAGCTTTTTATCGAGCAGTATGAATTCGCAGTGAAGAATTATTTCTTGTAAAAAAAGAATCAGACTGTTTTTGTGGTTGCAGACTTGATATTTGAGATAGGTCTTTTTCTTTCTCGGTTTTTATAGCACCAAAAAGAAAGTCGTCGCTGAAGTGAAGCAGGAAGAAAAGAACGATTGATTTTTTATTATGATAAATATTTACTATAGACAAACGAAAGAAAGCAAGCTCGCTAGTCTCGATTCTTTCCAGACTGGCGCCTGGGTTGATTTTGTCGGAGACAGCTCCGAAGAGATAAAGCGAGTTTCAGAATTACTTGGGATTTCTGAAGATTTTCTGAATGATGCCATGGATGTGTACGAAGTACCGCGGGTCGAGATTGAAGCCGGCGATATTTTTGTTTATTTGCGGATCCCAGATGACAGTTCGGGCAGCCAGACCACTTCTACTTTGCTCATTGCGATCGGCGCAGATTATTTGCTGACAGCTGCCAGGCTTAAGCATAGGTTATTGGAAAATTTCCGTAATGGCAAAAAAGATTTTTTCACGACGGAAAAAGCGAGATTGTTCTTTGAGATTGTCAAAGAGATCGATTCTGCCTATTCGAAGAAGATCCTTGAACTGAATAAAAGGATCAAGAGTATCAAATATAATCTGCAAAAAATAAACCATTCGGATATTATCCAATTCGTCGATATCGAGCAGGTCTTCAATGAATATATCTCGGCTCTGATTCCGATTAATGGCGCGCTTGAAAAAATCTTGAAAGGCAACTATCTCACTCTGCATGAAGAAGACCGCGATCTGATCGAGGACATATATCTGAGCAATGGCCAATTGATCGGAAACGCCAAGTCTTCGCTTCGGAACGCGGAAAATATCAGGAAAGCTTATTCCAATATCATAAATTATGAATTGAACCGGAGTATGAAGAAGCTGACCGCATTGACGATCATCATGACTATTCCCACGATGATTTTTAGCTTTTATGGGATGAATACGACTTTGCCAGGAGCCGGCTCGGCCAGCTCTTTTATTTATGTCCTTTTGCTCACGGTAGCGCTTTCTGTATTTTTTTTCCTTATTCTTAGAAAGAGCAGGTGGTTATAAAAAATGAATAATTATTAGATAGGATTTTAAACTGACCTAAAATTACAAATAATTTTAAATGACCATGTCTTTTTCAGAAAAATTTGATAATAGAGAAGGGGTAGAAAAGGAGCGCAATGTGGAGCGCCCCCTGAAAGATCATGAGCGTCTGGCCAAGATCCTTTCGGAAGTCTCAAAGGAGCTCAATCGGGAAGTGGAGGAGGCTTATGGCCTGTCAGATTTTATCGAAACCGATGGTAGTGTGCGCATGGCAAGCTTTGGCCAGAGTGAGGGCGGAATCTATGCGGATGAAGAGGTGAAACATGATCAAGAGGAGCTACGGGAATTGGAGCTTGGTTTTTGCGGCGCAAGCGATCCGAAGGTAGCCGCCTTCTACGCAAAAGTGCGCAACTGCACGACTCCAGCAGAAATAATTGAGAATTGGAAGAAAGAAAAGAAAAAGAGCAAAAGCGGGATGTTCGAAGATGCGGTGCAGATCATGTTGCATAAGTTTTTTAGCGATCGCTTTCTGGTAGTTCACTCTGCTCCTTATGACGATTACAAGGCCGGCGTTGACAATCTCATTATCAATAAGGAGACGGGTGATGTCATCGGCGCTTTTGACGAAGTCCATGACAGTAATGACGGCGCTTATACGGCCAAGAAAATGGAGAAGCTAAAAAAGATCGCCAGCCGGGGTGGCGCTAGTATCCGTTATGGACTCACTATTGCCGAAGGCCAGCTCAGACAAGCACGCTTGGAAAAAGTTCCAGTCTTTGCCATTAGTCTTTCCGCCGAAAAGTTCAAGAATTTATTGCCGGCCATATTAGATGGCGGCTTGTCAGAAAAAAGCGCTGAAGAAAAAGCTTTCTTGCAAGCTCTTCTCATTTCTTGGCGCGAGCAATCAGAGCAAATCGAACCGCTCGCGCGTAGCGAGAAGATGAAGGCTAATCTAGAGAGATTCAAGGCTTATCTGGGGGAGATGGGGGAGATGCTTTAATCTTTTATTAATATAATAATAGTATAATATATATTTGAGACGTATTATTTAATAATAAAAAAATATGAATAATGATTGTGCAAAAGGATTTATCTGGGGGAGCTTATTGACGGCAGCAGCTGTAGCGGTGGCTTTTTTAGTTCTAAGCAAGGACGGCAAAGAGCTTACGGGAAAGCTGAAGGAGGAAGTGCGCCAGAAGTCACTAGATCTAAAAGATAAATTTGGCCGGCTTCGCACCGTGACCAAAGAAGACTTTGAGGAATTAGTGACGATCTTGGTAGATGAATATGCCAAAAAGAAAGAGCTTAATGAGGAAACTAAGAATCGGATTTCCAGGTTTTTAAAGGCAAAGTGGAGCGAGATAAAAGAGGATATTATTAGTGAAGTTTAATTTCTTGGAAAAAAATCTGAACATAGCGTTTATGTATTAGGGCAACAAAAAAACAGTTTTGAATAAACTGTTTTTTTGTATCTGCTTTAGTCCAGTAGCTTGACAATCTCCTCTTTGCTCCGTTTCTGGGTGACCGCAACCTGGTCGGTGTCATAAAAAGAGAAGGCGACGGATACGTCGTTGCCGGCCCAGCTCTTGATCAGGCCATGGTAGATCCAGACATCGCGACCCTTGCTTTTTCCTTCTACATCGGGTGAGCCGAAAGCGCCTAGGAGTCCTTTCTTATTCTTGCGAGAAATATAATCGTCGGTTTCTTCAATGTAGTCATATTCGGAAGAGAGGCCTTCCACGATGCTTTCAAATTCTTCGTCGCTTATTCCGCGGCCAACGGTTTGGCCGTTTTTTGTTTCTGTATTATTTCCTTGTTCGGCGGTCGGAGTTTTATTTGCTTCTGCTTCCGGAGCCGCTTCTTCCGTCTTTGCTTCTGTTTCTATTGGCAAGGTTACTGGCTCGGCAGGTGATTCGCTCGGTTTGCTCTCGCTAATCGGATTGGCTACGCCTAGGATTTCTTCGGCTTTTTCCGGGCTAGCTTCGATGTTATTTTCTTTTTTCCAATTTTCCACTTCTGCTTCTTCCATGGAGGAGGCTTCAATAGTCGCTTTGCCCTCAGCATCAGTCGATATCTTTATGCCTAGGACTTTTCCGTCTTGGACAGCGGAGCGGACTTGTTCGGAGCCAAAGCTCACGGCATTGAGTTTTTCTATGCCTTTGCTCAGGTTGCCTGGCATAGCGGCGATGGTCAGGATACTGGCAGCCGGCTCGGTGACAGTGCGCAAGCTGCCAGTGATCTTTGATACTTTATTCTTGTCACCTAGCGCGATCGTTGCTGCATCATCGGTGACTTCTAGTACCAGATCCGCTCCGCCGACAACAACAGCCGTCTGAGCCAAAGCACCGCTGGCCGCAAAACCGGCTGTTCCGCCGGTAAGGACTACTGTTCCGACAAAGCCGGCCACCTTGCAACCGTCTTTGATGACGACAGCCGAAGTTTCGAGTTTTTTGAAGGTGTCGCCAGCTTCATTCCAGGCATCAGCTTGGATCTGATTCTGCTCCTGGGTCAGGATCGCGTAAGCGCGCTTGGCGTCTACTCCGAGCAGCTTGGCCAGAGCCTTGATCTTTTGGCCGGCAGGCGCTTTGTCAAAAGTCGTATTTATTTCTTCACGAGTGACGGCCTTGGCTGAGCTGATAAGCTGAAAACCGGTATCATCCAAGGCTAGTCCGCTGGCGCTAGTTTCCAAGGCGCTTGTTTCTTTTTCTAGATCTTCCCAGTCTTTGATTATTTCGGACATTTCTTGTTTCCAATCTTCATAGCCGGAAAAGCTTCGTGCTTCAATTAGAACGTGATCAGTGCGGTAACGCAGATTGAGATATTTTTTGGACAGGTCGATGGCGCTAGCATAGACTGCTTGCTCGGGACCAGGACTCGTTTCTTCGGTAGTTTTTTTCTGGCAGCCGCTGCTTACGAGTACGAATGAAAGTAGGAAAGCCACCGAAAGGCTTGTTAAAAATACCTTTTTCATAGTTTTCGCTTATTAATAATACTGCAAATTTATCACTAATTTTAAGAAAAATCAATACAACAGAATCAATACAATAAAATCAAAGTAGCAATACGGCTTTAATAGATAAAATTGTTTATTCGCGTATTATTGCGTTTTAGTTATATGGAAACTGGTTTTGGTTTATAATTTAAAGATGATATAATAATCAGAGTGAAAATGGTAAGCTATATGAGGGTGTTGAGAGTTGCGAAGGGTTCTTGAAGATATCTGCATAAATGGTTTTAGAAAATTATTTCTTATTAATTTTATGTTCAAAAAGATTGCCATTGCGCTAGCAGGGTTGGCAGTCCTAGCGGCAAGCGCTTTGATATTTTTGC
Source organism: uncultured Gammaproteobacteria bacterium (assembly GCA_964539005.1). Classification (GTDB taxonomy): domain Bacteria; phylum Patescibacteriota; class Patescibacteriia; order Patescibacteriales; family UBA12075; genus JBBRXK01. Next base: position 3,902 of record CAZIGB010000010.1, on the reverse strand, counting down.
GGGATGAGCCTAGAAGTCCTGATCAGCCGGAAAATATCGCGGCTGATTATGAATCCCTTTTGGCAAAAGCCGAGGCCCTGAAAAGCGCGGCCGGCAGTGACTGCGCTGACAAGAAAGGCATCAACTCGCAGATCGAGTCTTTGGAAAAAGAGTTGGCTAGCCTGGAGGCGAGGAAGAAAGATTGGCTGGATAATGTGCCGGAATTGCCAGATGTGGAGCCGGAAATTATCAGCTCTGATGATCCGCGTGGTCGGCCGGGTTCGGATGTGCCGGAGCTTTCTTCGGATGTGCCGCCTCTGCCAGATATCAGTCCGGAATCTATTATCGTTGAAGAGGTTCCTGGTTCACAAGTGCCGGAGCTGACGCCAGATGTGCCACCGCTGCCAGATATCGAAGTGGAGGTAGTAGACAATGAATTTATTCCCGAGCTGCCAGAAATAAAACCGGGCCGTCCTGGCTCAGAAGCCCCCGAGCTTTCTTCGGACGCGCCACCCCTGCCTGAGATTTCTGATGCGGATATCATCGATCCGAATGAAAGTATTTATCGGATCGATGAGAGCGGGCGAAAGATAAAAGAGATCCTGGAAAGTCTGAAACTGCTCTGCCAGGAAGAGGCGCAAGCAGCTGTCCAGAAAAAACCGATTTCCGATAAATGTAGTGATGCTTGCCAGCGCTATAAGGCTTGCGCTGCTTATACCGAAGATGCAACGCCTACTGATATCCAAGACGCCTTCGACACTTGTATGGAAGAGTGCGGGTCTTGGCCGCGCGAGATGGTCAAGTGTATCAATTCTTACGAGATCAAGGCTCCGAATGACTGTGTTGAATTCTTGAATTGCCACCTGCCACAGTTTTATGAGGGGAAATATTTGGAGTAGGCTTGGCGCTGGTAAAATAATAATTGGCCACTGCGATAGATAAAAATTACTAATAAAAGCAAAAAAGAGAATCGGTATGATTCTCTTTTTATTTAATATTGGCAAATTAAAAAAGGGGATATTGGCCAGATGAAATCAATTTTGTTTGACATTTAGCCGAAAATCTATTAGATTAAATAATCTTTGATCTTTACAATGTGGGAAAACCGCTTTATTTTTTGCTAAAAAAAAGAAGCCAAAATCGATCCAGGAGGAAGAAATGACAAAGTCTGCTATTCAGAAAAAAGGAAAGAAGATTGTTGAAAAGAGCTGTGATCCAGACAAAGCCAGGCTTGAGCTTTTTGTTAATAATCCTGATCAAGCGTCACCGTCGCTGACTTTTGGCTGGTGCCTGAACGAAGAAGGCGTTGATTATCTCCGTCAGCAGAAAGTGATTTACCCCTTTTTGCTGGTAGTGGTCGTGAAGAAAGCAGTTATGATGGGGGATTATGAATATACGCGACGGCTGTATCCACTCGACCTCGGTTTGGGCTATATCCAATTCGATCGTCCGGGCGAATTCTTGATTTGCGCAACGGTTGTCTGGTCTTGGTCTGGGCGGGAACGCAAGGCAGAAGAGGTCAAAGAAGAACTTCACGAGCAATACATCGAAGAGTTTCCTAGCTATCTGCAGGATCTGTATGTGAAAGGAGTCTTTAGAGTAGAAAACCTGAGGCATCCTAGTCTGCCGTATCGAGCTGAATGTTTGATAAGGATTGATGAAAATCAATTCGCTTCTGAGCCTTCACCTCGTCTTGGCTGGTGGGTCAATCTTTTTTGGAATGGGGCAACTCCGAAAAACCAGCTTGGCTGGTATGCCAGGATGGGTTTTGCTTTCAGTCTTCAACCTTTTTTCGTCTTTATATTTCTTGTTTGCCGCAGTCTTGTTTTCGCGTTGGTTGTGGCCTGGTTTTTGCTGATCGGTATTTATCCCAATCGCATCAATTGGCGAGTTTTCATTGATCCTTTTGGGAGCAAGCTGAAGCGGATCGTAAGTGAGAGGGAAAGGTGGAATCTGGAAAATTATTGGTGGCACTCCAGGCCTGATGGGAGCGAGCGCTCACTGACTGAGAAAGTCTTCCTGAATCCACTAACGATTTTGGTTGTTGCGCTTGTGATGGTGGCGATGAGATATTTTGAAATACCAGGACAAATGTTGTCACGCGATCTCAGCTGGCCAGTTTTTTTCTTGATGCTCGCATTAATGACGCCTGCAGCTTCTTTTTTAGCCTTGTGGCTGAAACGCATTGCTGACAATCTGGCTGAAAGATTCTTTGCTGGGTTTTTGGAACGGAAGGAGACGGAAAACGAGAAAAGGCAAAAGGAAAAAACCAAAGCGGAGAGAAGGCAATTTGCCAGTCGGATTTCCTATTACTATGATCAGCGCGTTGCGCCTTTGGCCTGTGCTGCTCGGAAAAGAGAAGCAACACTCGAGGGCTTGCCTAAGACTCATCGAAGCTGGTGTTTACGCCTTCTGGACTTGAAGGCAAGGCTTTCCAAACCTTATCGCCGCGACTAAAGCGGATAAGTGCTCCTAGACGCGAAGCCTGATCTTTGGATCGGGCTTTTTTTATTGTTTTTGTCTGTATTGTAAGGAGAAAAAAGAGAAAATAGGGCGCAATAGGCTTGGTTTATCTTTCCTTTGATCGGTAAAAGTGCTATACTCTTTAATGTATAAAAGAGTAATTTTTTTATAGTTTATGATAAAAAGGACTAAAAAAATCGATAATATCTTGAAGCTGGCAGTGCTAGTCTTCGTTTTTCTTTTGGCAAATACCGCGCAGGCAGCAACACCCGCGAGCGGTCTGACCAATTCTTATTCCCGGGTTCGGGACACAGCTGGTTTCACCAAGGTTCTCGCTGTCTTGGCTCCTGGGACTAGAGTAAACATTGTTGGGGAGAAAGGTGTCTGGTACCAGATCAAGCGTCTGGACGGGTCCGCGGGCTGGATGGCCAAGGAGCTGATTGATGTCGAGAAAGCACCGGCACCCGCTGTCAAGCAGATTGAAGCTAGTTCAAAGACGGTTGATCTGGAAGCTGTTTGGCAGAAAGGCGCTTTGCGCTACAATTCCAATTTCCGCAAAAGCCCAAATACGGAAAGCGCAGTCATTGCTTTGCTTCCTAAAGGAACGAAAATAGAGACGAACAAGAAAGAGAATGATTGGTGCGCTGTTCGTGATGAGGCAAAGCGTAGTGGCTGGATCTATTGCCCGCTGATCGCGATCGAGGGGGCTGAATCCGCGCCTTTGCCCTTTGGTCCTTATCCGGCTACGCCGATAACGACTATCAATAATGAAGAACTCGAGCAGCACTGGCTTGGTAAATTGAATAAGCTAAGAAGTGAGAAGGGGCTACGGGTTTTGGGCAGTGATGCGAGTCTGCGAAAGACAGCGGCTACTTGGGCGGACTATATCGGCTCTAATGGTCTTATCTCGCACGATCGACCGGACGGCCAACCCATGCTCGAATGGGCGGATAGCCAGAAGCTAGATTTCACCGTTCGCAACAGTGAGGGCGGTTGGAAAAATAATTACTTTACCGAGAATATCGGACTCCGTCTAAACGTCGAGCCGACCGCGGCGGGCATGAAGTCGGCTATCGATGGCGTGATGGATATGTTCTTGGCTGAAGGGCCGAGCGGCGTCCATTATCGCAGTCTTTTTCATCCCGATTGGAATAGTTTAGGCATTTCCTGGTATTCGATCAAGAATAGTGATGGTCGTTTCAAGGTCTATTTCGTGATTCATTATGGAAGTATAGCTAAACCTTGAACCCTGTAGATATTTCAGTGCCAGCCAGACACTTTTGTCTGGCTGGTTTTTTTCTGGTTGCCTTTTTGGGCTTGATAAAATATACTGAGTGAGAGCGTATGGCCGGACTCATAAATATCAAAAAAATATCTAAGTCTTTCGGTACTCACGTTATTTTCGATGAGGCTAGTTTTTATGTGGCTGAGAAACAGCATATCGGCGTGATCGGGCGGAA
>CAZIGB010000009.1:0-16912 GCA_964539005.1 uncultured Gammaproteobacteria bacterium | reverse complement strand
AGGTCAGCCTGATAGGAAAAACTTCCACTTCCCACAGTGAATGCCGTCATGAACATACCCCCAGGCATTCAGAGTGTGCAAAAGAGATTCATGACAACCAGGTTTCTGCACTTCAAAAATTTGGGTGGGCTTGTCCGAAGTGCGAGTCAGTAATGGCACCGAGTATGAGTTACTGCCTTTTCTGTGTTTCTATGCCGAAGATTACCTGTGGGTTCAATCCGCCGTCTAATTGGTGTGGTGAAGAAGCAATCAAATAAAAGGGGGTTTTTTTACTTGGTCAAGGTTTCTGGTTTTGAAGAGATGAAAAGGCTCACAAGGGGGTACAGGTTGCAGCAAGAATGTGCCAAAGCAGACTTCCGATGCGACTCCTGCGGTGCTCCGGTTTACATTGACTATGGTCGCTATACCAATATATTCGGGGATGTGTTTGACTCAACTATCAAAACACACTGCCGGTATTGCTGCACCGAGTATGAGGTAAACGCCTATGAGTTTGACCTATACCGCAGGAAGGGGAAACCCAATCAGCGCAAGGGCGGGATTATAAAGTTTTAGGAACAGGCAACTGTCACGGAGGGGTGGGATATACATTTGGAAATCAATATGTGCCCATTCTGCCACCAGTCACAGATTGGCGAGAGAAATACTTGCTCTGACATGAATAACAATGCGATAGGAGTCGTTGAGTACGAACTGTATTGCCGTAGTTGCGGAGAGTCAATTGCAATATTTTCTTATGGGGAATGGTTCTTTAACAAGAAGGATAAGAGATAAAAAACTTAACGAAAGGAGCAATCAGAATTATTGAAGGATTATCAGGGAAATGTCGTTCTTTCACAAACACCTCCCCACCTGCTTGATGTAGACGGTGATCCATATGACTTCACATTGTGGGTCGGAAAGGGTTGGGAAGATCTGTGCATAAGGACATTTGGAAGAATTGCCGATGCTTATGTCAAGAACGGCGTTAGCCTATCAAGGGTCTATCTTCATGATATCAAAGAGAAGTTCGGAGGTCTGAGAATATACCTCGATGGGGGATGCAAAGGCGTTGATGAGATCATAGAAGAAGCAGAAAAAGAGTCGTTCACTATCTGTGAAATATGCGGTGATAAAGGAAGGCCCCGAAAGGGCGGGTGGATTTTAACTCTTTGTGACAAGCATGCGGGGTGGCAGCAGCAATACGTGATGAATTAAAGGAGGAAGTTATTGTACGTTAATTACCACAGGCATAGCGTAGACTCTAACATCATCCTGGCCGACAGCGTTGTTACAAACCAGGAATATGCTGACAGGATAAAGGAACTCGGCCATACGGTGCTTTCATCATGCGAACACGGCTTCGGCGGGAACCACAAGCAGGTTCAGATGATAGCCGAGGCCAACGGGCTTCGGTTCAGGTTTGTCGCTGAGGTGTACTTCGTCAAGGACAGGTTCGACAGAGAAGACAGATCCAATGCACACCTTGTTCTTGCCGCTAAAACAGCGAAGGGCATCGGGGATCTAAATGAGGTCATCTCAGAAGCGAATATCAGCGGGTACTTCTACAGGCCAAGGGTAGATCTTGAGTTACTGTACAGGCTCGACCCCAGGGATGTGTTTGTAACAACGGCATGTGTCGGGGGCATATACAGGTACGGCCACGAGGAAGCGGAAAAGCTGATCTTGCAGTTAAGGAACCACTTTCGTGACAGCTTCATGATCGAGGTTCAATACCATCACACAGACAAGCAGAGAGAAGCAAACAAGTTCTTTCTCTCTATGTACAGAAGACACAACATCCCCATCATTATGGGCATCGACAGTCATGTTATCTATCCTGAGCAGGAAAGCCTGAGAAAACTAAGGCTCGAAGCGAACAACATCGTGTACAGCGATGAGGAGGGGTGGTTTCTGGACTACCCGGACAAGGCGACATGCATCAAGCGGTTCCAGGAACAAGGCGTTCTATCCAATGCACAGATCATGGAAGCCATTGATAACACACTTGTTTTCCTTGACTTTGAAGATGTCCCACTTGATCGGAGCAGGAAGCTCCCCCCCGCTTATCCGAATCTATCAGAGGAAGAACGTGCCCAATTGTACCGGGATCTGGTACTGCAAGGGTACGAGAAGTGGTACTCAAACGTAACGCCTGAGCAAAGGGCAAGAGACATGGCTGAGCTTGAGTACGAAATGGACACGATCACAGAGACCGGAACATCTGATTACTTTACGACGCTTTACCGGATTGTTGAAGAAGCCCAGAAGCTGGGCGGTGTTCTCACCAAGACGGGCAGAGGCAGCGGGGCATCCTACGCAACCAACAGAATGCTCGGTCTGACCTCAGTCAATCGGCTCAGGGTTCCTGTCACCATGTACCCCGACCGATTTATCTCCAAGGACAGGCTTGCTGGAGGTTCACTCCCTGATCTGGACCTAAACATATCCAACCTTGAAGCCTTTCAAGAAGCTGGGAGAAAGGTGCTTGGCGAGTGGGGTTGTGTCCCGATGGTCGCATTCGGCAAACTCGGAGCACTTTCAGCATGGAAGATGTATGCCAGAGCGGAAAACATTCCCTTTGAGGAGAGTAATGCCGTCTCTGATATGATTCGAGGTTATGAACTTGCTCTCAAATATGCAGATGAAGATGAAAAGGAAGATATCCTTCTATCCGACTATATCAGCGAAGAATACCTGGATAAAGTCGAGGCAAGCAAGATGTATTGGGGTGTCACGGACTCAATCTCGCCTCATCCCTGTGCGCATCTTCTTCTTGACCGGGATATTCGCAGAGAGATCGGTGTCATTCGACTAAAAAACAGAGAGACAGGCGAACCGCTTTACGCTGCAATGATCGACGGCTCGACGGCAGACAAGGTGGGCTATGTCAAAGGCGACTTCCTGCGTGTTGATGTTGTTAAGCTGAACGATGAAGCGTTTAGGACAGCAAACATCGAGCAGCCAACAGCCGATGAGATCATTGAGCTGACCAAAAATGATGCAAAGACCTGGGAGATGTACGAGAAAGGCTACACGGTCGGACTAAACCAGTGCGAGAAAACTAAGACCACAGCAAGGGTTATGCAGTTCAAGCCGAAGAACATCGTAGAACTGTCAGCGTTCATCGCAGCGATCAGGCCGTCGTTCCAGTCGATGATGGAAACCTTTTTATCAAGGGTTCCGTTCTCCTACAAAATCCCGGCACTGGATTCACTCCTGCAAACCCCGGAAATGAAGTCATCGTTCATCATCTATCAGGAGCAGATATTCTCAATCCTCATGAAGGCAGGAATATCCGGCCCCGACGCATACAGGGTCATCAAGGCAATCAGCAAAAAGAACCATGAAATTATCCACTCATTCCAGCAGAAATTCATGGAAGGATTTATTCCATATGTGATGTCTGATGGAAAGACAGGGGAACAAGAGGCCCAGCTTGCCGCTGAACGGGTTTGGCAGATCGTAGAAGACTCTGCGGCGTATGGCTTCAACGCTTCCCACGCATACTGCGTTGCACTCGACTCCCTTTACTCGGCCTATATGAAGGCCAACTATCCTTATGAGTTCTACTCGTCGGCGCTTCGTGTCTATGGCGAGAAGAACGACAAGGAGCGACTCGCACGTATCAAGAACGAAATGAGACAGGCGTTCGGCATTCAGATATCTCCCCCCAAGTTCGGGCAGGACAACAGGGACTTTTTTATGGACAAAGAAGGCGGGACGATCTCGGATGCTCTGGCAAGTGTCAAATATCTTTCCCGACCGGCTGCCGAGCTTCTCTATTCAATGAGGGATGCTAAGTACGATTACTTTGTTGATCTGCTCTGGGATCTTGAGTATGCCCAGGGAATTGACAGGCGGCAAATTGGCATCCTCATCAAAATGGGATACTTCCGGGACTTCGACCATGAGGGGAATCTGCTCTACGTCTTTGAGGAGTTCTGCAACGGCAAGTACAAGATCACCAAAACCCTTAAGCCAGCAACACAGGAGAAACGGATGGAGGTCTTGAGGGCGCTGGAAACACTCGCAGATACAGAACCGATGACTACCATTGAGAAGATGGCCTTTGAGACAGAGTACTTTGGTGCCCCTCTCACCGTAGACCCACAGGCCAAGGGAATGTTCACTGTCATTGACATTGACATAACCTATTCACCCAAGCTGCACCTATATAATGTTGGCAGCGGAACCACTGGCAGAATGAAGATGAGAAAGGCTGAGTACCTGCGAAACCCCATTAAAGAGGGCGACACTATCAAGCTGCATCTCTGGCGAAAGAAGCCAGCCTTTGCTTACGTGAACGGCGAGAAACAAAAGAAATCCGGGCAATTCGAGCTGTGGATCGAGGACTACGACAAAGTCTCATGAGTAACCGAAACGGTTAGCTCTTGCCACAAACAATCATTATGAATAAATACATTTTTATGGAGGCTTATTTTATTGCGTAAACTTGCATCTATTCAAACCGTCGCTGCACTTACTCCCATCGAGGGAAAAGACAGGATTGAACTCGCTACGATACTTGGGTGGCGTGTCATCGTTCAGAAGGGTACCTACGCCGTTGGCGACTTGTGTGTTTACATCGAACCCGACAGCGTACTTCCAGACCGACCTGAGTTTGATTTTTTAAGGAGCAAGAAGTTCCGCATCCGCACTATGAAAATGGCGGGTGTCTTGTCCGAGGGGATCTGCTTCCCCCTGTCAATCCTTCCCGAAAGTGTCAAATGGATAAAGGAAGGGGTTGATGTAACGGACGCATTGGGGGTTGTTCATTGCGACAGCCTTGCAGACGTTGAACAAGTGATTTCCAGAGAGAAGAGGATAAGCAGCCCCGTCATTCGTGCGCTTGTATCCTTCCCTCTTACCCGGCCGATTGGAAGGCTGATACTTAAACGTAACGCTTCTGCTCGAAAAGAAGCAGAGAAATTCCCGGACTTTATTTCAAAGACTGACGAGACCCGCATCCAGACAAGACCTATGCTTTTGCAAAACAGAACACGGTATGTTTGCCGGGAAAAACTGGATGGTTCAAGTATGACTGTCTTCCTTAAACGAAAGAAGCCACGCTTTTTCTGGCAGAAGGAAACCTTTGATTTTGGCGTGTGTTCTCGAAATAGAAGGCTGCTGCCCGGAAGTACAGACTCTGGTCGGTTTTTCTATGCCGCTGAAAAATATAAACTCAGAAAACTCTTGGAAAGCCTTATTGCAAACGTGGAATGGGTTGCGGTGCAGGGTGAGCTGATTGGACCCGGTATTCAAAAGAATCCGTACAAACTGGACGACTATGCCTTCTACGCATTCAATCTGATGACTGACAAAGGCAAGATCCCCTGCACGATAGGCGAGACTATTCTCAAGGGATTCAACGTTCCGTGGGCACCCCTTGTGGGAGTCATCGAAACGCCGACAACGGTGGATAGCATTATGGAGTATGCGACTGGCAACTCTGCTCTGGCTCCAACCGAACTGAGAGAGGGAGTTGTGTGCAGGAACTACTCAAGAAACATCAGCTTTAAGGCTGTTTCACCTGAGTACTTGATTGCACGAGGTGGCTGATCTTGGGTGTGACAGGGATTGATGGTAGGTACAACATTATTTACACAGATCCCCCGTGGCCTCAAAAGAAAGGAAACGCACGGAAGGTAAGGGCCAATCAAGGCAAGGATCTTGACTATGCAACAATGAACATGGCTGACATTGAGGAATTGCACCGGATATTTTTGAGTGAAAACACCTCAGAAAAACATAATGTCTTCGTGTGGACAATTGATAAGTTCCTTCCTGAGACAGAGCAGATGTTTGAGGGGCTTGGATACTCATTGCATGCTCGAATGATCTGGGATAAGGAGAACGGTATAGCGCCAGCATTCACTGTTCGGTTTTCACATGAGTACCTCTTATGGTTCTACCAAAAAGGCAATATGTTGATGCCTGACAGAGAGATGAGAGGAAAATATACCACAGTTATAAGGGAGCCATCTACCTTTCATAGCAAGAAGCCTAACGCCGCCTATGAAATGATAGAAGCAATGTTCCCTGACAGCAGCCGACTGGAACTGTTCGCAAGGAATAGGAGAAGCGGCTGGGATTCCTGGGGAAATGAGGTTCCCCAGGACACTATCACAAACATCCACTAAGGAAAGGAGAGTTGAATGGTAGCAAGTAACCTGAGATTTGTACATTTGGGATACGGTTTTATTGTTTGCGCAAATAGAATCGTTGCCGTCTTCCCCCCTAAGTCGGAACAGGCGAAGAGAATGATGCGCTTTGCGAAGACATCCCAGACATATATTGACATGACCAGAGGAAGGGAAACCAAGTGCTATATCCTACTTGAAGACGGAGCCTATATTGGCTGTGCGTTTAACCCGCTCACCGTACTTAAGCGGCTGAACGAAGATCCTTCTCCCCGGAACGTTGAAGCGCTGTCCCATGGAGCAGGTCAGCCGATGGAGAGTATCTCGGACGAGGTCGAGGACATTGATGCAGACTTCTACGAAGACGACGAAGACGGGAAGGAGGACGGCAATGAAAATAATTGACCAGTCTGTACGGCTTATCTCACCCGGTTCGCATGATGACATTATCAAGGCGGTCAAAACAATTGAGTACGCTGGCAGAACATGCTACGACTCAACCGACAGGATCACAGAAGACAGCTATAAGAATTTTATTGCATCGCTTATCAGGCGAAAGCATGATTCACCTCTCGAGTTTTGCGACATCGTGCTTGAAATGGTCACCTCAAGGGATGTCATGGGGCAATGGACAAGGCACCGCCTTGTTTCAAATGCAATACAGTCCCAACGATATGTTCTCCAGGACGGCGATGGGGGCATCCAGTTCATTAGACCCTGTTTTTCTATGGGCATTGACAGAAAAGATGGTCCACGCCAATTGTACGAGAACTATCAAGCATGGGAGGGTTCCTGTGAGGCGTGTGAGTTCCATTATAAACAGATGATATCATTTGGGGCCAAAAAGGAAGATGCCCGGAAGGTGCTTAATAACTCTGTGGCAACAACGATTGTTACAAAGATGAACGCAAGGGAGTTGCGCCACCTGCTTTCCTTGAGGCTTGCTCCCTCAGCATACCCTGAGATGAGGCAGCTTGCCTATCTCATACTGGACGAAGTAAAGAAGATACCCGTGCTGTTTGATGACTTAGGCGGGGATGCTGATGAGCAATAAGACATACCGCCAGATTTCATTCTTCGATAGAAAAATCGATGAGTTGATGACAAGCGATCAGTACCACGGAGTAGCTGATAGTATTGAGTTTTTTAATGCCTGTGACCACGTTACATCGGGAGGCGTGACACTTGCCGTTTTTCCCACAACCAGACTTCTTACAATCAGGGATGAAAGAGGGGAGTATACCTGGGATATTACTAACGCAAAATACAGAGTTGTAATGCAATAATAAGGAGAAAAGACATTTGGACATGAGGCTTGCTTTTAGTAAAGACGATGATGCACGGTTGGAAACAGCCGTCAACGTCGCAAAGTATATTGCAGACAAGGGGGAAGATGCCATCCTTGTTGTTCCAAAGAAGGAAAACATACCTGCCGCCCTTATCACATCAGACATGGGGGCAGACGAGCCGATCTGGGCCGGGACGGTGGAGACCCTTCTTCAAGAGTATTCCGACTTCCCGATTCCGCCTATCCAAATTGTGATAGATGATCTTGCCGGGTTTATTGAAGAACTCCTGCGGATCTTGAAGGTGAACGGTGAAGTGGTATTTGCCACAGTGAAAGACCATGACGACCTATTCCTTCTTCCCGAATAAACCGTGAATACAATACGTACATGAAAGATGAGGATATTTAATGAGGGATAACTTAACTTACACAGGTACTACCTTGAGCGTAGAAGAATGGCTTGGAAAGAACAACAGCATTGGGGCTGAGATCTTTAAGAAGAAGTATCTCATCAAGGGCGAGAGTCTTGACGAGTGGTTTGACAGGGTCAGCGGGGGGGACCCGGAAATGAGGCAGCTAATCAAGGACAAGAAGTTCCTGTTTGGTGGCCGGGTGCTGGCGAACAGGGGCATCCCCACCAGCGGAAGCCTATCCAACTGCTACAGCCGGGGTTATATCGCTGATGACTATGGTGACATTCTCGATGCTGTTAAAGACCTTGGAATGACCTATAAGGCGCAGGGTGGTCAGGGTGTGTCAATGTCTAAGCTGCGTCCGAAAGGCGCTCCAATTGGCAAATACTACACCTCTGACGGGATTGTGCCGTTCATGAAGCTATACAACCAGGTGACTGACAGCACCTCTCAGGGCGGTTCTCGCAAGGGTGCCCTGATGATAAGCCTCGATGCCCGGCACAAGGAGGCGATGGAGTTTATCACCATCAAGTCCGAAAGCGGAGTCATTGAGAAGGCTAACATCTCCCTGGAGATCGACGATGTCTTCATGAAGGCCGTCGAAAAGTACTATGAAACAGGGGAAGTGGTTACCCTCCACGAGAAGCGTGAATATAGCGGTCATATTGTGGAGTATGACATTATCCCCATCGAGATCTTTAAGGCTTTGGTCAACAACGCCTGGGACTGGGGCGATCCCGCTTGCCTGTTCATGGATGAGTTTAAGACCTATAACCTCATGGAGTTTGTAGACTCCTACGAAATTGAGAATTGTAATCCCTGTGGCGAGCAACCTTTGGCAAAGCATGCCGCTTGCTGCTTGGGCAGTATCAACCTGGCTGAGTTTGTGATGTACCCCTTTACCGATAAGGCTGGCTTTGATGTGATGGGCTTCAAGGATGCTGTACGCATCGCTGTGCGTGGCCTTGATGATATCGTTGAGGAGAACCTCACCCGTCACCCTCTTCCCCAGCAAGAGGAAATGGCAAAGAAGTTCCGCAACATCGGGCTTGGTGTCATGGGGTATGCGAACATGCTCATGATGATGGGCATAAAGTATGGAGAACCCCGGGCAATTTCTTTGACCGACACCATCTTTCGCTTCATGTTCAAACTGGCGGTGTCCGAAAGCAGCCTGTTGGCGAAGGAACGTGGCCGATTCCCGGGATATGAGGATGCCGTGTTTGAAAGCAGCATCATCAAGGATCACTTCTCCCCAGAAGAAATCGAACAACTCAAGGCTGATGGCTTACGCAATTGTTCACTGCTCTCCATTGCGCCAACTGGATCTTTAAGCACAGTATTTGGCCGCTCGGGTGGAGTGGAGCCGGAATATGCGATCAAGTACACCCGGCGAACCATTGGAGCCACAGATGGTCAGGACACCTACTATGATGTCTACTGCATGACGGCACAGGATTACCTTGATGCCACGGGTGACACGGAACTGCCTGACTACTTCGTCACCAGTCCCGAGATCGAGCACGACAAGCGCATTGATACCCAGGCAACAATGCAACAACATGTAGATACCGCCATCAGTTCCACCGTCAACCTGCCTGAGAGTGCAACAAAAGAGGAGATCGCATACATCTTCCTCAATGCATGGAAGCGTCGCTTGAAAGGCATCACAGTCTTCCGTGACAACTGCAAGAAGCTGGGCATCTTGACCACCACACCCGCCCCCAAGGTTGAGAAACCGCAGTCTATCTGGGATAAGCTTAAGGCGGCCAAGCAAGATCCGAATGCACAACCGTCCAAGCCCTCTGCTTGCCCTGAGTGCAATGAAAACACCTTTGTCTACGAGGCTGGGTGCAGTACCTGCAAGACCTGTGGCTATGGAGTGTGTGGATAATAAAGCACAAAACACGGCTTTGTTTCTGTGCGAAAAGAACACCCACTGGCTAAGTGCCGGTGGGGGAAAGTAAAGGGTTAGGAAAATGAAAAAGAAGTTCGTGGCGTGTTCATTGGTTGTGGCTATCCTATTGTCTTTCTTCTTTGTCGCACAAGCAAGTGACACGAAGTCAGCCGAGGAGGTTGTAGCCACGGCTATTGAGAACAGGATTCCTTATTCCTTCATCTTTTTTGAAGGAGAAGAAGCGTCTCAGGGGCTGTCATTCTTTGACTATGACAAGTCAAAGGTGAAAACAAACATAGATGAAGACCTTGGTCTATTTGTATCCGTCTACCTTGAACTGTCAAACTACAAGTACAGTGGCTTAACTGACTCAATGATGGGTTCTTTGAGAGTTATCCATGAGATTTATCTTTCCATCATCAACGACATCGAGGAAGTAGTTTATGAAGCGAGTGGGATGAGGACAAAAAACACTTATCTTTCAGTGTACTTCACCATCAGGGAGAAGACAGTGTTCAGCTTCGACGGATTTATAGCAATGGATAAGGTGAGCCTTGATGTTCAATTTGTCGAAAGTGACTGATTGCAGCACAAAGCGACTTTACACTTGATTTAGCAACCAAACGGCACGAGATATGTCGTGCCAGAATGATCTCTACTACATTAGGAAGGGGGTGGTTAGGGTGTCCCGGAGCAAGCCTTATTCGGCTCCTAAACTGCCATTGGCCGAGCGTGAGACAATTATCACCTTTAACGAAGGAGAGCCGTATGCTCATGTGTCAACCATGAATCCCGCTATGATGAGAAAACTGAAAAGCTATGCCGAGCAGCACGAAGAGGTTCAGTTTATATCTGAGGATGAATACGGTGTGAATTTCGTTCTACCCAAGTACCTCGTCTCTATCAGAAAGCCCTATGTGATGTCCGAACAGGCCAGGAAAGAAGCGTCTGAGAGGATGTCTCTGCTGAACAGGCAGGGCAGTCAACAATAAGCACGATTTGTGCTCAAATGACCCAACATATCTCGTGCCCCTGGCATCTGCAATAACAAAGGTGATGCCCTGGTAGGGTGAAAAATGAAGCGTAACTCCTGCGACTTATCTCGTGGGAGTTTTTGAAAGGTGAAATATATTGGCAAAAAAGAAAAATGATGTTCAAGATATTCAACTGGTCAAGGAAGAGCTGCTGGCGAAATACGGCGATACAAAGGTTGGTGTTGTTAAGCTGACACCGGAAATTATCGCCGCTCTTTCCAAAAAGCCGTTCACAAAAGACACTGGCTGCTATGTTAGCTCAAAAACTGAAGACAACTGTATTGTTCACACGCCTTTGAACATGTTTATATCCCTTAACACTGAATACATGTACCGCCGAGATGCAGAGCTGGATGAAAACTATCTGCAACCCATTGGCTATGCCGTGCTTGTTCATGGAAAAAGGAGTGAGCGCAGGTACTTCTGCACAAAACGGCTCAATGGGGGAGATAAGAGGCTGGCTGGCATGTACAGCATTGGCATCGGAGGCCATGTGGACGATGGAGAGACTCCGCTGCAAGCCCTTTATCGTGAACTCGAAGAGGAAGTCGGGGTCACAGGCGATCATATCTTTACGATGAAGCGGCTTGGCTATATCTATGACAAATCCAACGCAGTCGGAAGGGTTCACATAGGCACCGTGAGGATCGTTTACCTCAAAAACAGCGACATTAAGGTAATGGAACCTGAGAAACTGTCAGGTGAATGGCTTACGATTGAGCAGCTGCTTGACTATCAAAAAAAAGGACTCCTGGAGTCTTGGTCTTCCCATGTTGTATCAGCGATTATTGATGGAGGTATATAATTTGAATAAAAATACGCAGAATATGAACATTAACAACCACAAACGTGATCTTGGTGCAGACTATGAGCACGTCAATCATCCCGCTCACTATCAAGGCAACATTGAAGCGATTGATTATATCGAGGATAAACTGACCAGAGAAGAATTTATTGGCTTCTTAAAGGGTACAGCCCTGAGATACCTTTCACGCCTGGGCAAAAAGGAAAACGACCTTGATGATACGAAGAAGGCCATCTGGTACCTTGAGGTTTTGAAGAAGAAATATGGTGTCCCGGTCACAACTCCGCCCCTTCAACACGAAGCGACCGAATGTAGGGATAGACTCAAAAAGCCGACGGGTTATTCATTGAGTGTAGATGACATGAAAAACGGAACTATCACAGTTTACTGGGATGATGGGACAAAAACGAAAGGAGGTTATGCAGATTATCTTAGGTTCTGGGAGGGGGATTGCTAATATGAGCATTAACAAGAATATTGACCAGTCTGTTCTTTTGGAAAAACATAAGGCGACTTTTATTCCCGAGTATATTTTTTGTGCGGATCTAAGTTTACGCCAGCCCGGGTTCGCCGTTCTTGAACTTGCTGATAATGGAAGGATGAGGGTGCTGGGAACCAGCATCTGTAAGAACAAGGACAAGAAGGGCACACATGGAGACCTCTTGGGAAGCATTGCAAACAAAATGAGGAGCCAGGCCCAGATAATCCCCAAGGGTGCATGCGTTACGTTTGTCAGAGAAAGGGCGTTTAGCCGCTTCCCTCTTGAAACACAGACACTCAACAAGGTGGTGGGGGTTACAGACTATCTGCTGGCGAGGGAGTTTGGGTCCTTCAAGTGGGTGGTTCAGCCAGAGGACTGGCAGGAACTCGCCCCAAAGTCCATCAAAGCCATCATCACAGGGAGCGGCAACGCAACAAAGGACGATGTCCAGGATGCTCTCAAGGATTTTATTGGTGTCTATGATTTTAAGACCACCGATGAGAGTGACGCTGTTGCCGCTGGTGTTGCCTATTTGATACAGAGCGGCTTTGGCAGACCCTTGCATGAGAAGAATGTTATGACCAGGATGCCCGTTGGGAAGAAGAAACATGGCGGCAAATAACATGAAGCGCATCTCCCATGGTAAGGCAAAAAACATCGAGGTTGATGGCGTAATCAAGACTGGTAGGGAGTGGGCAGACTTCCTCCATTTCGGATGCAACTACATCAACAGGTATCGAAGGAAGCATGGTGAGGATAAAACAATCGAGTTCATCCGTCAGTCGATTGTCAATGGTCGCATCGAGAAGAACAAGCAAAGACCCCCCATGAGTGCAGGAAGGATTTATCCCAAAGGAAAAATCATGGACAGGGATGTGGCAATGATTTTCTCGGCAATGATACGCCGATGTTATAGTAAGCCGAGCACCGCATACCCATATTACGGCAAGAAGGGTATCAAAGTATGCCTTGAGTGGCGACAGAACCCAAGAGCATTTGAGATATGGGCCATCAATAACGGCTACCGTAAAGGCTTAACCGTGGACAGGTATGATAACAGCGCAGACTACTCCCCAGATAATTGCCGTATTGTCACCAAGTCCACCAATAGCAAGTGGCAGACCAAGACTCATCAAATAACGCTCAATGGTATCACGGACTCTGGGATGGGCTGGGACAGGAGGCTTGGGTTCCCCAGAGGCCACATCAACCACAGAATAAGAAAGTATGGGTACGAGCAAACAGTACATGAACTAAGACACATTACTCATTCAAAGACAGCCGCATAAGAATAGACAAAATACTAAGACCACACTATCCGTGTGGTCTTAGTCTTTACCCTATTGTTCATTCTTGTCTTTTAGAACATGGTATTGCTTTTTCCATGACCGTGACGGCTTTTTGCAGATGCAATCATCACGGACAAAGGCACAAATATCTGGCATATTGTTGTTACCACAAATGTCTGGATTAGTATGTCTGCAACCATAAGTCTGCGTTTCTGTATCTTGTGGGTTAAGTGGTGTATCAAAAGCGATTAGCATTTTACCTTTGCCCAATTTACTCACCTCAGTTCATACTAAGTTCTTCGTCAAATTTCCTGTAAATCTCTACAAGGACTTTCTTCTTCTGCTCCTTAACAAAGTACCTCATCCAGTCGAAGTCGATAGTCCCGCTTTCGTTTACTGGCAGTTTGATTTTTGCGGATAGAAAAGCCTTATCAACATCTCTGACTAACCCAGACAATAAATACTGCGACAAGCCTCCCAGAATGGTTTCAAGGTATATGCCTGTATATTTGTCCATGCTATATTTGCATGTTATTTTACGCATGAACTGTCCAGCATACCAGGGACGCTCACGATAGAAAAATGTCATTTGCAGTAGACCTAAACTAAATGTATTTGACTCATTCAAGCCCTTATCACCGATAAACCCAGTGACCTCGCAGATGCCTCTGTTGCTTGCTGTTCTTGTAATGTAGTCGTATTCGTCAGATGTAATTTCGATTAACGCATCTTTGTTGTAACTTGCAGTTTTGCTAATGCTAAAAACCTCATTCACTGAAAACTCTTTTATGGCATGTGGTGGAACGATGCCTTGCATGTTGGCAGAGCCGCTTAAGTTACTTGTAACAACACCTATTTCCCAGGCTAAATGGGAGCATACTGATTTCCCGTAGTCTCTCTCCGTAGGTTCGGTGCTGATTTTAATATGCTGTTCAAAGTTCCAGTCTTTACCACTATCAGTGATGGTGTCTTCACAATACACCTCATCCAAAGCCCATAAATCAGCATTAAATGCTGGATTGGCTATTGCGTTCAGTCCAAGTTTGTATATCAAGTACAAGTCTTGGTACCTTTCGGCGGGGTGGTCAACATCACTTATGCACCGTTCCGTGCGCTTGTAACCATCATTTCTAAAATCAATAAACTTGACAATGTCGTACTGAAAGTCGTGTGGTGTTCCAGCCTCAAAAACATATATGCTTGTTTGTACAATCGCATTTGGATTAAAGAGGTCGGCTGGCATTTTTATGCTTGCAAGCATTTTATGCTTTTTTAGTATGCTCTGATTTGTTAGAATAGCCTTGCCAGCCCCCGCCGAGTCTTGAATAATGACAGCCCCTCTGCCGCCCTTGTTCATGTGGTCTAAGCCGAACTCGAAGAACGGCATCCCATAATCAACATAGGAGAATGGGGGATTGAGCAAAAGGCGGTCTGCACCGAAGTCTGTATAGAGGGTGGAGGGGGTCTTGAACGTGTCTGCTTTCTTGATTTGTGTACTGCCATCACCTCTTAAAATCATGTTCGTAGCGGCGAGAGTGTACATCTTAGCGTCAACCTCTATGCCAAGCAGTTGCGTCTCCTTAATTTTTCTTATTTTTTCTATCGCTTTCTCCGTTCCCTTGCCATAGCACTTATTTGCGTCAGCCATCATCAAGTCCATTGCGGCTACAAGAAATGCGGCTGAACCTGTGGCTAAGTCCATGACCTTTGACTCTCTGTTGATGTCGAGTATTTTTGCCATCACTGCTGTTATATACGGCGGTGTCAGCACTTTACCCAATGGCGCACCGTCACTCAATGCGTACTTTAAGAAAGTAGAGTACATTTCTGCCATTATGTCCAGTGCACCGTTGGACATATCAATCACCATGTAGACATTTTCGTACAGGTACACGAATACTTGCTTTGTAACCGATGCCTCTCTTATGAATGACTTCGCAACAGACTTATCAATTTCGGTGAGTGCATCTCTTGCGGCATCAAGTGAAATTGACATCATAAACGAGTCAACCATTATTTTCTTCTTGTCAGCATCTATACTTCTCTTATGATTTAGATAGCCTTGAAGGTGATTTACAACAATAACGCTATCTCTTTTTTCATCTATTTGAATACCCTTCAAATCATCGGGGGTCAATCCTGCGGCAAGTATATTTCCATCGTCATCCAGAATATCTTGCATTGCCAATAACATGCCAGATACATAAACCACCCGCTGGTCAACACCGATATTGTGGTTGTTCATTAGGGTGTTAAGTTTCTTTGCGTGTTTGACGATTTCTTCCCTGGTCTTAATTAGGATTTTGTGTTTCTCAGTTTCTGTTACAGTTGCGTTTTTATAAAAGGCATCGAAACTATCCTTGTTCTGCGCAAAACTTAAAGACTGATAGTCTCCCAGTTCCTTTGGCTCTACCGTGGGAGAGAATACATAGTACACGGATATTCTGATGTTCTCTTCATTGTCTCCAGAGACACCAACGGCGATTACCTCATCATATTTCCTTGACGCAATCATGCTCTTTGCATAGTAAATGACACCATTTACTGCATATTCACTGACGGATTTCGCATCCATCTTTATACCGCTTTTATTGCTGGCTATGTGAAACTTGGCACCCAACTTATTCTCGATGATTATGGGAACAGCATACTTCTCAATATGAAAATCTGGTTTTCCAAAATAGGTCTTGCCTTGCGTTTTAGCGGAGCCACGCAACGCCTCTTTCATATATGCAGACATGCCA
The DNA here is from genome assembly GCA_964539005.1 of uncultured Gammaproteobacteria bacterium. Lineage (GTDB taxonomy): Bacteria > Patescibacteriota > Patescibacteriia > Patescibacteriales > UBA12075 > JBBRXK01. The sequence goes on along the minus strand of CAZIGB010000009.1, from coordinate 839 downwards.
GACTCTTCATTAAAGTCCACCAGTTTTTTGAGACCCAGAGAGACAAGATGTGATTTGATATAGTCGTTCACATCAGACTCAAGTTTGAACATGATTTTGTGGCGCACCTTACTCATCCTTACTACCCCTATCTTCAACTGTTGGAATGTGCGTTATGATGTCTCCATAATCACATCCCAAGTGCTTGCATATTTTATCGAGAACGGATAACGCAACATCCTCACCCTTGTTCATTTTAGTAAGGGTATTTGAGGAAATTGCCGTTACCTTTCTTAATTCGGCTTTGCTCATTTTCTTGTCAATAAGCAACTTCCATAACCTCGCATATGATACGGCCATTTTTGCACCTCCCGACTCAACCACAACACCATATCAGATTTATAGTGATACTACAATAGTAATTCGCCTTATCTTGCGAAATTATCGAAAGATGCCAATGAATACACATGCTTAATGGGTAGCCATTGTTATACCTACTGTATCTTCAAAGAGGCAATGAGCATGCTCCGAAGTCTCCGCTATACGACCTCGGCAAGATTAAGAATGAACCCTCAAGAACAGGTTGTGGAATACGGTCAAGAGTTGGGGGGAGATGCACAAGGACACACGGCAGACAAGGCCAGTACACAAAAATTGAATATAATTGCACTTTTCTCTGTTGACACAACGGCGGGAGGTGTGGTATTGTAGTCCTCGACCAACACGCAATCAGTTGCTCGAAATCATGGTTTGTAGGTAACAATCAGTTGCTCGGTCGGAAAACACTAAGCGAGACAAGGGATTTCATGCTGGTGTAGCTCAATTGGCAGAGCAGCTGATTTGTAATCAGCAGGTTGCGG
>CAZIGB010000008.1:0-21044 GCA_964539005.1 uncultured Gammaproteobacteria bacterium | reverse complement strand
GAGTCCAGAAAGTCCGGGAAATGCTCGGTATCCAGCCGCACGAGAAGATGATCCTGACGGTAGGCGGAGACGTGACTAGCAAAGGCGCTCAGGAGATGTTCAAGGCGCTGGCGCGGATCGATGAGGAATTCAAGGATTGGAAATATGTGCTCAAGCATTGGGATAGCGAATCAGCCGAGGTTCATGGGGTAGAGGAAGATGCGCTGATTGATAGTCTCGGGCTTGACCGGGCCAAGATCCAGTATCTTTCCGGCGCTTTTTCGCATGATTTCATGAAATGGCTGATCGCGGCCTGCGATATCTACGCTGCTCCGAGCCGGCTCGAAGGCTTCGGCATGATCCAGATGGAGGCAGAGGCTTGCGGCCGTCCCGTTATCTCGATCAATATGGGCGGTCCAGTCGATACGATCGTCCATGGCCAGACCGGCTATCTGGCTGAAGTCGGCCATACTATTTCCTTGAAAGAGGAATGGGCTTATCGGGGCATGGGCTTCGATGCTGATCACAAGATCGTCTTTGACCAGCCCAAGGCCTTGGCCTATCGCGCTTCGATCGATGATCTCTATAAATATACGCTCGAGCTTCTGACTAATGATACTTTGCGCGAGGAGATGGGCAGGAATGCAGCCGAACACACATTGGCTAATTTCCAGTATCAGGATGTGGCAAGGCGAGCGTATGAGGCTATCCGGGAGAAATTGGGGAAGGAGTAGTTGTCTGAACCCCCTGACGGGGCAAGCCCGATTTACCCGATTATAGGATTAACAGGATTGCTAAAATAACTCTTTTAGTAAAAATTATCCTACTTCTGTCATCTTGAACGATAGTGAGAGATCTGTAATACTTTTTTGAGACTAGGAACGTACAATTAATAAATTAAATAAAGCTTAGTATCTTTAGATAAACAATTATATTAAGGAGCTATGTATTACAGATCTCTCCTCGCATTCGCTCGTTCGAGATGACAAAATATAATAAAAAACCAAGCTTGTACCTAAGCTTGGTTTTTTAAAATCCTATAATCTATTTAATCGGGTGAATCGGGCTTGCCCCGTCAGGGGGTTCAGACAATTGGTAAATCGTGGTTAAGACATTACTCGAAATAAATCGCTTTTTTCTGTCTGACACACTCGTGGGCATAGATAAAAGCGCCAGCGGTCCAGGCTTGATAGGGTTCGCCTTTGGGCTCGCCAGTCCCGCCGTGCAGCCATTCGTTCATCGGTTGTTCTTGCTTGTGGCCCCGAATAGTCATTGTCTGAAGGTCAGCTTCAGCTAGGCGCAGAAGCTCTTCTTCGGCTTGCTTCTGCTTGCCCATCTTGACGAGCGCGGCGACGTAGAAGCCACCGACAAAAGGCCAGATACCGCCGTTCAAGTATTCGAGCGGGGTGCGGGCATCGCATTTTTCGAAATAGCTATGCCATTCCTTGTCCCCCGGCTTGATCGGTGGCCAGATCGCTTTGAGGGGATAGGGTCGGTTTATGCCGGCCTTATCGATGTGTCGGAGGATGGAGAGGGCGATCGGTCGCTTGGCTAGTCCGGAAAGGATAGCCAGGACATTGCCGAATGAATCGAACCATTCTTCCTGTTCGCGGTCGCCGGAATGATTCTTCCAATTCCAGGGCAGATAATAGCCGAGATCCGGAGCATAGAGCTGGAGGTAGGCTTCGACATCGCCATTGACGACATTGCGGAAGTGGATAGCCCGTTTGCGGTCATTCATGAGCTTGAGGACGGCGAAATAGAGAGCCTGGGTATTGATAGTATTGCCATATTTATGAGGGAAGGCGTCCTGCCAATCCATGGTCGGTAATTGTGAGAGGAGTCCGTCTTCGTTCGGGTCTTGGTAGCGGAGCCAGACCAGGGCGCGGGCGATCGAATTCTTGTATTTATCCATCAGGCCGTGATTATCATAGGCGCGGGCGTAGATGTAGTGGCCAATGATGTACCAGAGACTGGAATCGATCGTATTGTAAGTCTTGTCCGAACGGCGGTCTTTGTTATAAGAACCGACACAGTTCGGGATCTGGCCGTTCTTGGTCTGCCATTTGGCAAGCGTTGCCAGGCTGCGGGCGATCGGCAGCTTGAAACGGTTTTCGACCAGACTGGCTCCAAAGGTAGTAATGACGGCATCGCGGGCCCAGATCGCTTCATAACCGCCAGAAAGGCCAGAGGCAAAAAGGCCTTCTTCGCGTACGCAAGAATCGAGGACTTTCACGGCTACGTCATAAGCTTGTTTGATTTTTTTATTGTCTTTGGGCATGGAGAAGATAGTTAATTTTCAATTTTCAATTTGAAATTTTTAATTTTCAAATAGAATTTTCAAATTGTAAATTGTGAATTGTAAATTTCAAATTTATTTTTTATAGAATCGATAAGTATGATTGCCGTTTATACAGGTAAAACGGTGCGTGCGCAGAGGAGGGAACTCGATGTGCCTTAACTTATTCAAGCCTTGGATCTTGTCGAGATAGAAGACTTCCTCATTGTAGCCCATGATAAAGATTCCGCCGGGAGCGAGGATGTCGTAGAGTTCATCGAAGCATTTCTGAATGTCGGTCTCGGTATTCAGGCCCCAGCCAAAGACACCGTTCATGAGGATAAAGTCGAAATAATTATCTTTGAAATGAGCCTTTAGATTGCTGGCATTATCAATGATGTGGTGGTCAGGCTGGCCGAATTCTTCTCTTTCCGGATCCATGTCCATGGTCCAGAGTTCACGGCCTTTGAAGAATTCGTTATAGAAGGATTGATAGTCTTCGCGGCCGATGTCAAGAATCTTTTTGGGATTGTATTCGGCTAGGATATAAGGAAAGATAATCGCTTCGAGGACATTTCTATCTTCGTATTTCTCTCTTTCGTAATCTAGGTTGTTTTTTATGATCTTGTTGCAAAAGTTTTGGTAATAAAAGTGTTTTAGGAATTTCATTTTTTTCTTGTCATCTCGAGCGGTAGCGAGAGATCTGTAATATGTCGAAAAATAAAGGCGTATTATAGATCTCTACCCCCAAGGGCACTCTGTCCTCACTTCGTTCGTCGAGATGACAAATGAGAGAGAAGGCTCTAGAAGTGGAAGTTTTATATTAGTTAAAGTCCAAGCTTATCTATCGATAGACGGGCTAGGAAATAGGAGAGGGATGATTCAGCGCCTTGGTTGAAATTGATAGAGAAGCGTCCGAGGCCGTCATAGCAACCCCCGGTTGCTTCGTCATAAACCATCTGATTGAGGTGATTTTTGCCGAGGAACCAGCGGAAAGCGAGTTCGGCTTTGTCTTTGTAGACTTTCTTATCAGTTACGAGATAGGCTTGGACCAAGGCTTCGGTGGCGGAGGCGGCGTCTTCCGGCTGTTGGTCGAAATAGGCGCGTTTGCCATTACGGTAATACCAGCCGTCTTGGCCGATGGGTGAGAAATGCTCTGCTTTTTCAAAGGTGACTTTCATCAGGAAATGCAGGCTCTTTTCGGCAATTTGCCGGTACTCTTTGTTGCCGGTCACTTGGTAGGCCCTAAGGAGACTTTCCGGTATCTTGTAATTGGAATAAGTAAGTGAATTTTCGAACCAGGTCCAGCCGTTTTTCTGTTCTGAGCTGGTCGCCCGGAAGCGTTCGAGCAAATAATCGGACAGCTCGGTAATGGTTTTTTTTGCGTCTTTGAATTCTTCGTGATTGGCAATATAGGAGAGGCCGATGATAGTGAAGGCGATCGCTCGGATCGAGCCGAGGGAAGGGATATTGGCGTAGGCATTGCGCAAGAGGCGGAGAGCATGGTTTTTCTGATTCTGGGGCAGGCGGCGGCTGGCGATAGTGCGTCCAAGGGCCCAGATGGCCCGGCCAAAGGAATCCTCGCTTTCATTCACGTCATTGAAAGTTTTCTGGTAGGAGACAAAGTTTTGGAAACGGCCGTTTGATTTCTGGGTAAAGTCTAAAAAATCGAGGTAGATGTCGATCAGCTTCTGGGTGCTCTGGTGTTTGCGCCTTTCGTAATGTTCGACGCAGCCGATCAGGGCGCGGGCGTTATCATCCACACAATAGCCGGAATAGACGTCGGGTTTAGTGTGATTGGCGAATTGGATCATGCCGAATTTGTCAGTCAGGTTGCGGATATAATCGAGCTTCAGCGGTGGCAGGGCGGTGGCATCGCGGGGAACGATCTTGGCGTATTGATTGAAGAGCTTGAAGTAGGAGAGCGCGACATTCTGCCAGGTCATGTGGCGGGTATAGAAGTAGTTGTTCTTCTTCATCTCCTTGATGAGCTTCTTGTCGGGCAGGATTTCGAGCAGATTTTTTTCGATGTCCTTGCTGTTGCGGAATCTCACTAGCCGACCTCTTTCATGATTGATGACGCTTTTGGCGTATTGGCTGGCCGTGGCGATGATCGGGCAGGCGCAAGACATGGCATAGGAGAGGGAGCCGCTTGAAGCCTGCTCTTTTGAGAGCATGGGATAGACGTAGATATCAGTCGCTTTCAGGTAGTCGATCAGCTCCGGGAGAGAGAGATAGCGATCTATAAAGCGGACATGGTTTTCGAGTTTGCGTTTCTTGACCAGACGCTTGAGGGAATTGCGATAGCTTTCGCCTTCTTCGCGCTTGACAACCGGATGAGTAGCACCGATGATCAGATAGAGTACATCTGGGTGCTGTTTGACTACTTCAGGCAGAGCTTCGATCGCGTATTCTATGCCTTTGTCGCGGGAAATCATGCCGAAAGTACTGAGGATGGTGTGGCCGCTGAAGCCGAGACGCTCCTTGGTCCGCTTGGTCGAGGGGAAGGCGATGTGGTGGACGCCGTGCGGAATGACATAGATCTTGCTCCGCTTGATACCGTATTTCTCGACCAAGATTTCCTTGGCACCCTTGTTCATGACGACGGTGCCGAATGATTTCTCGGCGATCAGGTGGCCGATCTTTTTCATCTTGTCGTCCGGCTTGGGGAGGACGGTGTGCATGGTGATGATGACCGGTTTGGTCAGGAGTTCGAGGAAGGGCAGGAGATATTCGCCTTGCTCGCCACCGAAAAGGCCGTATTCGTGCTGGATATTGACGAGCTTGATATCGGGCGAGCGATTGATCTCATAAGCCCGATTGATGTATTCTTCCATCTCGCTCTCATGGATCTGTTTGGAAACCTTGCGAGGATAGTGGCATTCGAGAGAATCGTCATTGTTGATAGCCATGATGCGGCTCTTGACTTGGGAGCTGAACTCCTTGTCCATAGCATTGGTCAAGTCTTCGGTAAAGGTGGCAATGCCGCATTCACGCGGCGGAAAAGAGGAGAGATAGAGGATACTCGGCTTTTTTTGCTTGGACATATGGTCGGCAAGAATTGCGTGTCTTTTCGGGCAATTCGATGATGTTAGCTAAGGATTATCGATCAATGCTTCTTGTTTTTGTTTTTGAGCAGTTCTTTGAGAAGCTCGTCCAAGTCAAGACTGGCTACAGCCACATAGGAATCAGAAGTCCCATAATAGATATAGAGCTTGCCGTTGAATATTGCGGTGCCGGTCGGGAAGATGACATTGTTGACATGGCCTTCCATCTCGTAGTCTTCTTCGGGCGAGATGAGCGGATAAGGAAGCTCGGCAATCACCTTGAGCGGATTGTCGAGCTCGAGCAAGGCAGCCGTGGCATAATAGACCCGACCTTTGTTCAGCTGTTCGACGCTATGATTGATGAGCAACCAGCCCTGTTTGGTCTTGATCGGTGGAGCGCCGCCGCCGATATGTCTGGTCTGAAAACCGAAACGTCCCTCTAGGACAACGTGCTTAGAGAGATTCTTGATATGATCTTCCCAGTATTTTTTCTGTTTGAGCTCGCTGAAGTCTTTGAAATAAGCGAGCTGGATATCAGGCAGGATGCGGTGGAGCATGGCGAAACGGCCTTTTATCTTTTCTGGAAAGAGCTCGCCATCCTTTTCCCAGACCAGGATATTCTTGTGGCCGTATTTTTCATAAAAGCTGGCATATAGATAGTATTCATCTTTAAGCTGGTTAAAATTGAAAAGCTTGGCCGCTTTGCGATAACTTATTCTGGTGCTGATGATGCCGCCCCGCTTCATTTTCATGAGATCCGGGCCGTACATATAGGCAATGACCGCATTCCGACCATCATGAGCAACATAGGTCATATAAAAATTATCCCCGATCCGGACCAGGCTCGGGTCTTCGATGCCTTTGCTCTCATAGCGGAAGCGAGGCGCATATAGCGGCTCATCTAGGCGTTCGACCACTTTGGTCGGTCCATCCAGGCGCGCATAACCGATGGTCGAGACAAAGTCTTTGGCCATGGCTCGATAGAGCAGGTGGACAGTTTCACCCTCTTGGTAGATGGCTGGATTGAAGACGCATTTGTCTTCGAAGGGCTTTCTCGTCGGTCTGAGGATAACCCCATGTTTCTTTATCTTTAGCATATCTAAAATTATATCAAAGATATTTTTTTAAGGCAATAAAAAAACCCGATTTTTCATTATTTTTCGAATCAGGTCGTCTGGTCTGTCTTTTTTGCATGTTGTTTCCCCAGAAATGGGATGCTTGATTTCCCTGTATTCGTATTTCTGGTCTGAATATGTTATAATGCAATCAGCCGAAATTTTTGAATTATGGCATTTTTCAAGAAAACAAAACGGAGCTTGGGGGTAGAAATCAGCGATAGTGTGATCCGCGTGATCGAGATTGTCGTGGAGAAAGATGAATGGCGGGTGACTGGAGCCAATGAGATCCGTTTGGAGCCAGGCATTATTATCAATGGGCAGATCCAGGACCCCAAGTCCTTGGCTCGAGCCTTGCGGGGGGCCTTGTCCGGTGCCAAGCCTCAGGCAGTTCGCAACCGTTCGGTCCATTTTGCTTTGCCGGATGAGCTGGTTTGGCTTAAGACCTTCCGGGCAGAGCTCAGTGCGAATAAAGGCATAAAACAGGTCGTTGATAAGGAGTTTCGGGAAAAATCGATTTTTTTTGAAGGAAAGGGAGATTATTCTTTTCGAGTTACTGATACTAGACAAGGACCGGGCTACTCACAGCTTTCAGAGGTGGTTATCATGGCTGCTTCGCGTGGTGACCTGGATAACTGGCAAGCCCTTTTTTCGTCTTGTGGCCTCAAGGTTGATTATTTCGATGCTTATCCTCTGGCGGTTTATCGGGGTTTTTTCGAAGAAAGACAAGCTAGTCCGGTCGGTTTTTTGCGTCTGGATGAAAAAAAATCCCAGCTGGCTCTATTTTCAGAAAACGGACTGTCCTATCTCGAGACTTGGTCGATCGGACTCGATCTTATCGCCAGTGATTTTGATGGTTCTTATGAGCCAGCTCATGTCTTTCTCGAAGAAAGAGGGATCCGGCCTGGGGAAAAATGTGAAGAATTGACGGCTTTGGCGCTCGGCATCAAGAAGGGTTTAGAAAGGGCTAGCGGCCGCTCTGTCGAAGGCTCTAGTCGTGACCGGGGAGCAAATCTCGAGGTTGAGGAGCTCTTTATTTGCGGTGATGGCGCTTTGATTCCTGGTCTGACTGATTATCTTTCAGCCTTGATTCCGAATATCAGTTTCTCCGGACAGAGAGCAAGAGGTTTTGCTGATGATACAGGAGCGACTTTTGCCGCGGCCCTCGGATTGGCTCTGCGTAACTATGATAATTCTTGGGAGAAAAGTGATCCTCTGATCGCTTGCGATGCTAATTCTCATAGCTTCGAGCAAAAGATCCAGACGGGTCAGCGTTCCTTGTCGAGCCTACTGAATTTTCTCAAACATCTGATCCTTTATCCAATCCTGCTAGTGGCGCTGGTCTTTGGCATCTGGATGGTCTGGGGAACGGTTTCGGATAAGTTTTTTAGCGATCAGCTAGAGCCAGGCTCGGAATCGTCTATGCCCCTATCCGGATCCAAGGATCAAGAAGAAACAGAAGCGGCACGGTCGACTGAATCCGAGGAGACTGAGCCAGTCGTTCCTACTTCTTTAACAGAGGAAGAAGAGACTACTGAAAAAAGTGGGGAAGAGAAAAAAGACGAGACAAAAAATATCCAATATCTCAAGGTTAATAGCGATATCGGGCAGCCGCTCAATGTCCGCAAAGGGCCGGGTCGCAATTTTGAGCTGATCGGAGAAGCGCCGGAGGGCAGTGAGCAGGTGCTACTCGAAGAAAAAGGAGATTGGTATCGGATTGAATGGGCTGGCCAGGACAATGCCTGGGTTAATTCAGCCTATGTGACCAAGGTTGACAATTGACTCCTGCCTGCTGGCAGGCAGGTTTGACAATTGACTTTTGAATTTTAAAGACCTCTGGTCTTTTTTTGTTTGATGAAGAATGATTTTTAGGAAAGAACATGGTGTTAATTGTTAATAGTCAATAGTTAATTGTTAACTGTCATTTCCGTTTGCTTTCTTTTGATATTCTGTGTTATAATTTAATCATAATTCAGTATTTTTCCACACGGATAAAACCGTGTGTTTATTCGGTTTTAGTACCGTTTTGTCCCGAGTGGACAGGCATCCCCAATGCTAAAGAAAAAGAAAAAAATCTTTTCTGGTTTTTTTGTTAGGCTTAGCTTAGTTTTTGTCTTACTTATGGCCGTTTTCGTATTTCGAGGCGGTCGTTTTGATTTTGCGGAAGCCTTTATCAGTCAGGTCAATCTTTTTCCTTCGTCTTTCCGCTTTGCGGATGACAATAATCAGCCTTATTGGGAGGGTGTGGCTGGCGCTTTTTATCAGGATTTGGGAGCGACAGCCGATTTTAGCGAATTCAACCAGGAAAATTCTTTGCATCTGAGCTGGGAAAGAGTAAAGTCTCAGCCGAAGTCTCGACCAAGTGATAGTAGTCAATTGATCAAAGAAGAGCCGGTCGTGGAAGAGATGCCAGCTCAAGCTGAATCTGAAACGGGAGATTTAAAAACGACAGAAACATCTGAACCTGTTTCTTCGAAGCTTAGCGAGCCAGCTTTGCCAATTTCTGATTCACCTGAAGAGATTGAAATAGATCCAGGGACAGAGACTGAATCTGATGATATCGAAATCGGTCCGAAAGAGGCGCCTTCTGGATCGGATCTGTCTATTCCGGAAGGAGAAGAGGTAAGCCAGCCAGCTGAGGAATCGGCGGTCGAGAGCGAAGATAATGGCCCTCTTTCGTTTTTGGATCGTTCCTGGACCAGATTCAGATCCTGGCTCGGTCAGCAGCCGAACCTGAAGGTGCTTGATCCGGGCGAAGCGATCGCTAATGATGGTGAGGCCGAACAGATGCCGCTTTTCCAAAAAGACATCTTTTTCAATAATTTTAGCTTGCCGCCAGATTATGAGAATCAGGATTTTGAAGCTATAAATCTAAGACTGTCTTTAGCGGCTCTTTCGGCTAATCCGGGCGATATTTTGGAAGTGGCTTATTCGCTAAAGCCCGAGCAAGGCGAGCGGATATTTGAGCGCCTGGAAAGGATAGCGATCGATACGCAGGCATCAAATAGCGAAAATGGCGATTATTTCCGTTTCAGCTTGCCAGCTGAGCTGGATGATAAGCAGATTTCCGGTCTGGAGATCCGGGTCCGTTATGCGAGCCAGATCTTGCCGGACAAGGATAATCTGCCGAGCTTATTCGTCGATGCTATCTGGCTAGAAGGAATGTTTGCGAGCGAGCCAGAACCTATGGCAGAAGAGCTAGAGAGCGAGCCGGTTGATCCGATCGACATCAGCCAGGAAGATTTCGAATTAGAGCTCGTTTCGGCGAAGCGTGATTTCAAGGCTTTAGAAAAACCAGAATTCAATTTCCGTTTCCGGGAGAAGAAAGGACTGATCGGGGATCTATTCGCTTCTTTCCTCTCGCTCTTTAAGGACCGTTATTCCAGTCTCGGTTTCCGGGCGATCCTGCGCGATGCTTCCGGCCAAGAGAGCGAGCTGCCAGCTTCGGCGGTCCGCTATATCGAGAATGGAGAATTCGAGGTGAGTATTCCCAAGAAGGAACGCAGTTTCAAGCCGGGTCGTTTTACCTTGCTCTTGACCATCGAAGACAAAGACGGGGTGTTCGAGTCCTCTCAAGAATTTTCTTGGGGAGTCCTGGCTCTCAACGCTGACAAATCGATCTATCTGCCTGGCGAGGAAGCTTACCTCCAGATGGCCGTGCTTGATGAGCTCGGTTTTTCGGTCTGCGCCCCGGAATACATCGAGCTTGAGATCCGGCGGCCGGACGGCGATATCGATTATCTGTCGAATTACAATGGTCTTATCAGCTTGAATCCGGATTGTGCGCCGAATAATGTCCTGGATGAGCCGGATTTCTTTGCTCATTATCAGCTGTCTGATGAGGGCTATTATGACATCACTTTGCGGGCGGAGACTGAGAATGGCCTTTCCGAGATCAGCGATACGATCGAAGTCCGGAGCTATGTGCCTTTTGATATCCAGCGCAGCGGTCCGACACGGATCTATCCTTGGAGTTCTTATGGCATGGAGCTCAAGATTCGGGCGAATGAGGACATCCAGGGCGTATTTGCTGATTATCTGCCCAAGGAATTCGAGATCATGTATGCTGGCGGGGCCAGCGAGTCTGTCCTTGGTGAGGAAAAAGTTCTGAGCTGGGACGTAGACTGGAAAGCCGGACAAGACTATGTCTTGCGCTACACCTTCGATGCTCCGGATATCTCGCCCGAGTTTTATACGATCGGACCAGGTTTGGTCATGAGCCAGGGGGTGGAGTATTTCCGTGAACAGCGGGCTTGGCAGATCGCATCAGACGCCGAAGTCTCGACTGTGCTTGCTCAGGAGATAGGTGTGACAGCTGGGACGACGGATACGGTCAATTGGACTAATGTCGTCTCGGCGACTTCGACCAGCTTTGTGGCTGGAGAGAAATACTTTATCTATGTCAGCGCTGGATTTGCTGGTAATGGCACTGGGGTCAGTACGGATTTTGAGATTCTCTTCGGTGAAACTTCGATGTTCACCGGATTTGTCGAAGCGCCAGGGACAGCTAATGACGCTACCCAGATCAGCTGGTTCGATGTCTATGATCAGCCTTCGACGCCAGTCGATGTGATCTTGCGCTATCGGACTAATTCTGGCACTTCCTATGCGCTGAACGCCCAGATCGTCGCTATCAACATCTCTGATCTGACGACAAGTGACTGGAAATACGCACTCAATTCGACCCCTACTACCCATACTGGTGCTATGGTCCAGCGGGCAAATGTGACTCTAGATATAGCTGATGGCCTCAAGGATTGGCTGGTCTTTGCCATGGAAGAAGTTCAGGTCGATAATACGGGCAAGGTCTATATGGGTGAGATATATAATGGTACCGCTGCCTCCATGGGCATGTCCAAGGAGGGGGAGAATACTAATGAAGTCGTGCCCTATACTCTGATCCGGCCTTTTGATAATGTCGCGACCAATACGGTTATGAGTCTCCGTTCGATGGATAATGGGACGGGCGGAGCCGAGAATGTCCAGCTCAAATCGCGCGTTTTTGCTCTCAATCTTTCCGCTTTTGAGAGTTACAAGACTTATTACGCTAATATCAATACGGGCCTAGCCACCAGCCCGACTTGGACGGAAGTGGGAAATTTAAATACAAGCGGCAATTACACGCCGCTCTACTCTGGCGAGCAGATGATTTTTGCTTCTTTTATCAATGATATCGCGGTGGCTAATTCGGGCTATGACGCCAGGCTCCAGGTCAATAATACGACTGTGCCGAGTGGCTGGTCTTGGAACAGTATTCCGGTGCTGAACCGCACTTCTTATGACAACCTCGATGAACTGGCGGAAAACATCTTTGCCAAAGCCTATGTTCCGGCTAGCGGCTATCCGATCGATCTGGATGCGACTGAGCTTGTTAATACGACCCAGGTCGCTGATGAGGTGAGTATAGCCGCTTTTAGTCCGACTAAGTACGCTCCGCTCACTGTCTCGGCTGACGCCCAGCTCGAATCAAGCGATGTGCCGATCGCGAATGGCGAATGGTCCCGGACTTCGCTTGTCAAGCTCAAGGGATCGAGCGTGAGCCGGGTCTCTTCGGCGAGTCTCTATTTCTATTATCAACTTGTGGTCGATGGGACCAGCTTCTCGACAGCGACTAGCGAGCCATCTTCTTCGTGCGTGAGCGGAGTCGCCTTTGCTGATTGTTCGACCAAGATCTGGAAAATGAGCGCCTCGACTACCGCTTCCCGCGCCTCGACTACGCTCAGCGTTCCGGATGTGCCGGACTCAGCCAGCGGCTACAAATGGCAGGTGATAGTCTTTGATGAGCGGGGAACATATTCGGAATGGCGTTCTTATGACACTAGTTTCCCGAATTTCAAGCTCGATGCTAATGCGCCGACTAAGCCTGGAAATCTGTCCCAAAGGAATGTTGGCGGTTCGACGGTTGCTCTCAATTTTGGCTCCGCGAGCTACGAGATAAATTTTGATCGTTACCGGGTCTATTATAAGGAGGGAACAGCGAGTCCGAGCGAGACGGATATGGAACACATCGATCCGAATCTCTTGTCGATAGATTATGATGGCAACCTCTTTACGACGGTTAATGGTCTCGATCCAGAGACGGATTATACTTTCAATATTTGGGCTTATGATAATGCCGGCCAAAAAGCCAGCGCGACTCCGATAACGATCCATACTTCAGCTCCGCTTTCCGCGGCTACGCAGAGTCAGCTCAAATCTGATCTGACGACCAATCTCGTGAACAGCTCATGGACAGATGAGTCTGAGATCAATCTCTTGGCGATGGCGAGCGATCTTTCCTCAGCTACCACGGCGGTTGATTTCTATTTTGAGCTGGTGAACGAGAGCCGGGATTTTACGACCGCGACTAGCGTGCCAGTCGGAGCTTGCTCGAGCGGCACCACTTATGGCGATTGTACGAGCAAGGTCTGGACTGTCTATGCTACCTCGACCGATTGGTATTCTGAGGATTATAAGTATCGCAAAAAGATAACAGTCAATGCCAATAAAGTGGCTGGCTCTTTGAGCTCTTTTCCGCTCCTGGCCACCACGACCGACCGGGCTATGTCATTCAGCTCATATGGCGGGCACATGGCTTCTTCGACTGGCGCAGATATCGCGGTTACTGATTCGGATGCTGTGACTCCGCTCGTTTTTGAGCGAGAATACTATGATCCGGCGACCGGCCAAGTCGTCCTCTGGATAAAGACCGATCTTGCTTCGACGAGCAATAAGGATTTTTATATCTATTATTCCAACCCTCTTCTGACAAATGATAATTCAAGCACGACCGGGGTCTGGGACAATGATTATGTAATGGTCCAGCACATGGAAGAAGCAAGCGGTCAACTGACTGACTCTACGGCTTATCGGAACAATTCCAGCTTGGTAAGCTTGACAAACCAGGCGGCGAGCGGCCAGATCGACGGTGGGGATGAATACGGCGGGACTGCCTCGGCCAATCAGGTCGACTTTGCCGCTTCGGCCAGTCTCAATGCCCTGACCAATATCACGGCTGAGGCCTGGATAGAGACCGATAATCGCGCGACAGCGAATCAGGCCATCATCAGCTTCTATCGCACCAATAATGATCGGGCTTATCTCTATTATTCTGGGACGACTAATGGTTTCCGGGTTTATAATGACATCAATAATATCAATGCGAATGATGCTACGACTAATTTTGCGCCTGCTTCTAATGAGTGGCACCATATCGCCTGGACGATTGATGGCGCTTTTTGGAAGATCTATATCGACGGAGTTCTTAGCGGAAGCACAGCCCGGACGCTGACGATGGTCGATATGGGTACGCCGAATAGCACCAGTTTTGGCAGTCGGGCAGTGAATAATGATTATCAGTGGGACGGTACCTTGGATGAAGCCAGGATCTCGCGGGTTGTCCGATCGGATGATTGGCTCCTGACCCAGTATAACAATCAGAAAGATGTCGCTTCCTTCATGCAGATCAGCCAGGAAGAATCGGCCCCGAATGCTTATGGTCGTATAAATGTGAGCAGTCTGCCTGATCGGGGCTCGATCTCGGATCTGAGCTTGGGCTACAAGTGGCAGGTGATGGCTTGCAATCTTTCTCTCAGGTGCTCGGCCTGGAGCAGCTTCAATCCGATTTTGCCGAATTTCCGGATCGATACTAGCTTGCCTACGGCTCCGGGCAACCTGACATTGGCCACAACGACGCCGACTTCGCTCCGCTTGAATTTTGGCGCTACTTCGACCGAAGCGAATTTTGCTTATTACAAGATATTTTACAAGAAAGGCTTGGCCGGCGTAACGCCAAGCGACAACGAGCATAATGATCCGAATCTGGGTCAGATCGATTATAGTGGGGCTACTACGACCTTGATCAGTGGCCTCGAGGCTTATACGGGCTATGTCGTAAATATCTGGGCCTATGATCTGGCAGGCAACAAAGCAGCGGCGACCGAAATCCAGGTCATGACCGCTCAGGCTCCTCATGCTCGAGCGCGGAGTGTCATGTTCGCGGCCGGCACTTATTCGGCCAATGGCAGCGCTGGCCGCTTGAGCGATACGGATCATAGTTTTGCTACCTTTCCTTTGGAATTGGCGGAAAAGCAAGTGGAGATCAGGGACGCCTATATCATTTTTGAATCCCAGTTCGAAGCCTATGATATTAATGCAGGTGATTACAACGGTTACAATCTTTCTTTTGATGCCTGTATCGAGCCTTGTACGGCCAGCGCCTTGGCTGGGAGCGGCCGGGTACTTCTGGATGATGATTCCACCTTGGTCTTTGATGAAGAAGAATCGAATCAGGTCCGTCTCCTTTTTGATGTCTCGGAGGAAGCAGATCTCATGGCCTATCTCGGCGAAGGAGCAGAGCTCGAAGCTCAGGTCGCTTATCGCCTCGAGACTGGCGCAGCCACGACTTCGATCGCTAATGCCAAGGCCACTCTTGTCCTGACTTACGCCTTTGATGATGATAATTCGGATAATATTACCAATACAGTCGTCTATCCGCTGGCTTCAAACGGAGCGGGCGATAGCGGTAGCCGGCGCAATAGCCAGAGCGATGATTGTGTCCGTGATTCGAATTGTCCGCTCTTTTTCTACAATGTCATCGCTCCGGAAAGGTCTGATCGTCTTTCCCATTGGTTCCAGACTTATCTGGCTAACGATGGGCATGCAGCCAATGACCTGCTTATCAATCTGAATATCGAAGGGACTAATATCGACAGCGATACCTATGTCCATGAAGCGGCAAAAGGCGGTGAGCAGAGCAATCCGCTGGCAATGATATTTACAGCCGTGAACGGTTTTTCGGAGAATACGGATCAGTCGCTCGAGTTCCGCGCCGAGAGTCCGGGGACCGCTCTCTATTATCTGATGGGAGGCGAAGTCTTTGATACTTATACGGCGCCTCGTTCAGCCGCCATAAAGACTCGGACCGTCTCATATCCGCTCGGTATAGTTACTAGTGGACAGAGTGTGAGCTTGGCAAGCGGCAGTGTTGATGTTTATTTCCCGGAAAATGGTTCTGGCTATGGCGTAGTTGATATCAAGAAGGCTTGGTTCCGGATCATTTCAAACAATCGTGAAGCTGCCGCTCGGAGCCTGACGATTTCTAGTAAGATCGGAAACAATGATCAGTCGGGCAATTATGTCTATAATTTCAATGCCGGTGATACCGCTATCAAGCCGAGCTTCAATCTCATCCATATAATTCCCGAGAGTGATTATAGCGAGCTCGAGACAGCCAATGCAGAGACTCTGAAGCAGGTCATTCTGAACGCGACCAATGACTCAGCCAATATCGGCGGTATTTCGGCTGAGCTCATGATCACGTATACCTACAATTCGGAGACCGACGGTTATCTTTCGAGCCTCGATCTCTATGGCGGCCAATCCTTGGCTAGCGCTAATGCCCAGTCAGATGAATCAGGCGCGATCAAGGCGGTTTTCCCTGAGCTCAGAGGGCAAAAAACCATACGGGCCGGCGCGCTTTTGTCTTCTTACCTTATTTCGGACAGTGATGGAGATGTGCCGGATACCTGGTTCTTGCTCGGCTCCGGCCTTTCGGATGCCAGTCCGGCTTGCGTAGACGATTTTAGCCATCGGAGCGGTCTGCAGAACAGCTTTTCTGAATATTATCGCGATGTCAAAACGGTCATCAATGTGATTGATAAGCGCAATTATTACGCTTGTTATTCGAATTATAATGCCGATGACGATTCAGTGGGGGCCAAAATGAACACCTCGCTCCGTTATACTTATCAGTGGGATGCGCCGCCTTCCAGTTTTACCGCGACTAATTGGCGCTGGTTTGCTAATGCTGATTCAGCAATTCCCGCTTTGCCCTTGGCGGCTGAAAAAGCCTCGACTAGTGGTTCGAATCTCGGTGATATTCTGCGTCTCAGGATGAATGTCGGTGTGAGCGGTGAGGATATGGCGACCAACACTCAGACCTTTAAGCTTCAATTCGCTGAAGGGACGGATTGTGCTGCTTTGTCAAATTGGCAAGATGTGGGCAGTCTGGCTGCTTCGGTCGCTTGGGTCGGTTATAATAATCCTGGTCCCCAAGACGGGACAAGCTTATCTTCGATGCTCTTGTCCTCGACTACGGCCGCCCAGTCTTATGAAGAAACTAATCTTTCAGCCAGCAATCCGCGCGGAGTCTTGATGGGGCAATATGGTGAATGGGATTGGGCGATCTATAACAAGTCAGCCACTTCGAGCTCAGCTTATTGTTTCCGGATGGTCGAGGGTAATGGCGCGGAATTCGCTGATTATTTGCCTGATTCCTATCCGGTTTTGACAACTGCCGCAGCTAATACTGTCCCGAACAGCCCCACTTCGCTTGGTCAATACCGCGATAGTGATGCCACTAGCATCGCCAATCGGACCTGGATAAAAGAAAGCAATATCCGTCTCAATGCTCGGGCGCTTGATCCGAATCTCGGGGAGTTGCTGACTCTCTATTATGAATTCGTTCAGGCCTCTTCGACTTATGTCGGAACTACGACTCCGCCGGGAGGAGCTTGCCCGAGTGGGACGGCTTTTGCAGCTTGCGCCTCCAAGGTCTGGTTTGTTAGTTCTCCGGCTGGCGATTACCGTAGCACGGCTTTCAACGCGACCACGACTATCTCTTCGGTGCCTGATTCAGCTATTGGCTACAAATGGAGGACTATGGCCTGTGACGATGATTCTTATTGTTCGACCTGGACCAGTTTCGGGACCATTCCAAATTTCTATATTGATAGCACGCCACCAACGCCGCCAGGGAATCTCTCTTTCTCGACTTCGACACCGACTTCGATCACGGTCAGCTTCGGGGCGGCTTCGACCGAGACAAATTTTTCCCGTTATCGGATATTTTATAAGCGAGCTAGCGTAGGTGTGACAGAGACGGATAACGAGCTTGTCGACGCCAATCTGGCTTATATCGATTATAATGGCCGATCAACGACTACGATTCCAAACCTCTCTTCCAATACCGGCTATGTTATCAATATCTGGGCTTATGATCTGGCGGGAAACAAGGCAACGGCAACAGTCGAGCTGATCGCTTCTACCACCAGCTCTATGAATCCGCCGACGGGCAGTATCGTCAATGCAACGCAGAAGACGGACGGGAGCGGGACAATGGATACGGTCATTCTGGTCGATGATCCGGATAATGATGATACTCTCAAGGCTAAATTTTTCTATTCGGCCGGAATGGGTTGCGATTTTTCGGCTGGTCTCCGTCCGACCCTCGATGAAACCGATGCTAATACAACGGCGACTTATGGGGACCCGAAAGTCGATAATAGCCAGCCCTATCAGCTCGGCACTTCGAGCGGCTGGATTATTACTTCGCCTGGCGCCAACTATGTCTTCTTTGATTGGCTGGCCAAGCAAGATATACCGGGAGCAAATGATACTTATTGTCTGGGTATGGTGCTTTCTGACGGGGTTTTTGATATCGCGACCAAGACCCGGCTCATGCTGATCGATACCCTGGCTCCGCTTGCGCCTGGCTCCTTAACCCTGAATCGCAAGGCTTTTACCAGTGTTACTCTGAATCTGACGGGCATGAGCAGTGATACCAATTTCAGCGAATACAAGATATTCTACAAGCAAGCGACGAGTGGCGTGAGCGTTTCGGATACGGTTTTTGACAAGAGTCGTGATCCGAATCTCGATTTTGTGGATTATGGGACGGCTACCACGACGACAATTAGCGGACTTGCTCCGAACACGGATTATGTCTTCAATATCTGGGCTTTTGATACTTATGGCAACACCGCTTCCGCGACAGAGCTGACTATAAAGACCAATGCTCGTCCGGCAAATATCTCGGCTGATTTCCAATACAAGGGCGATGGTTTTAGTCTGGTTCCGAATGGCGCCTGGACCGAGGATCCGCGCATCGTGCTCCGCGCCTCTGCCCATGATCAGGATGCTGGCGATCTTCTGACTTTCTATTATCAGCTCACGACCGCGACCGGCACTTATCTCAGCGCCAGCTCGGTTCCGGCCACTATCTGTCCGAGCGGGACGGCCTATAGCGCCTGCGCTTCCGGGGTTTGGGCGATATCGACCACGACCTCACTAATGCCAGCTGATTGGTATGGTGAGGATTGGCTGTATCGCAAGCGGATCAGGATCAACGCGGGGCAGATAGTCGCGAATGAAGCGGATTTTCCAGTCTTGGCGACGACGAGCGATCCGCTTTTGGCGAGCTATGCTCGTCCGGATGGCCGCGATATCCTCTTTACCGACGCGAGCGGGACAAGCACTTTGCCTTTTGAGCGCGAATATTATGATCCGACGGATGGCGAGCTGGTGGCCTGGGTAAAGACTGATCTGTCTTCGACAACGGATACTATCCTCTATATGTATTATGGTAATGAGGCTTGGACGACGGACTTATCGAGTTCGACGGCTGTCTGGACGGATAATTATCGCGGAGTCTGGCATCTTTCCGAGAATGTCATCGATGAGAGCAGCGCTTTGGATATCCATCTTGATTCGAGTTCTTTTGCGAATCATGGCGACCAATATGGCAATAATGAGGTCATTAGCCGCTATTATCAGGGACAATATTTCGATGGTATCGATGATTATATCAGTATAGGTGATAATGATAGTCTTGATCTGAGCGGGGCAATGACACTCGATCTCTGGTTCAATGGGGCGGTCGCTGAGACTTCGAGCACCACTGTCTATACGCTTGTCGGCAACAGTACTTTTGTGGTGCCGGACGGAGTGACAAGGGTGACAGTCAAGGCTTGGGCGGGCGGCGGTGGCGGCGGCGCGGGCGGCAGTAATGCGGCTAGCGATGGCGGCGCCGGGGCCGGGGGAGCTTTTGCGCAATCGACCTTGGCAGTCACGCCAGGTGAAGCTATCAATGTCCATGTCGGCGGCGGTGGCGGCGCGGGTGTCTATGATGGCGCTAATTCCGGTGGCGGCGGTGGTGGTGGCGGACGGACGGAATTCCGGCGCAATACCGGCTCGGTCGTTCTGATGGCAGTCGGCGCGGGCGGTGGCGGTGGTGGCGGAGACAATTCGACCAGTCTCGATGGCGGCGCGGGCGGCAATGGCGGCGCGACCAATGGTCTAGCTGGCAGTGCTTCTGGCGTGGCCGGCGGTGGCGGTGGCGCAAGCCTTACGGCCGGCGGGACAGCTGGCACAGGCGGGCTTAATCCAGGTACAGCGGGCGCTTCTATCGCTGGCGGAGCAGGTGGTGATGGTCGCAATGCAGCTGGGGCGGATGGATCTCTAAATAATGGTGGCGTTACCAATGGCGGTGATGGCGGACGGGCTTCCATTGCGGGGGCTGGCTATGCGGCTGGCGCCGGCGGTGGCAGCGGTTATTACGGCGGTGGTGGCGCATCGGCCGGCACGGCAGCGACTTGCGGTGGCGGTGGTGGTGGCGGTTCGACTTACTTCATTGCGACTGCTATCGCGACTTCTTCAGAATCAGGCAGCGGCCAGTCAGCCGCCAATAATGACGATCCGGATTATCTGGCTGGGAAGGGAACAGGCGGCGCGGGTGGAGCTAGCACCCAGGCCGGAGTAGCTGGCGGAGACGGCTTTTTGCTGATTTCTTATTCCGTGCCAGTCAGGATCGCAGCCAAGGGTGATGATGCTTATCGTCTCTTATTGGATGAGAATAGGCAGTTGGCGGCCGGTATCAATGACCAGATCGCGACCACGACCTTGTCTTTGGGTTGGCATCATATCACCCTGAGCTATGATAGCGGAGCCGGAGGAACAGAAGAGATGAAGCTCTTTGTCGACGGTGTCAAGCGAGCCAGCCGGGATTATAGCGCGGCCTTGAATATAAATGCCAGCGCCTATGAGCTGGGCTCTTATCTCGAGGCAACACTAGATGAAGCCAGCCTGTCGAGTGTTGCTCGCTCTGAAGCCTATATACGGACAAGGTACAACAATCTTTCCAATGTCGGCACTTTTATGTCGATCAGTGAGGATACTCCAGTCACGTCTTATTATGAGACGAATCTGGTGATCGATATTCCGGATAATCCGGCTCATGGCAGCGGTTACAAGTGGCAGGTCATGGCTTGCGATGATGATGGCGACTGCACGGCCTGGGATAAGTATAGCGTGACAGTGCCGAATTTCCGTATCGATTCGACCGCTCCGACCGCGCCAGGCGCGCTGAGCGAGAGCGGCAAGACTTCGAATAGCGCGACGCTCGCTTTTGGGGCGCCGACGATCGAAGATAATTTCCTCGAGTATAAGATCTATTATTCCAAGACCCCAGGTCAGGGTGAAGCCGGCACGATGATCAGCTCGACCACTGATCCGAATCTGGCCTATAAGAATTTCAATGCTTCCTCTCTGACGACTATCAATAACCTGGATCCGTCGAGTGATTATTATTTTACGATCTGGGCTTATGATGTGGTCGGACAGAAAGCCAGCTCGAGCGAGATGATGCTCACTACCAATGATGCGGTCTCGACCCCGGGAGCGATGTTCTATACCAAGAACGATCGACGGGTTTATTACCGGATCTGGGACGGCGATAGCTGGGGGACGGAGCAGTCATCCGGCGATCTGACGACGGCTGGTGACAATATCCGGCACATCCGAGCGCTAAGGAGTGATGATGGCGGCAAGGTGGGATTACTTATAAAGACCTGGGATGGCACTGATCAG
>CAZIGB010000007.1:0-22263 GCA_964539005.1 uncultured Gammaproteobacteria bacterium | reverse complement strand
GGTCATGTCTTTATTTATAAAATAATCTCTCATACCCTGAAAAAGAAATTCCTTCCCTAGTATTAGGGCAAAAGGGTAGAGGAAGAAAGGAAAGAATATGTCAACCACACCTAGCATCGAACAGATGCTCAAAGCAGGCATGCATTTTGGCCACCGCACTAGCAAGTGGCATCCCAAAATGGCGCCTTTTATTTTTGGCAAAAGGAACGGTGTCCACATCATCGATCTGGTCCGCTCTAAGCAGCTACTTACCGAGGCGCTTGATTACATGCAAAAGATGAAGGTCGAGGGCAAGACCATTCTCTTTGTCGGCACCAAGATGCAGGTCAAGAAGCCATTACAGGCCATGGCAAAAGAGATCGGAATGCCGTATATCTCGGAAAAGTGGATGGGGGGTACGCTTACCAATTTTTTGATCGTCAAGAAACTGATCAAGAAATACAAGGATCTCTTGGCTGACCAGAAGAGTGGGATGCTTTCTAAGTATACCAAGAAGGAGCAGCTCGATTTTGCCAAGGAAATCGAAAAGCTGGAGCTCAAAGTAGGTGGCTTGACTGAGCTTAATAAGCTCCCGGATGCGCTCTTTGTCTGGGATATCAAGGTCGAGAAGACGGCGGTCCTCGAAGCGAAGAAGCGCAATATTCCGGTTATTGCCATCTGTGACACTAATACCAATCCGACCGATATCAAGTATCCGATCCCGTCCAATGATGACGCGACTAAAACGATCAAGCTCTTGATGGCGACCATCAAGGATGCGATGCTGGCAGCTCAGCCGGAAAAAAAAGATAATTAATCCTAAGGCTCGGGTTGGTGGTTTTTCCAGTCTGGGCTAGCTTTAAAATATATGGAGAAGATAAAATTGCTCCGGGAAAAGACCGGTGCCGGCATGGTCGATTGCAAGAAGGCGCTCGAAGAGAGTGGCGGTGATATCGACAAGGCAATCGAGTATCTGCGCAAGAAAGGGATCGCCAAGGCGGCCAAGCGTGGTGAACGTGAAGTGTCTGAAGGCGTCGTGCGGGTCAAGCTCTCGGCTGATGGCAATGAGGCTTATATCCTCGAGGTAAATGCTGAGACCGATTTCGTGGCCAAGAACGAGCGTTTCCAGAATTACGCCGATGAGCTTTTGACTTTGATAGAGACAAAGAAGCCGGTTGATATGAACGAGCTAATGTCTCTCCCGATGTCAGCCGGAACCGCTCTTGAAACTCTCGGCACTCTCTCTGGGACTATCGGTGAAAAGCTCGTAGTCAAAGGTTTTGCCATTCTCAGCGCTGGAGAAGGCAGTGTAGCAGCTTATAGCCATGCGGGCGGCCGGATCGGTGTCTTGGTCCAGTTTGATCAGAAAATAGAGCCTGAATTAGCTCGGAATATCGCGATGCATATTGCCGCCTCGGCTCCGAAATATATAAATCCGGAAGAGGTACCGGCAGCTGAGCTCGACAAGGAAAAAGAAATTTATGCTGAACAACTGCGCAAGGAAGGCAAGCCGGAAGAGATGATTGAGAAAATTATGGGAGGCAAAGTGGCCAAGTATTATGAAGAAGTCTGTCTCATGAAGCAGGAATATATCATGGAAGACAAGAAGAAAGTCGAAGCTGTCCTGGGAAACGCCAAAGTGATTAAATTCGTAAGATTCAGCCTCTAAGATGAGAATCGCGACCGTACAATTCGTAAGCTGGGATAAGGCGGCTTTTTGCGATGCTGATAATATAGCGGTATCAGTCGGCGACCGGGTGGTGGTCGAGACTGAAGGGGGTTACGACCTGGGCCAGGTCATAGCCGTGTGTGAAGCGGATATCACGAAGCCGGAAAGCATTAGCGACGGTGAGCTTCGACAAGCCGTGGAAGCAGGCAGTATCAGGCCGGTGCAGCGTCTGGCAAGCAGTAATGACTTCGATCGCCTGCCTGGCGCCGAGGAAAAACTCAGGGCTTTGGAATATGGCAAAGAGATGAAGACGAAATATGATCTGCCGATGAAGTTTATCGATATCCATTATGCGCTGGATGGCTCGAAGCTGACTTTTGCCTTTATCGCTGATGGCCGGGTGGATTTTCGTATGCTGGTCAAGGATATGACCAGGCATTTTTCCAAGACTATCCGTCTCCAACAGATCGGTATCCGTGATGAAGCTCGTATTTGCGGTGATATCGGGGCTTGCGGCAAGAACCTCTGTTGTCGCACCCACTTGCGTGAACTGATCTCTATTACCTCTGATATGGCTGAGCTACAACAATGCGCTCATCGCGGTTCTGAGCGGATTTCCGGTGTTTGCGGCCGCCTGATGTGTTGCCTTTCTTATGAGCAGAAGGGCTATGAAGAGTGTATGAAGAAGATGCCACCGATCGGTCAGCGCGTCGATGTTGATGGCCGCAAGGGGATCGTAACTGGCCATCATGTGCTCAAACAGTCGGTCGATGTTGAGTTTCCCGCTGAGAATGGCGAGCAGAGAGCTCGGGTGGAGGTTGATCTGAATCGGAAAAAGAAGGGGGTTAACAGTTAACCTTTAACAATTAACTTTTGACAATTGACTGTGAACCAATAGTGAATGCTAGTAAATTGTTTGAATGGTAAATTTTTAGGTAAAAGCCTTTTAATAGGGGATTAAAAAAACGATTAAAATAAAATATTTAGATAAAAAAGACTCGGTAGAGTCTTTTTTTTGTGCTTGCTTTGTCCTAGGCTTGACATAATGTGAAAAATGTGATATGATTCTATGTTTAAGAAAATTTAAGAGAAATTTTATCTATTATTAGATAATTTAAAACTATATGAAAAACATTTTTAAGAAATCTTTAGTTTGCCTCCTGGTATTTTCCCTCTTGGGTCTGCCAGTCCTTCCCGTAGCAGAAGCCGAGGCGGCTGCAGTCAGCCTTGTCAAAGGTGGTAGCTTCGAGGGTGATGTAAAAGAGGCCTGGGGCTTTTGGCAGGCCACAAACGACTCTCGTCAATATGATTATTATCGGGCTTATGACGCGCCAGTGGGTCAAGGGAGTTATTGCGCCGCGATTGATGCTCAGGGAGAAGTCGGCGATGCCTTTAGCGCAATTCTTTCGAGCAAGGCGGCTAATAATTCTTTTTCTGTCGATAGTTCCAAGAAGTATTATCTCGTTTTTTACGCCCGGGCAACAGTGCCGAGCGAAGTGATTACATATCTCCAGAAGTCTTCTGATTATTCCCCTTTGAGCGGCTTTGAGGCAAGGATGATCGGCACTAGCTGGCAAAAATATCTGATCGGTCTGACACCGAACGAGAGTAGCCAGGCTTTGCTCGCTTTTGTGGTCGGCAAGATGCCGGCTGGAGCAACGCTTTATCTCGATGGGGTTCAGCTGATAAATAGCGATAATGTCATCACGACTAAAAGCATTAGCGGCAAGATCGGAGACAAGAACAAGGTTTTGGGTATTACGAATGTCTCGAATTATGACGAGACTGATGTGACCATCGAACTGCCCTACAACAAGCCAGATGCGAGCGGTGTAAGCACTCTAAAAATCCATCCGCGCGGAATCATCGGTTCGACGATAAATTTTGATCTGCCTCAAGGTACTTTTTCCGGTATTGGCCGGGTTTATATTTCTGATATCTTTATCGGGCAGTTCGATTATAATATCCAGCCGACAATCACTGATTTTCATCCTTCGGTGATTCGTCTGGACGAGGATCTGATCATCTACGGTAATGGATTTTCTCCACTGGATGGAGCTAGTCAGTTGGTGGCTGAAAGATTGAATGCTAGCGGCCAAAAGGAAAATCTTTGGGTTAAGCCCCTATCATTCGATCCAGCCTTGAAAGAGCTGCGCTTCCGTCTGCCAGCTGGAGCAGTCAATGGCAAGCTGATGATCCAGAATTCATTCACGAATGTTGACGGGATGGAAACGACCATCCGTTCTAATCAGTTGGCTTATAAACTGAAACCAGTCATTACTTCGACCAGCTGGAGCCAGCGAGGTTATGAACATGTCGGTGATAAGCTGCGAATCAGCGGTCTCGGTTTCGGCAAGACGCCGACGGTCAATTTCTATAGCCAAGACAATCGTCTCATAGAGAGTATAAAAGCGACAAATGTTGAAACTGGCGCTTTGGAAATAATCGAAGTAACAACAACCAAGAAAGAGAATCTGTTTGAGATAAATATCGTGGCTGACGGCGTAGCTTCGGATCGGAGTTCGGCTCTTAGCTATCTGGCCAAGCCCGTCTTGTCAAATATCAAAGCCAAAGCCAGTCGGACAGTGAGCTCGAGTGGCGAAATAATCCCAGCTGCCAGAGTCGGCGAAACGATCAGTCTGACAGGTATCAGCTTGAGCTCGGCGAGCGGAGAGAGCAGTGTCAGCTTCCAGGGGATCGGCCAAAGATTGACGGTGGATCTTACGAAAGAAAGTAATACAAAGGCCACGGGCCTTAGCGTCCAGGTCCCCGTCGGAGCGGTCAATGGCTATATCGGGGTGCGGGTCAATGGCGCAGATTCAAATTATCTGCCCCTTGAGATCATCCCGGATATCGTATCGATTACACCGGAGCCAGTCGTTCCTGGCCAAGAGATGAGTATTCGCGCGGTTGGTATGGGAACGGTTACTAATCTGACTCGAATCATTTTTAATAGCGGCAAGGTCAACGAAAAGATCGTCGTGCCTGACACTGTCGTGCCGGAGGGAAATGAAGTGATAATCAAGCTGGTCGCGCCTTATGAAGCGGCAGCGAGCCGAGCTGGTATCAATGTCCAGTATGATCATTGGACTGATGTAGGCAAGGAAGTTTTGACGGTCGCGCCGACTATCGTCCGGGCTGGAATCGATATGGATACAAGGATTTTGAGTATCGTTGGCTATGGTTTATCGCTGACAAATTCAGCTAACAAGCTGAGCTTCGAATACGCTGATGCGGACCAGACTGCAATCAAGCCAAAAATAAAGATGCTCGGTGTCTATCCGAGTGAAGAAGGACAAGAGATCAGAGTGCAGATCTTGGATAACTATCACTACGGCCAGGTCCGGGTGACAGTCGATGGCCGAGAGAGTAATGAAGTGAGTTTTGGTCCCGCTAGTATCAGTAAGATCAGTCGTCGGGTAGAATACGTAAAGAGTTCTGGTACGACGATGGGAGTCCTCTATATCAGCGGATATAACTTTGGTCCTAAAGGTGGTGTCAAAGTGGGTGACAGATGGGCCGAGGTCCATTACCGCAGCAACTTTTTCATCATTGCGGTCGTGCCGCCGGCTGAGATAAATAATGGGCCGGTTATCGTGGCTCGAGAATAATTCAGTATTGAAATAATATAAAAAAAACTGCGTTTCGGCGCAGTTTTTTTGTATTATCTGTAAAATTGGTAGGTTCGTTGTTTGCGTTTTTCGTTTTGGTGCTTGGAAATAATTTTATACAATAAATCGCTGTTGGTTCGTTGCCCGCGTATGTGGAGACGAGGCATGCCTCGTCTTTACGAACGTTGGTGGCGGCTTAAACATTTTTGAGAAACAATGCGTATTTTGCGATCTATTCGTAAAGAAAAACATCGGCCATCACGCCGGAGTAATAGAATTCATGGGCGAGGGAGCCGAAGAAATATTTTTGTCCGTCGATTTCGATTGTTGAGCCGCCGACTTTGGGGTCTGCTTTTGGCTTTGAATTCGTGAAGCCGATATTGAAGATGGTAGCGACGATTTCGGGTCGGAAGCTGATCGGGTGGCCAGCTTTTTCCCATTGGTTTTCGATCTGACGGATGATGAGGGCGCCATAGAGGTAGGAGTAGTAATGATCTTTCTCATTCGTAAGCCGAGCATAGCGTTCTTTGGCGACATCGGCACTTGTCTCATAATCTAGAAGATTTTCGGTGCTCGTGCCGATGTAGAAAGGGGACTTTTTGTCTTTTAGGTTTTCTTCGACTTTGATAGCGGTTTTTTCTTTGATGGCCATGATACCCCAGGCCATCTTGTTGGCATTGGCTAGGATCTTTAGGGGCTTGAATACCTTTTCTACGAGTTCGCGCTGGGTGTAGAATAGGCGGAGCTGCTCGACAATGGCAACAGAAACCAGAAGCCGGGATTGGACCCCGGTTTGCTCGGAAACTTGTTTGATAATATCCTTGTCTTTTTTTAGGGCTTCTTCGATTATTTGCCAGGTTTCCCCGTTTTGCCAGCTAAAGATATTTGTTGAGCTGGCGTTCTGGCTGATCAAGAGACCAGGGTCTTGGCCATATGGTGTTTTGCTGAACTGACAATCTTTATAAGCTTGATCAAAAGCAGGGTCTTGGAGTCGCAAGCGGAAGGCGAGTAACATATTATCGAGCAAGGTGTCTGAGAGGGTGGATTCATAAGTATCTCGGATTATTTTTCCATGATAGGGATTAGCTTGGGTGGTTAAAGAGAGATGGCACCAGTTCTCGTATTCGTGAGGGCCATAAATCGAAGGGCTTTCGGGCAGATTGGCAATAGCTGAGGTGGTGGCGATTGTCTTTTGCTGATTGATTTCAGCGGCAAGTTTGTTGTAGAGCTGAGAATTAGAGTCTTCTTCGCCGGCCACATCGGTCCAGCCGAAGCGGACGGCAAAGAAGCCTGCAGCGAGCAGCAGAAAAAAGCTAAAAAACAAAATAAAAATCACTTTGACCGACCAAAATAGGATTTTTCCCCATCGCATCTTTTTCTTGCTTAGTGAATATCCCAATCATTTTAACTTGATTAGCGGATTGTGACAAGGATGGTTTTTAAAAATAAAGCCTAGTTTTCAAATTTTGAAGAAAAATGCTATAATAATCCAAACTGTTATTAACCTATAATCAAGCGTCGTATGAACATCGCAATCAATGGCTTCGGCCGGATCGGTAGAGCTACCTTAAAGGCAGTTCTGGCCAAAGGTAATCCTAAAATGAAGATAGTGGCTATAAATGATCTGACAGACACTGAAACTTTGGCTCATTTGTTGCGTTATGATTCTTGTTATGGTATTTACGATCTGAAGGTGTCATCAAATAAGAAGGCGCTCCTGGTCGGTGGTCAGACTATTCCGGTCTATGCTGAGAAAGATCCAGCCTTGCTCCCTTGGCGGGATCTGGAAGTGGATGTGGTGATAGAGTGCACCGGTCTTTTCCGTAATGAAGAGACGGCCGGTAAGCACCTCAAGGCAGGAGCAAAGAAGGTGATAATTTCAGCTCCGGCTAGCGGCAAGAATATCAAAACGATCGTGATGGGCGTTAATGAAGATGTGGTCAAGACAAGCGATCACATCTTGTCCAATGCTTCTTGCACAACGAATTGTCTTTCTCCGGTAACCAAGGTAATCGAAGAAAATTTCGGTATCAAGAAAGCAATGATGACGACGATCCATTCTTATACGGCTGATCAGAACCTGATCGATGCGCCGCACAAGGATCTTCGACGCGCTCGCGCTGCCGCTCTGAGCATGGTGCCGACTACGACTGGAGCAGCCGTAGCGGTAACAAAGACCATTCCGGTGTTAAAAGACAAATTTGACGGTATGGCGGTGCGTGTGCCGACGCCGGTCGCTTCGCTCGTCGATATGGTCTGCGTGACCAAGAAAAAAGTGGATGAAAAGATGGTAAATGAGGCTTTTGTCAAGGCCGCCAAGAGCGCGAAGCTTAAGCCCTATTTAGCCGTTACTAATGAAGAGCTTGTTTCTTGCGATTATATCGGAAATTCTTATAGTTCGATCGTCGATCTGCCTTCGACCAAAGTAGTCGATGGCGATCTTTTGAAAGTCGTGGCTTGGTATGATAATGAGTGGGGCTATTCTTGTCGCATGGCGGATCTGGCAGAGTATCTCATGAAGAAGAAATTTATAAAATAAGCAGGGAGGAGACATGATGGATATCATCAAAAAGATCAAAAAGGCCGGTCTGCTCGGTCGGGGAGGCGGTTGCTTCGAAGTGGCGAAGAAATGGGAGCTGGTCAATGCGGCTAAGGATGAGCGCAAATTCGTGGTTTGTAATCTCTCGGAAGGTGAGCCAGGGGTTAGGAAGGATAAGTATATCTTGGATTATTTCATGAGCGAAGCCTTGTCTGGTATCCGTTTGGCCAAAGAATATCTCGGTGCCGAGCGGGCTTACATCTACATGAATCCGGCGTATTATGATGAATATCAGTATCGCTTGCGAAAACTGATCGGAGATGAGGATATCGAGCTTTTCAAGAAGGATCACAAGGCAGGTTATATTGCCGGCGAAGAAACGGCCGCGCTAAATCATATCGAAGGGGAGAAGGTGGAGCCGCGCCTCAGACCGCCTTTTCCGACAACGAGCGGTCTCTGGGGGCATCCGACACTCGTCAATAATCTCGAGACCTTTTATAATGTTTTTCTCGTTTCAGAGGACAGATTTGATAACCAGCGTTTCGTGACGATCGGCGGCGACTGTCTCGATCGGGGGGTCTTTCGATTTCCAGAACAGACCAGCATTGCAGAAATCTTGCGAGCAACTAAGAATTATCCGAATTTTGCTTTTTTTGTCCAGATTGGCGGTGATGCAAGCGGACCCGTCTACAATTCCAAACAGCTTGATCAGCCGGTTTCGGGCAGTGGGACGATCACGATCTATAGCCAGCTGAAGCACAAGCCGATGGATCTGATCCGACATTGGGCGCTTTTTTTCCGTAATCAGTCTTGTGGTCAGTGTACGCCTTGTCGCGAGGGAACGATCCGCTTGGTCGAGATTCTTTATTCGCCAGCGCCGGATTGGGAAATGTGCGGTGATATTCTGGACAATCTATCAGAAACTTCATTCTGTAGCCTCGGTCTTTCGGCGCCGGTGGCTATCAGGACTTATATTAATAATGTATTATCGGAACAGCCTGATAACAAGATCAGCTTTCCGAACGCGAGCAGTTTCGAAGTCTGCGACTGCTTGCGCTAAATCTTTTTTCCTATGAATAACATCACTAGACTCATGTCTATGTTCATCGTGATCGCAGTGGCAATTGTTTCCGCGCTTTTTATCCTTGAACTGATCACGCTCGATATCGCAAAAGATGTCGTTTTTAAATCAATTTTCGTAATCCTGATCATGGCAATTTCGGCGCTTATTATCACAGCTCTCATGGAAAAGCCAAAAAAGGTCAGATAAGCTATGCCGGAAAAAAAGATCAAAATAAAGATAAACGGAAAGAGTTTGGCTTGTGCTCCTGGGACCACTATATTGGCAGCGGCAAAGCTGATCGGGATCGATATTCCCGCTCTTTGTCAGCACGATGATTTCCCGCCCAAGGCGAATTGTCGAGTTTGCGTAGTGGAGATAAAGGGAAGAAAGACGCTTTCGACTAGCTGTTCGACTCTGGTCGAAGAGGGAATGGAAATAAAGACAGATAGCGAGCGGGTAATGAAAGCTCGGAGTATGAATCTCGAGCTTATTTATGCTGAGCATATCGAGAAGTGCGCTGGTTGCCTTTGGCGTTTTGAATGCAAGCTGCTCGATTTCGCGAGCAAATATAAGCTTAAGCTCAATCGTTTTGTTGATCGCAAGGCGAAACGCAAGACCTACCAATTTGCCAATGCGGTGGAGATCGATGGCAGTCAATGTATCGATTGTCGTAATTGCATCGAGGCTTGCAGCCAGCTTCAGGGTATCGATTTTCTCGAAATGAAAGGCAAGGGCGGAGCGCAAGAAGTGGTACCGACTGCTGACAAGACCAAACATTGTATTCTTTGCGGCCAGTGCGCTTTGCATTGTCCGGTGGCAGCTGCTCAGGAGCAGGCTCATTACGGGGAGGTGGAAAAATTATTAAAAGACAAAGAATATACGACAGTCGTCCAATTCGCGCCTTCGATCCGGGTCAGTATCGGCGAGGATTTCGGGCTGGAGCCGGGGGAGAATATGACTGGTCAGGTAGTCGCGGCTTTGCGTAGGCTCGGTTTTGCTTACGTTTTTGATGTGAATTTTGCGGCTGATGTGACGACCATGGTCGAGGCCGGAGAGCTGGTCGAGCGTCTGGGTAATAAGGGCGTCTTGCCGATGATGACTTCTTGCTGTCCGGGCTGGGTGAATTATGTCGAATTTTATCGGCCCGATCTGATTCCGCATCTGACTACATCCCGTTCGCCTCATATCCATGGTGGTGGTATTATCAAGACTTACTGGGCCAAAAAAATGGGTCTTGACCCGAAAAAGATCCGAGTCGTATCGATCATGCCGTGTACAGCCAAGAAATATGAAGCTAGTCGGAGTGAAATGTTCATCGAGGGAAATAATCCGGTCGATGTCGTCCTCACTAATCGCGAGTTCTCATTCCTGATGAAGAAAAATAAGATCGATCTGGCTAAAATCGAACCAGAAAAAGCGGATGATCCGATCGGGGAATACAGCGGAGCAGCGGCGATTTATGGCGCGAGTGGCGGAGTGATGGAATCGGCTTTGCGGACAGCTCAGTTCTTGGCTTGCAAGGATAGCCGAGATAGTCTCTGTGATAAACGGATCGATTTTAAGGATGTGCGCGGAATAGATGGTTTCAAAGACGCGACCGTAATGATTGCTGGCACGGAACTACGGGTGGCGGTTATCAATGGGATTAAACATATAAAAGAGGTTCTTAGTCGTCTTGAGGATTATCATTATATCGAAGTCATGGCTTGTCCCGGCGGCTGCATCGGGGGTGGTGGCCAGCCAATTCCCACCAATCAGGAAATCCGCCAGAAGCGGATGGCCGCTCTTTATGTTCATGATAAGGGTCTCAAGATTCGAAAAGCGCATGATAATAAGGGTGTTATCGAGATTTTAGATTGGCTTAAAAAAGAGGGGCACGACACGGAGCATAAGGTGCTACACACAGGGTATAAGAAAAAGCTTAAATATTAATCAAATGGAATTATCAAAAGAAAGAACCTTGGAAAGAGTTACTGCGCCTGAGCTTGTGAGCTTGGTCGGATTGGGGGCGACGGCGATTCTAGTGCCAATGTTTGTCCATGTCCAATGGGCGAGCGGACCGATCGTGAACGCGATCCTAATCCTTGCTCTTTTTTTGGTCGGTATCCGGAGCGCTTTGGTCCTTTGTCTGGTGCCAAGCTTGATGGCTTTGGCTGGCGGTCTCTTGCCAGCGGTACTAGCTCCGGCAATCCCTTTTATCATGCTTTCGAATGTTATCTTGATAATTACGCTTGATTTTGCCTATCAGCGGATCCGTGACAATGTCAATGCTTATTTCATCGGATTGGCTTCGGGTGCTTTTCTTAAATTCACCTTTCTTTATTTTAGTATCGATTTGGTGTCTGACCTGATTATCAAGCAAGAATTAGCTGCAAAAGTAGCGCAATTATTTAGCTGGACCCAGTTTATGACTGCTCTGACTGGTGGAATGATAGCTTTTATGGTTTTGAAATTCTTAAAAAGGATCTGAGATTTCGGGACTTATCAGAAAATAGACCTTGAAAATAGGCTCTTGACAATAGAGCTTTTTTTTGTTAGTCTTATCCACAATGAGTATTAGCAGATTTTGCTAATATTATAGCTCTTTTCCGTCCGTCAAAACGGACAAAACTACTGGAGGGTAAAATGAAAAAGATCTTGGTGTTTGTGATGGTGGTCGCGGCTATCGTTTTTGTTTTCAGTCAAGCGGCCAGAGCAGAGCTCCTGCCAGTTCCTCAGGTGATAGATTTCGAGGGCTTTGATCCGAGTCTGGACGGAGTGTATTTCGATTATCATTCCTACGAGGCTGTTGGTATGTGGCGACATGAGGGAGCATCTTTTACGCTCGCTTTGCCTGCGGACTGGCTGCAAGCCGATTTTTCGGTGATTCTGGGGGGCGCCGGCTACGTCTATCAGCCCCGGGTGTTCCTTAACGACTTTCTGCTGGGTTATGCCAGCATCGGTGATGGCATGTATCTCGAAGACAACGCCTATCAGGTCGATACTTGGCCGCTCAGTGCTAGCGTTTTGGCCAGCTTGTCGAGTCAGAATACCTTGCGGATTGATTCGTATAGCGGTGATGGCTGGGTTTTCAAGGGTGCCAGAGTTTCCGGTATCCGACTGGTGGACAACGGCGCTACTGCTCCTGTGCCTGAGCCGGCAACATGCCTTTTATTCGGAACCGGCTTAGCTGGTTTGGCCGCAGTCGGCCGCAAGCGCAGGCGTTAATTCCTGCAATCTCACAGGGTCCCTCCAAGGACCCTGTTTTTTAATATCTATTTAATTGTTCTGTGTTATCATATTATCGAAAGCAAGTCTGAGTAGTCTAGGACTACCAGGAGGAGATAGAAGGAGAGCTTGTTATCTGTAGCGATCAATATTCGCCTGATCGGTATAGGTCGTATGCAAGCTGGAGCGTAGACCGCGTACCTTCGCCCTTCAGGTCAAGGCAGGCAAAAGCGACTTGCTTCTCACCACTAGCAGGAGATTCATATATTAATTAACAAGCTAATTATGAATGAAGAATTTAATCGGACACTGGCAAAATATGTTCCTTGATCGATCGAGACTGTCTGGACTCATAGGTAGATTTTAGCTCTAGCCAAATATTGCCCTCGGAATCGGGTAAGTCGGCTCACTGAAAGATAGCCACAGAAGTCAAAGAAGATTAAGTAAAAAAAACAGTTTTGAGCCAGATCCGTCTCCCTCCCTTCTTATCCTGGTCAGATAAAAAGCGAGAGGGAGTTTTTGTTTATTTGGGGTTTTGACATAAAAGTATGATGTGCTATTATTTTAAAAGTAAAATATAGTCAATGAAAAAAATTCCAGATTATTTATTAGAAATATTAGCCAAACTCGAAACAGCCGGTTTCGAGGCTTTTTTGGTCGGGGGTTGTGTTCGGGATATTTTGCGAGGTGAAGAGCCAAAGGACTACGATATTGCAACGATCGCCAGACCAGAGCAACTGCTCACTGTTTTTCCGGAAGCGAAATATGAGAATGATTTTGGGACTGTAATATATCCGATCAAGAAAGAAGATGGCTCTGTATTGGATGTAGTCGAGATTACGACTTATCGGAGCGAGCAGGGCTATAGTGATCGTCGTCATCCGGATGAAGTCCGTTTTGAGACTGAGCTGGACAAGGACTTGGAGAGGCGTGACTTTACGATCAATGCCATGGCTCTCCGTTTTCGCGATGGCCAGGAAGAAATTATCGATCTTTTCGGTGGCCAGAAAGATATCAGCAAGCGTATCATCCGCGCGGTCGGTGAGCCGAATGATCGTTTCAAAGAAGATGCTCTGCGCATGCTTCGAGCAATCCGTTTTTCGGCCGAGCTCGGTTTTGCGATCGAAGAGAAGACAGAACGGGCAATCAGCAAATTGGCAGGCAGTATCAAATTTGTCGCCAATGAACGGATCCGGGATGAGCTTATCAAGATAATCTCTTCGTCTCAGCCTTTTGAAGGACTAATGAAGCTCTATAAGCTGAAATTATTGCAATATATCATTCCGGAATTATTGCTTGGCGATGGCCTAAAACAGAATCATCATCATATTTATGCTGTCTTGAAACACAATCTGCTCTCGCTCAAATTTTGCCAGAATTCGGATTGGCGGGTGCGGATGGCCGCGCTCTTGCATGACGTCGGCAAACCCGAGGCCTACAAGGAGCTAGGCGGTCAGGCTACATTTTATAATCATGAGTATATCGGTGAGCGTCTGGTCAAGAAAATAATGCGGCGTCTCAAGTTTGCGAACGTGGATATCGAGAAGGTAGCGCTTTTGGTCCGTAATCACATGTTTTATTATGTGGCCG
The DNA here is from genome assembly GCA_964539005.1 of uncultured Gammaproteobacteria bacterium. Taxonomy (GTDB): domain Bacteria; phylum Patescibacteriota; class Patescibacteriia; order Patescibacteriales; family UBA12075; genus JBBRXK01. The sequence continues at coordinate 8,605 of CAZIGB010000007.1, read as the reverse complement.
AAGAAGTGACAGCCGCCTCGGTGCGACGGCTGATCAAGAAGGTGGGCAGGGAAAATCTGAAAGATCTCATGGATATCCGGATTGCTGATCGGCTCGGCTCGGGTACACCCAAGGCTAAGCCCTATAAGCTCCGACATCTCGAGTACATGTTTGACAAGGTCCAGAATGATCCGGTCTCGGTCAAGATGTTGGCGATCAACGGCGATTATCTGATCAAAGAGCTCGGTTTTTCGCCTGGTCCGAAAATGGGAGCGGTGCTTGATTGTTTGCTTTCGGAAGTGATCGAAGAAGTGGAGCGAAATAATCTCGAATATCTAGTCAAAAGAGCAAAAGAGCTGTATACTGAGGACGTGGAAGCGCTTCGCGAAAAAGCGAAAGAGGTGATTGAAGAAAAGCGAGAAGAGGATGATAGAAAGATAAAAGGAGCGCATCACGTAAAATAAATATGGAAGATAAGTGTCATGAATTCCCGTATTTGGTCACACTTTGTTTTATCCTGAACGATAAAGGTGAGGTGCTTCTCCAGAAGAAGGCGCGTGGTTTTGGTCAGGGCAATTGGAATGGACCAGGGGGCAAGATTAAGCCTGGAGAATCACCTGTGGAGGGTGTTATTCGTGAAGTGGCCGAGGAGACTGGACTTGTCTTGTCTGCCCCTGAGCAGGCGGGTGAGCTTGAATTCGTAGTTCCGCACCGAGAGGAAATTAATAATTATTGCTACGTTTTCCGGGCCCACTATCCGGGTGGGGAGCCAAAAGATTTAGGCGAAGGCGAGTTACGTTGGTTTCCGCTTGACAAGATACCGCTTAAGCAGATGTGGGATGATGATCAGTATTGGCTGCCAGCTGTCCTGGCTGGCGGATATGTCAAGAAGCGCTTTTATTTTGGGACTGATAATAAAGTATATAAACAAATAGAATTATAAGCCGGGGCAGCGCGCCCAAGCGGCTATGAAAATTATGAAGAATTTTAGTTTACTGATCGCGATCCTTGTAATCCTCAGCGCTTGTACGAGCGAGGACAAGACGCTTGACGAGACGAGCGCGACACCACAAGACAATCCGAATGGCTATTCGGAAACAGCGGTTTCAGGAGATCAACCCTTGAGCGGTAGCACCGCGACTGATAAGACGAATGCCGAGACCGGCGACCAAACGGCCGGTGAACCTGTTAATCAGTCAGAAACAACAACTAATCAAGATCAAACTAATACATCAACTATGAGCAATCCAAGAACAAGTATCAATGAAAGCCTTGAGCTCAAGGATCTGGCTGTCGAATACACAATGGCCTTGATCAAGACGAATCTGGGTGATATCAAAGTGAAGTTTTATGCCGAAGCTTCTCCTTTGACGGTCAATAATTTTCTCAATCTGGCTGAACAGGGCTTCTATGACGGGACTCGTTTTCATCGGGTTATCAACGATTTTATGATCCAAGGCGGTGATCCGAATTCGAAAGAGGTGGCTATGAAGAATCTCTGGGGAACAGGCGGCCCTGATTATCGCTTTAAAGATGAGTTTAATGATAAGCCCTTGGTCAAAGGCTCTTTGGCTATGGCTAATTCTGGTCCGGCTACCAATGGCTCTCAGTTCTTTATCGTGACTAAGGATTCTACTCCGTGGTTAGACGGGAAACATACCAATTTTGGCGAAGTGGTCGAAGGCATGGAGGTGGTTGAAAAAATCGAGGCTTCCGAGACTGATCCGAGCGACAAACCGCTGGCTGATGTGATTGTCGAGAAGGTGGAGCTCCTTAAATAAGGAGCGTTTGGCAAATTTAATATTTTGTAATATAGTATGTCAATGCTCATCCGGTGGATAGTATCTGCTTCCGCCATCATTCTCTCGGCTTATGTGATAAGCGGGGTCGAGGTAGAGAGCTTTTTGACCGCGCTTTGGCTGTCTATCGTTTTGGGTCTGATAAATGCGGTGATCAGGCCGGTCCTGATCATCTTGACCTTGCCGATAAACATCCTTAGCCTAGGTCTCTTTACTTTGATTATCAATGCCAGTCTCGTGCTTTTGGCGGCCAAGCTAGTCAAGGGTTTTTCTGTCAGTGGTTTTTGGGCGGCTTTATTCTTTAGCTTGACAGCTTCGCTGATCAGCTATATTCTGAATAAATTCATCAAAGATTAAAATATTTCCGTGCCTCTGGCACGGGTTTACGGGGTGTGGCCCAGGGGCTAGGGCGCCACGTTCGGGACGTGGAGATCGGAGGTTCAAATCCTCTCACCCCGACTTATAAAAAAGACGGACAATGTCCGTCTTTTTTATAAGTCGGGGTGAGATATATGAGAATCTACCCTGAGAGACTTAAATAAAGATAAACACCGGGCAAAACCTATAAATAAAGAAAAAGGCAGTATGTTTCTGAATGACGGAGTGGGGCTTTCGCCCTTTCAAATCCTCTCACCCCGACTTTTTTAAAGACAGGCGAAAGCCTGTTTTTGCTTATAATAATAAAAATTGCCATTTTTTCCTGAAAATGCTAAAGTATCAGCATAAAATATTTGTAAAAATATGGATTACACTAACAAGACTTTACTCATAATCGAAGATGAAGACGCTTTGCAGGCTGCTTTTAAGACAGGCTTCGAGGCCAGAGGTTTCAAGGTTTTGACGGCCAACGATGGCGTAGATGGTCTTGAGCTCATCAAGAATGTCCGTCCAGACATCGTTATCCTTGATTTGATAATGCCGCGGATGAATGGTGAAGAAGTATTACAGGCTATGCATGATCAGGGCATAATTGATGTGCCGGTTATTGTCGTGACTAATAAATCCGATGGAGTAAGCCTATATAAGTGCAAAAAACTTGGTGCCAAGGAATATCTGATCAAAGTAAATGTCAGTCTAAAAGACATCTTGGCCAAAATCGACGAGATTTTTGAGGCAAAAGAGTAGTTTGCTGTAAATAGTGTAAATTATATGAAAAACCTCTATTTATTTTTTTTAACAGTTTTTCTTTTCGGTTTCGGCTTTTCAGCTCAGGCTGGTGAGATTTCTGCGCGACTTAAGGGACGCATCCTTCTCGATGTCGAGCGCAATGGCGAAGCTTGGTATGTAAATCCTGCGGACGAAAAAAGATATTATCTTGGTCGGCCAGATGATGCCTTTCAAGTGATGCGTCAGCTCGGCCTCGGGATTAGCGAGCTGAATTTTTCCCGATTAGCAAAAGACGATAGTATGTCTTCGTCCAGTGATATGATTCTCGGGGCCAAGCTCCGGGGCAAGATTCTGCTTCAGGTTGAAAAAAAAGGAGAAGCTTGGTATGTAAATCCGGCTGACAGCAAGGCTTATTATCTAGGTAGGCCTGCTGATGCTTTTTCTATCATGCGCAGATTGTCGCTCGGTATCAGTCGGCGTGATCTGGCTATGATCCATAAGGTTGGCGCGACAGAGTCTATAGACAAGTACAGCGCTTATGAACATACGAGTGTGATGGTTGCTAGCACCACCTTCAAAGCCGATATCATTCGTATCGATCTCTCGGACCCTGAACTCGAGATTATTACAGAGTCGACCAATAAGACGGATTGTGACAAGAATTGTCCGGCTGAGACTTTGGCTGATTTTGTGGTCCGGAATGACGCTTTTGCCGGTATCAATGCTACTTACTTCGACACTAGTCGGGCTAAGATGAATTATTACTTCTTTCCGGTTTGGAATACACGGGAAAAGATTCTTATCAATGAGGATCAGCTCAAGTACTGGACTACGGGTCCGATCATGGCTTTTGACACGGACAATGGCTTCCATTATTTTAAAGACAGTCGAGAGTTTGAAAGTGTGGCTAATTTTGAAAAGACTACGGGTAAGAAGCTTCAGGCTGCTCTCGGCAATAAGCCACGCCTGATCGAGGAGGGCATGAATCAGCTAATCCCCTGGGATACGGATGTAAAACAGCAGAGCGCCAAGGCGATGCGCAATGCGCTGGGATATACAAAGGATCCAGTGACCGGTAAAGAGACACTCATGCTCATCATTCTCCATGATGCGACAGTGATCGATCTGGCTGAGGCGCTTAAAGTCCTTAAAGTCGACTATGCCTTGAATCTCGATGGTGGCTACTCTTCGGCGCTCTGGTATAATGATGAATACATGGTGAAGCCGGGCCGCAACATCCCGAATGCGATCGTTTTTCGGAAGAAATCAAAAACCAATGACTAGTTCCATCTTTTCGGAAGCAAAAGCAAAATTCGAAAAAGAGTCCGTGGCCTATCTTCAGCTAAAGATCATTCCCGGAGCTTCCAAGACCGAGCCTAGAGAAAGACTGGACGATGGTACCATTAAAATGAGTGTCAGGGGAAAAGCAGAAAAAGGTGAAGCAAACAGGTGCTTGACACAATTCTTGGCCAAAGAATTTTCTGTGGATAAGACTGAAATCAGTATTATTAGTGGGCAAACGAGCCGTAGTAAATTGATAAGAATAAAGAAAAAATGATATGGAAAATAAACAGATTAAAAAAAAGACAGAAATGAAGCATCTCGGTATTATCATGGATGGTAATAGACGCTGGGCCAAGGAGCGGAATCTGCCACAGGTAGAAGGACATCGGCGCGGATATAATCTTATGAAGGAGGCTCCACTCTGGTTTTTTGATCTAGGAGTGGAGATCGTGACGGTCTATGCATTCTCAACCGAGAATTGGACTCGCAGCCGGGATGAGGTGAACTATCTCATGAAGCTTCTAAAGACTGCGCTCTCTGATGATTTTGAAGAGTTCAATGAGCAGGGAGTAAAGCTTCTCGTGTCAGGTCGGATATCTGAGCTGCCGGGTGATCTGCCTGAGCTTTGTCTTTCGGCCATGGAAAAAACTAAGAATAATAACCGGGGTACTTTAAATATTTGTTTGAACTACGGGGGGCGAGCCGAGATCGTAGATGCGATCAAGAAGATGATTACGAATAATGTAAGTGTGGAGCAGGTGCATGAAGGAATGGTGCGTAAGTATCTCTATCAGCCGGATCTTCCCGACCCAGACATGATCGTTCGGACCTCGGGTGAGCGACGTCTTTCTGGTTTCCAGCTCTGGGAGGGCTCATACAGCGAGCTCATGTTCATGGAAAAATTATGGCCTGAGTTTGAAAAGACAGATACGGATGCGATAATAGAAGAATATGCTTCGAGAAATAGACGTAAAGGAGGGGACTAAGACCCCTAGATGAAAGATAAGATTCAGAAACCATTAGCCGACCGGATGCGGCCAGATACCCTGGCCGGTTTTTTCGGTCAAACGGATATTGTCGGGCCGGGCAAGATTCTCAGACGGGCGATCGAGGGGGATGTCTTGCCTTCTATTATCTTTTGGGGTCCCCCGGGGACGGGCAAGACTACTCTGGCCAAGATTATTGCCAATGAAAGCAAGTCTTTATTCCATCAGATCAGTGCGGTCACGAGCGGCAAGAAAGAATTGCTCGCTATCATGGCCGCCGCTGAGGCGGATAAGCTTGCGGGACGACGCAGTATTCTCTTTATCGATGAGATCCATCGCTGGAACAAGGCGCAGCAGGACGCGCTTCTCCCATACGTCGAAAACGGGACGGTAACTTTGATCGGAGCGACGACCGAGAATCCGAGTTTCGAGGTGCGAGGAGCCTTGCTTTCCCGTTGTCGGGTACTAGTCCTGTCCTCTCTTTCGACCGAAAACCTTGTTTCCATCATTGAAAGAGCATTAGAAGATAAAGAAAAAGGACTTGGCGCAAAGCGAGTGAAGATAGACAAAGATTCAGTCGCGCTGATCGCTGGACTCTCGAATGGAGACGCCCGGACAGCGCTCAATGTGCTCGAGTACGCAAGCTCGATCAGTCAGACGATCGGTCGGGAAGAGATAAAGGAGGCTTTTCAGAAATCACATCTGCTCTATGATAAGGATGGCGAGGAGCACTATAATATCATCTCGGCCCTGCATAAGTCGCTTCGTGGTTCAGATGCGGATGCGGCTCTCTACTGGCTAGCGCGGATGCTTGAGGCTGGTGAGGAACCGCTCTACATCGCCCGGCGGCTAGTCCGCTTTGCGAGCGAAGATATCGGACTGGCAAATTCACGCGCCCTCGAACAGGCCGTAGCTGCGTATCAGGCTTGCCATTTTATTGGCAGACCGGAATGCAATGTGATCCTCGCTCAAGCAGTCGTTTATCTGGCCAAGTGCGAGAAGTCGAATAAGATCTATACGGCCTATGGACAAGCAGCCGCCGATGTCCGTAAGCACGGCAATCTGCCTGTTCCCTTCCATATCCGTAATGCTCCGACCAAGCTCATGGCCGATCTCGGCTATGCTAAGGGCTATAAGTATAGCCCGGATTATGATTATAAAGAGGAGCAGGAGTATCTGCCGGGGGAATTAAAGGGGAGGAAGTATCTTTAGTCAATTTTCAATTTGAAATTTTCAATTTGTAATGACCAGTTATTTGTCATCTCGACGAGCGAAAGCGAGGAGAGATCTGTGATATGATGTGATTTGTAGAATATATTTTTTTGAGAATATAGTTTTAAGATCAGTTGCTAGTATTTAGAGAACTTTGTATATTGTTTGCGTATTATAGATCTCTTACTGTCGTTCGAGATGACAAGAGATAAATTTATTTAAGAGAATTATATGTTAAAAAGATCAGACAATCTTTCAAAAAAATCAATCGCGTATCATAAGAAGTACCGGGGTAAGATCGAGATCCGGGGGAAGGCGTCGATCAGTGGTCCGAATGAGCTGGCACTGGCTTATACGCCAGGGGTGGCAGCAGCTTGCCTGGCGATCAAGGAGAACCCGAAGCTGTCCTGGGAGCTTACTAATCGGGCTAATCAGGTGGCGATAATCAGTGATGGAACAGCTATCCTCGGTCTCGGTAATATCGGACCTGAGGCGGGAATGCCGGTTATGGAAGGGAAGTCGCTTATCTTTAAGGAGTTTGCCGGTATCGATGCGGTGCCTCTGTGCATCGGCACACAGGATACAGAAGAAATCATAAAATTTGTCCGCAATATCGCTCCGAGCTTTGCGGGGATAAATCTCGAGGATATTTCAGCGCCACGCTGTTTTGATATCGTCGAGCGGCTTGAAAAGGAGCTCGATATCCCGGTTTTTCATGACGATCAGGATGGCACGGCTATCGTGACTTTGGCGGCTCTTATCAATGCTTGCCGAGTGACGGGCAAGAAAATGGAGGATCTGAAGGTGGTTGTTAATGGAGCTGGCGCGGCCGGGATCGCGATTACACGTCTTCTTATTTCTCATGGAGTCAAGGATCTCATCTTGGTCGACAGCCAGGGAATCATCTATGAAGGGCGACGAGAGCTGAATAAGTATAAACAAGCTATAGCGAAAGTTACAAATAAGAAAAAACTTAAAGGCTGGAAGGAAGAAGCGTTGGTCGGGGCTGATGTCTTTATCGGTGTATCCAAGAGCAAACAGCTCACTGGTGAGATGATAAAAACGATGAACAAGCAACCGATCATCTTTGCCATGGCTAATCCAGAGCCGGAGATACTACCTGCCGAGGCACTGGCAGCCGGAGCGGCTATAGTCGGGACTGGGCGCTCTGATTTTCCGAATCAGATAAATAATGCTTTGGTTTTTCCTGGGCTTTTTCGAGGACTTTTGGACGGCCATGTCCTTCGTATTACGGAGGAGATGAAGCTAAGAGCTGCGGTCGCGCTTGCTGCTACGGTAATAAAACCTAATAAAAATAGTATTTTACCTAATGTTAGTGATATTAAAGCAGTAAAGGCAATCGCGCAAGTGATGGCTGGAAACAAAGCCAAGGTCTTGACTAAAAAGAAAAAACCAGTATAATAATACTGGACACGTTTTACGTGTGTTTTTATTTACGTTTTCTGAGTCTAAAGGAAAAGCGCTAAAGCTTCACTCAGGATGGGAAAAAATATGGCAAAATTAGCAATTATCAAGACAGGAGGAAAACAGTATAAGGTCAAAGAGGGGCAGACTTTGCTCATCGAGAAGCTCGATGTCGAAGCTGGCGCTAGCGTCAAGTTTGACACTCTCCTTACTTCGTCAGAAGATGCCAAGGACCTGGCAATCGGCAAGCCGAGTCTCGGCGAGCTAGTAGAGGCCAAGGTGCTCGATCAGATCAAAGATGACAAGGTCAAGGTTGTCAAGTACAAGAGCAAGACCCGCTACCTCCGTAACAAAGGACACAGGCAGAATTATACCAAGGTCCAGGTAACATCTATCAAATAGTGCTCACATAAAAAAACAGGCTTCGGAAATTTCTGAAGCCTGTTTTTTATGTGATTAAAGAGTGTTGCGGAATCTTATCGCATTGAGCAGGGTCATCTCGTCGGCGTACTCGAGATCTGTTCCCATCGCTAGACCGCGAGCTAGGCGACTGATCCGGAGATTGGGAAAGTTCGTTTTGAGGAGTTTGCTGAGATACATAGAGGTGGTTTCTCCTTCTAGATTTGGGTTTAGCGCCAGAATCACTTCTTTGGTCTTTTGTTTTTTGATACGGGTAAGCAAGGAGCGGATATGAAGGTTTTCCGGCTTGGTTCCTTCGATCGTATTGATGACCCCGCCGAGGACATGAAAGGCTCCTCGATATTCTTTGGCTGACTCAAAATCGAAAATATCATAATCTCCATGACTTTCTAA
>CAZIGB010000006.1:0-23101 GCA_964539005.1 uncultured Gammaproteobacteria bacterium | reverse complement strand
CACCCGGCAGGACTTGAACCCACAACCCCTTGGTCCGAAGCCAAGTGCTCTATCCGATTGAGCTACGGATGCTCCTTTTGCGCTTGCACAAAAAAAAGGAGCTTGATTCCTTTTGCCTACTATATCATCAATCAGAATTTTTTTCAAGAGCTCTTCATTCTCTTATTTTTTCTTTAAAATCGCGTAATAATTGTATTTATCGCTATAAATTTTTTCGATTCGAAAACCAGCCTTCCGGCACAAAAGCCATAATTCAAGGTAGTGAAAAGCATGGTAATAGCGCTGACTAACCGCCCCACCTTCACTGTTTTTCCAGTCCCAAAGAATATCCCCAAAATCAAGCTTATTCTTTTTTAAAAGCTTAAGAAACCAGAAACGCCAAATCAATTTGCCATATTTTTCGTGCTGCCAGAGTTTCCAAACCGTAAAAACCACTTTTCCACCCTTACGCGTCTTGTTATACAGCTGGCGCAAGGCTTTGAGACGAAGATCCTTGCCGGGCAGATGATGAAGCACGGCTATAGAAAAAACATAATCAAAATCATATTCCGGCACAGACCCTAGATCACAGATATCCGCTTTGCGGAAATTATTTGCCCGGTAATTCTCCTTTGCCAAATCAATCAGCTTTTCACAATTATCTACGCCAAGATAGTCGATCTGCCTGCCAATAAAAGCTTCCAGCAATCGACCATTGCCACAACCTACATCCAGAATACGGTCATTATCCTCTACGCTCTTACAAATCTTTATTAGCTCATTCCAGAGCGGAAAAAGATTCTTCTTTCTGGTCTCGTTATAATGCTCAGCAATATCATCGTAGTTCCGCCCCACAAGCTTAAGCATTTCTTTCTGAGTCTGCCTGTCCATTTATTTCTTTGCTAAAGCTAGATACAGCTTGATTTTATAATACTCCACCTCCGCGTGTAAATCCTCATAAATTGGTTTTAATCTCTCATTCCCGACTTTTTTTATCGATTTTCGTAAACGTTTTTTTGTCTTATCATCCAATACTCTGTCTAGTTCTTCTTTTTTCAAAATTTTCTTTTCATATAAATAAATTATATGATCCACCACCGTATCCCGCTCTAACTCTCTCTTCTTGGCAATCTGAGCAATCGAATTCCCCTTCTTAAAAAGCTCCAAAGTTTCAAGTTGGGTCAGCTTGGTTGAGATTGTCTGCGCCTTTCTGGCTTCCTTTTCTTCTGATCCATCTGTGCTTAAATACTCTTTTTGCGGCAATCTTGAACCTTTTTTTGCGCCAAGACAGAGATCACAACGACCACAAGGACGAAGCCCTGATTCACCAAAATAATCTAGAATCGCTTTCTGCCGACATTCCCATTCATAAATATACTCCTCTATCTTATCCAGCTTGTCATAAGCTTTGCGAAGCTTATCTTTTAAACCGCTATAATCAATAGAAAGCTTGCGCGGGTCTTCGCGCCGCAAGATTCTTATTTCCGAACCACGAAATGGCGGCTTATAATCCAACATTTTGTCCTCAGCCAACTTTCGAACTAGTCTTAGAAGAGATTCTTTCTTCACGTCAAGAACTTCCGCTACCGATTCTAGGTTAATCGGCTTTCCCGATTTTATCTCCGAACCATATTTTTCCCCCAAAGCGCGAAAAAGGACTGTCTGTTTTTTTGCTCTCGGACTTATGCTGCTTGCCACAGTCTCATACGGAGCATTCAGTTTGATTTGCGCGCTAGCTGTCTTATCATTTGCCTTGCGGATATAGGCTTCTTTTTCCAAGATCTTGATACTAGTACCGATCGCCATCTCGGGCACGCTCCCCATCAGCATTTCAGAAATTTCCGCATATGTTACCATAACTACCTCAGTTTCATAAGAAAGCAAGATATTATAGACTTCCCTGATTATCTCTGGTGGTGGATTGTCACCTTTTATAAAAAACTCATGCAGATGGCGATCACGCGAATTATATAACAATAGGCAAACACTGGGCTTACCATCACGACCGGCTCTTCCTGCCTCTTGGTAATAAGCCTCTACTGTCCCGGGCATATCATAATGGATAACAAAGCGGACATCAGGCTTATCAATACCCAGGCCAAAGGCATTGGTAGCGACGATGACCTTGACTTTATTCTCTATGAAATTGTTTTGAGTCCATTTGCGATCATTATCATCCATACCGGCATGATAAGCCGCTGCCTCGATATCATTTTCTAATAAGACCTGAGTCAATTCATCAACTCTGGACCTAGTGCTAGCATAAATGATGCCGGCTGAATCAGGAAAACTTCTGACAGTATCGAGCACATAGGCTGGCTTTTGGTTTTCCTTTGCCTCGATCACTCCGAACTGAAGATTGGGACGAGCAAAGCCTGTCACCACCAAGGCGGGGTTTTCGAGCTTGAGTTGGGCGATTATATCTTCACGAACCTCTGGCGTAGCCGTCGCGGTCAGAGCCAGCACGATTGGCTTGCCTAACTTATCGATAACTGGTCGCAATCTAGTATAGCTGGGACGGAAATCATGTCCCCACTGGCTTATGCAATGAGCCTCATCTATCGCAAAAAGGCTGACTTTAATATTTGTCAAAGCCTGAAGAAAGGACAGACTATAAAAACGCTCTGGTGCAATATATAAAAGCTTATAAGCTCCGCTTTTGACCTCCTCGAGTCGTTTTGTCATTTCAGCCTGAGAGAGAGAAGAATTAATAAAAGTTGCCGGAATACCGATCCGAATCAGAGAATCTACCTGGTCTTTCATTAGGGAAATCAATGGCGAAACAACAATGGTAATGCCATCCAAAACTAAAGAGGGCAACTGATAACAAAGAGATTTTCCGCCACCAGTCGGCATAATCACCACCGTATCCTGATCAGCGAAGACATTTTCCAATACTTTTGCTTGGCCTGCCCGAAAATCTCCGTATCCCCAATGGAGACGGAGCAATTCCCGGGCGGCTTGCATTTTTTTTTCTACTTGGGACATTTTTTTCTATTGTCATATTAACAGAAAAGATGCTTTTGGCAAAGCTTGGCTAAATACCTTGTTTAAAGCGCTTTTATCTGCTAAAGTACTTACAAAATATACTAATCAATAACTTATGTCCACGATTTTAGACGGAAAAAAACTCGCCTTATCCATCCGCAAAAAGATCAGTCAAGAAGTCAAGCGCAAAAGAATGCGACCAGGCCTCGCGCTTGTCCTGATCGGCAACGATCCTGCTTCAGAAATCTATGTCCGTTACAAAAAAACCGCTTGCGAAGAAGTAGGCATCGAATCATTTATATTTTGTCTAGCAGCTAACACCAAAAAGGATGATCTTTTGCGCTTGATAACAAAGCTTAACAAAGAAAAACGAGTCAACGGAATTCTTGTTCAATTGCCCTTGCCTAAAAAATTAAACAAAGATGAGATTCTAGCCATGATTGACCCAGACAAAGATGTCGACGGTCTAAATCCCATAAATATCGGCCTACTCTCCTCAGCTAGCCTCGGTCTTCACCCCTGCACGCCGGCTGGTATAATGCACATTCTAAAACATTATCAGATCGAACCAGAAGGTAAACATGCGGTAATAGTCGGACGAAGCAATATAGTCGGCAAACCGCTTGCACAGATGCTGCTTGCAAGCGGAGCAACAGTCACGATCTGCCATTCTAAAACCAAGGATCTAGGCAAACTCACAAAACAGGCCGACATTCTTGTCGCCGCCACCGGACAAGCCAAGCTGATCAAGAAAGGAATGGTGAAAAAAGGGGCAGTCGTAATCGATGTCGGTATCAATCGCAATGAAAAGAATCAAATCTATGGTGATGTCGATTTTGAAAAAGTCTCTCCGCTCTGCTCAGCTATCACCCCTGTTCCAGGCGGAGTCGGACCAATGACGATTGCTATGTTAATGAACAATTGTTTGCTTGCTTACAAAAAACAAGAATTACTCAGATCAAAAAAGAAAAGCTGATCCGATCCAAAACAAAAACTAGCCTCTTTGAAGAGCTAGTTTTTTTATAAGCAAGTCTTTACAAATTGCTTTCCCCCTCACCTCGTCTCATCTTGAAATTATCGAGAACCGCCCGAAAAAGCTTAGCCTCCTGCAAGCTAATCTTGTCCTTGCTACCTTCTAAGAGATAAGTCAGATCTTTATCTGGATCGATCAAGGAACGGATCATTTCTTCATCGAAGCCGTTCGGCAAAGGCAAGGACATAAAGACTCCATCAATCAGTTCGTCCTCATTCAAACAGAATATCATCGCTTCAATCTCTTCAGCATCAGAATCTTTTGGACAAACATAAGTATGAGTATCAATCCCGACCCTGATTGCTTCTTTCTCGATTCCATCGATGAATTCAGCTGATTTCTCATCATCACCGATCATTAAGAGGGCGAGATTCGGCCTAATCTGAACATCCATTGCCCGACCATCATTCAAGGAGACAATCTCCTTTACTACTTCATCTTTGATTATTTCATCTTCAAAATTATTTTTTGTTTTCATAATTTAAGCTTTTGAACTTGGCAAAGTATATTTTGAACAAAGAGCAGCTATTTTTCCCCTCAGACTGACGATTGTTTTTTCATCTTTCTCCATTAGGGCTTCATCGATAATCTCTGCAATCAGTAGCATTTCCGCCTCTTTCATACCCCGTGTGGTGACTGCGGGAGTCCCGATACGGATTCCCGATGGATTCATAGGTGGATTCGGATCATTCGGAATCGTTGAACGTGAAACAGAAATGCCGGTCTTTTCCAAAATAATTTCCGCTTCTTTCCCGCTCAGCCCCTTATTGAAGAGATCAAGTACAAACAAATGATTATCCGTACCGCCGGAAATAACCCGATAACCCTTATCAATAAAAGCCTGGGCCATTGTCTGCGCATTTAGAATGACTTGGCGAGCATATTGCCTGAAGCCGTCCTGTAAGGCTTCGCCAAAAGCAACGGCCTTGGCAGCCGTTATGTGGTCATGCGGACCGCCTTGCATTCCTGGAAAAACAGCCCGATCAATCTGCTTGGCAAAAACTTCCTTGCACATGATCATAGCTCCTCGCGGTCCACGCAATGTCTTGTGCGTAGTAGTGGAAACCACGTCAAAAATCCCGACCGGACTAGCCATGGCGCTGCCCGCAATCAATCCGGCCGTATGGGCAATATCAGCAAAAGTATAGGCGCCGACCTCATCTGCGATTTCTTTGAACCCCTTCCAATCTATCTCGCGGCTATAGGCGCTATAGCCCGCTACTATCATTTTTGGCTTTTCCGCCTTGGCAATCCTTCTAACTTCTTCCATGTCAATATACCCGCTCACTGGATCAACGCCATATTGGACAAAATCGTAAAGCAAACCGGAAAAATTGACCGGATGACCATGGGAAAGATGCCCGCCATGATCGAGACGGAGACCGAGCACCTTGTTTCCCGGCTTGAGGAAAGCAAAGTATACCGCCGCATTGGCCGGTGAGCCAGAAAGAGGCTGGACATTGACATGCTCTGCTCCAAAAAGCTGCTTCGCCCGCTCGATCGCAATCGATTCGACCTCGTCTATCCTCTGATTGCCCCCATAATACCTCTTGCCAGGATAACCCTCGGAATACTTATTGGTGAGAACAGTTGCCATCGCTTCTAGTACCGCTGATGAGACATAGTTCTCAGAAGCAATAAGCTCTATTTCTTCTGCTTGTCTCTTCTCCTCGAGCCGGATTGCCGCCATCAGCACTGGATCTGATTTTTCCAAATTATAATACTCCATATAGTTACAGAAAAAACAAAGAGCCTTGAGGCTCTTTTGATTTAAATTGCTTCAAATACTTCCTCCGCAGTTTTCAAACTTCCTATACACATTCTATCTTTTATAGCGAGTTGTGTCAAAAAAAGGGGGAGAACGCGATAAATCATCCGCGTCTCCCCTGGGTCTACTGGCCGCCGCAACAATGTGCCACTGGCCGAAGCATATAGCGCTTCATGCAATCACCTCCTTTTAGGTTGATTTTTATTTGAATAGCTCGCTTATCGAGCCTTCCTCATGAATCCGTCGTATTGCCTTGGCAAAAAGCTGTGCCACCGACACCACACGGATCTTTTGGCAATTTTGAGCTGCCTCTTTTAAGGGGATACTATCCGTAACTGTAAGCGATTTAAGCGAAGAAGCTTCTATTCGTTCGACGGCTCGACCAGAAAGAACAGCATGCGAACAATAAGCATGAACTTCTATAGCCCCTTTTTCCATCAACTTGTCTGCCGCACCGCAAAGCGTTCCAGCCGTGTCAACCATGTCATCGAGCAAAATGGTGATCTGTCCCTCCACATCACCGATAATATTCATCACCTTACTTTCATTCTCCTTTGGTCGGCGCTTGTCAACGATTGCCATGTTTGCCTCGAGGCGACTGGCATACTTTCTTGTTCGCTCGGCTCCTCCAGCATCGGGAGAAACGAACATTACTCCCTTATCAAAACGTTCATTTATCTCTTTTGAAAGCACAGGCATTGCCTGCAGATTATCTACCGGAATACTGAAAAAGCCTTGTATTTGATCAGTATGAAGATCCATTGACAGCACTCTTCTTGCGCCCGGCTTCTCAATCAAATCTGCCACCAAGCGAGCGCTAATAGGAGTTTTTGAAGCCGATTTGCGATCTTGTCGCGCATAACCAAAATAAGGTATTACTGCAGTTATTCTTTTAGCCGAGGCGCGACGACAAGCATCGATCGTAATCAATAATTCCATCAGGCTATTATCAACACTGGCAAATTCACCTTCTGCCGCCGAACAAGTCGGCTGAATTATAAATACATCAGCCCCTCTGACATTATTATCAAGCTGAACAAAGAATTCACCATCACAAAAACGTTTCGAGTTTTTTTCTCCGAGAGGAACATCCAAATGTTCGGAAATCTTTTTGGCTAACTCCGGATTCGATGTTCCTGCAAACACGATCATTTTGCCCATTTTCTAAATTCCCCCTTAATACTTTTTAAAGAACGTTTTTGCGCAAGGTTTTTACCATATAGGTACCGGCTAACCTATAAACGCTTTTTCGATAATAATCCCTGGCCCCGATGCCAGAAATCACGTATATCTTAGCACATCCGGCATTTTTGGCAATCCTCTCCGCTTCCCTCAACAATCTCTTTCCCAATCCGCTATGCTGGACCTTTCTCTCATTTCCAATCGGCACTAATTCCCCATAAATATGCAATTCACGGATCATAGCCAAAGGTCCTTTTCCAAAAAAATTATTCGCCGATATCCTTAGGCGACAAAAACCGAAAAGAGTCTTATCGTCTAGAGAAACAATAGACAAAAAATATTCAACCCCGCCAGCCGCCTCATATTTTAAAACTTTAAACTCCGACTTCTTGGCATCAATTATTTCCTCTTTTGCTTCTCGACAGCGGATACAACGACATTCCGCCCCTTCCTGTTTCATAACTTGGCGCAGATTCGTAATCTTGTTGCCCGCTACGATAGACTCGCCTGGAATATCACGGATCAAACGGATAATCCGAACATATTCTGGCACAACTCGCTTGCAAGCGATTATCAGATTTTTTAGCTCAGTCTCGGAATAAGGCTCATATTCACCTTTTTTCCACCATTCAAAAAGCTCGCTACCCGCTGTCACAACGGTCGGATAAAATTTTATCTGATCCGGCTGGAATCTTTCATCGGAAAAAAGCTGCTGAAATCTCTTTAAATCAAGGACTGGCGTCGCTCCAGGCAAACCAGGCATCAGATGGTAAGTGATCTTGAAACCATAGTCCCGTAGCAAACCTGTGGCATGAGCGATATCCGAGATCGTATTGCCTCGCTTATTTTTTTCAAGAATTTTATCATCTATTATCTGAACACCAAGCTCAATTCTAGTGCAGCCAAGCTCGCGCATCTCCTCAAGCTCCTTCTTATCGATATAGTCTGGGCGCGTCTCAAGAGTAAGACCGATGATTCTGTAAGCCGCTTTTTCGTTCTTTTTTTGCTCTACTCTTAATGCTTCTTTCAGGACCTTAAGCGAAGCCTTGATCTGATATTTCCCTTTCTTTTCTGTTATAAGTTTGTTTACCCGATACTCATTAGCGCCTGCAAAAAGGTTTGCAATGTACCAATATTTATAGTTCTCAGGCAAATAAGACCAAGTTCCGCCGATCACGATAAGCTCGATCTTATTCGGTTCGTGTCCATTATCAGTTAGCGCGCGCAAGCGATCCTGTACCTGGATATATGGATCATATGAACAACGGATCGCCCTCATCACGGCTGGCTCGTTAGACAGATAGGACTGCGGCACATCTTTTTCGGTCGGACAAAAAACGCAGTTACCCGGACAAGGATAAGGCTTAGTAAGAACGGCTACTGGGGCAATGCCAGACATCGTCCGTACTGCTCGCTTACGTAATAATCTTATCAGTCTCTTTTCCTTGTCTGTTTGTCGTGATTTGGGCAATGATTTCAGATATTTCAAAATTTTAGCATTATCAACAATCGGGATCGAAAAAAGCTTGGCCAGACGCCGTTTAGCCAGCATCAAGCTATTCCGATCGGTCGGATTTTCCATTATCAATCTTTCGATTAGCTCTTTTTCTTCTTTTTTCATTTTTCTGTTGATTTTGCTTATTTTAGCAATATGATATAATCAAAGCATTCTTTATAATTAAGCATAAAAAGATGATGAAGACAAGCCGTCTTACTATTCTCTCTTTTTTTATTTTTTTATCCTGGCCTTTTGCTAGCTCAGCCTATGAGACCAGCTCTGGCACCAGCCTAAAGATCGAGAAAGAAGAGACAAAATCGGGCAACCTATATTCAATCTCTCAAGACATAATTATTGAAGGCACTGTTCAAGGAGACTTGGCCTGCATGACTCAATCACTTCTTATCAATGGCACAATCGAAGGCGACCTGCTCTGCGCTGCCCAAAATATTACGATCAACGGACAGATTAAAGGCGACGCCCGTCTGGCCGCCAATAATATCTCTATCAATGGCCAAATAGACGGCAATACCAATCTTTTTGCTCAGTCTGTGCGCACAGGATCTTCTACGGCTCTTGCCAAGGATCTATTTTTGGCTGTCAGCGCTGCCGAGCTCCAAGGAAAAATCGACGGCTCACTGCACGGAATGATTGGTGCTGCCAAACTGAATGGAGAAATTAATAAAGACATAAAACTACGTCTCTTTGCCAGTAACTATTTTTCTTATACCGAAGCGGCAACGGGACAGCTTGAAATCGGCAAAGAAGCTCGTTTCGCTGGAAATCTTTATTACAGCGGACCCCAAGAAGCCAAGATCGATCAAGCCGCGACAATAAAAGGGGCCGTAGGATACACAGAAAAAAAATCCGACAAAAAACAAAACACTCAAAATTTTCTTTGGAATAGTATTTTTGGCATTTTCACATCATTGGTTGTCGGTCTCTTTCTGGTCAGCCTATTTCGACAAGAACTTTTGATAGCAACCGCAAAAATGTCAGAAAAAAGAAAAAACGCCATCGGTCGCGGCCTCATTCTCATGTTCATCCCGCCTTTCGCGATAATCATCCTTATTTTTACGATCATCGGCATCCCGCTCGCGCTAATTATGCTGGCTCTCTGGCTGATCGCCTTGTATCTCGCAAAAATATTTACAGGAATCTTGCTCGGACAAGAATTGCTAAAATCATTCCAAACCCAAGAAGGACAAAAGGCCCCTTCGCTCATGAATGCCATGATCATTGGCACGATTGTCCTCGGTCTTTTTTCGCAAATTGTCCTTTTGGGCTGGTTTATCAGCCTAATGGCAACTTGGTGGGGTCTGGGCGGAATCTGGCTATACATCGAAGCTGCTCGTGAAAAAAAAGAAGCCAGCAATTAACTATCTAATTAATAATTTAAAAAAATGAAAATCAATCCTGGAATATTCAAGGCCTACGATATCCGAGGAATCTATCCTGAAGACCTAAACGAAGATGCTGCCTATTTCATAGGAAGAGCTGTGGTTGCGCACACCAACGCGAGCACGATCGTAATCGGAAAAGACATGCGAGTAAGTTCGGAAAAACTCGAAGAAAGCCTGGTGCGTGGAATTACCGACCAAGGTTGTGATGTCATAAAGATCGGCCTTTCAACCACTCCGATGCTGTATTACGCAAGCGGCCTCTTATCTGTCGATGCCGGAATAATAATTACCGCCTCGCATAATCCAGGCAATTACAACGGATTCAAGATCTGTCGCAAAGACGCTGTGCCTGTCGGAGAGGGAGCGGGCATGGAAGAAATTCGCGCCCTAGCCGTCAATGCGGCTTTTAATGATCCAGAAAAGAAAGGCGCTGTAAGTGAAAACTATAATTTTAAAGACCAGTATTATCGCCACATAAAAAGATTTTTCAACGCTGAGAGTTCAAAAAAATTTAAAGTCGTTTTTGATTTTGCCAATGCCATGGGAATTTTTGACAAACCGGTAATCGAGAGTCTCAGGCCGCACATCGATCCGGTCTATATGTATGATGATTATGATGGTCGCTTCCCAAACCATGAAGCGAATCCGCTCAAAACAGACACGCTTGAAGCTTTGCAAAAAAGAGTAATCGAAGAAAAAGCCGATCTCGGCGTTTCTTATGACGGCGATGCTGATCGAGTCGGCTTCGTTGATGAATTTGGCCAGATCATTCCTATGGACTTCATCAGTGCCCTGATCGCTAAGGAAATATTAAAAAAACATGCCGGAGGCCTCGTCCTGATCGATCTGCGAAGCTCGAATGCTGTTATCGAAACGATTGAAGAAGCCGGTGGAAAAGTAAATCTTTGCCGAGTCGGACATTCACTGATAAAAAAACAGATGCGAGAAGATGGTGCTGTCTTTGCCGGTGAACTTTCCGGCCATTACTACTTCGAAGAAAATTACATGGCCGAGCTATCAAGTCTGGCTGTCATCATGATACTCAACCTTATGAATGAAACTGGCCAAACCCCATCATCACTCTGCCAACCTCTGCGCAAATATTATCACTCCGGTGAAATCAATTCAAAAGTCCTGAGCCGGAAAGATATCCTGGCTCGAATAAAGCGTCATTATAACGACGGAGCAATGAATCTACTCGATGGTATTCGCATTGATTATAAAGACTGGTGGTTCAATGTTCGTCCTTCAAACACTGAACCGATCATCCGCCTGAATCTGGAAGCCAAAACTAAAAAACTGATGGAAGATAAACGTGATGAACTCCTTAATATAATCAGAAGCTAGAAAATTTAGATAACAAAAAACTGGCCTCAAAAAATACTGAGGCCAGTTTTTTTATCCATCAAATAATTCCGATCTTCTTCTTGACATCAAACATCTTATTTGTTGCCGCTTCCTGAACCCGCGAAGCCCCTTTCTTCAAGATTTCTCTAACCATATCATCATCAATCGCCTCATACTTCTTTTGAAAATCGAAGAGAAAATCAGCAACCACGTCAGCCACTCCTTTCTTCAAATCACCATACATCCGACCAGTATACTTTTTTTCCAGATCTTCTATGGCTACTGATGAAAGAAGAGATTCAATCACGAGCAAGTTTGACACGCCTGGCTTAGTAGCCGGATCATAGCTCACTTCGCTTCCCGAATCAGTGGTGGCCCGCATAATTTTTTTTCTAGCTAGCTCCGGCTTGTCAATTAACGCGATATAGTTTATCTCACTGCTAGCCGACTTGCTCATCTTCTTTTCCGGATTATCAAGACCCATGATACGGGCGCCCTCTTTCCGTATTTCAGCTTTAGGCACGACAAAAGTTTCTCCGAAGCGATTATTAAAACGCCGTGCCAGATCGCGGGTCAGCTCGACATGTTGCAGCTGATCATCACCGACAGGAACAACATCCGTGTCATAAAGCAAAATATCGGCAGCCATTAAAACAGGATAATCAAAAAGTCCGACCCCGACATTCTCATCATCTCCGGCTTTGTCCTTGAACTGGGTCATTTTATTGAGATCCGACATCCGGGCGCTGGTGCAATTTAGCAACCAGGCGAGTTCTACGTGCTCCTTTATATCTGACTGCTGGAAAATAATCGAGCGTTCCGGATCTATTCCGGCGGCGATATATATCTTGGCAATTTCGATTATCTTTTTACGCAATGCTTCCGGATCCTGAGCTACAGTAATAGCATGATAATCAACCACACAAAAAGTGCAGTCATACTCCGCTTGCATCGCCACCCACTGACTGATTGCTCCGAGATAATTACCCAAATGGAGATTTCCGCTCGGCTGGACTCCGGAAAATATTTTTGCTTTGGCCATGATTTTTTCTTATCTATTAGTTTTTTTAGTATATCTCTCTAAGCGCTATATTTCAAGCAAATTTGACAAAATTACTATATTATGCTATTATAACAATCATCAACAATTATAACTACGGAGCGATCATGACTAACAAAACATGTCCGGCCTGTGGATGTCTGAATTCTGTTAAGTTCGGAAAAAATGATAGAGTTGTACAAGGAAAGAATCTCTTTTGTCAGTCTTGTGAAAGACTGCTGTGGGTCTCAACTGACCCGCATACAAAGGCAACTGTGTTGCCGACGCCACGAATCCGGCCAAGTTCGGAAGAAAAATGGCAAAAAAAATAGCTCCCCTGACCGAGCCACTCATTCCACTGAGCGGCTCTTTCTTTTGACTTATCCCTATTTTCTTCTATAATTCAAATATATGATAAATTTTCTCCACACCTTCACGCCAAATTCGATTCTAATCTCCTTTGGGCCTTTTAGCATTTACTATTACGGTGTCCTAATCGTCTTCGGTATTTTACTAGGTTCATTCATTCTTTTTCATTTAGCCAAGCCTTATGGCATTTCTAAAGACACCTTGATTGACTCTGCTTTTTACATTGTTCTCTCGGCTATTGCTGGCGGCCGGATCTATCATGTTTTTCTAGAATGGCAATACTATCTAGAGCACCCCTTAAATATCTTCATGCTTTGGCGTGGCGGACTAGCCATCCATGGAGCCATAATAGCCGGGCTACTCGCTATTATCTGGTTTGCAAAAAAAAATAAACTCAAGCCGCTCCTGCTTGCCTCTCTTTATACCCCAGCCTTAGCCTTCGGACAAGCAATCGGTCGCTGGGGTAATTACTTCAACCAAGAACTTTTCGGTCTCCCCACTGATCTGCCCTGGGGCATCCCGATCAACAATCTAAATCGAGTCCAGCCCTTCTTGGACAAAGAGTATTTTCATCCAACCTTCCTCTATGAATCGGTGGGGAACCTACTAATCTTTTTTCTTCTTTTCTGGCTTCACAAAAAAATTAAAGACTATGCACAAGACTTCCACATCTTTGTCATATGTACTTATCTCTTTACCTATTCCTTGCTTCGCTTTAGTCTGGAGTTTATCAGAATCGACCAAACAATTACTCTTTTTGGCCTCCGCTGGCCCCAATATATGAGTCTAATTCTAATGACAGTATCTATCTATCTTATTTACAAGAACAAAAATCTTCTAAAAAAGAAAAAGTCCAATATAATTGAAAATTAAGTATTTTAGAGCTTAAAAGTCAAATGTTAATAGTCAATTGTTATCACCCTTGCCAAATCAGATAAATAATGTTAGCATATCCTAGTAACTCTCACACCCTTTTTTTGAAATTAACAATAACTGTAGCTTATGCCAAATAAGGATTCCGCCAAGAAGGAACTACGAAAAGCAAAGACCAGGGCTTTTGCAAACAAAAAAGTCAAAGACAACGTTAAATCCCTGACTAAAAAAAGCTTAAAAGCCATTGAAGCCAAAGGCCAGGATGCTAAAGAGCTGGTTATGAAGACCATGAAGGCAATTGATAAAGCCGCCCAAAAAGGTGTTATCAAAAAGAATACTCGTGATCGGAAAAAATCTCGCCTCCATCTCCGCCTAAACAATTCCCAAAAAGAGTCTTAAGGATAAGCAAAAAACCGCTTCATTTTTTCAATTTGCGCGGTTTTTTGTTTGTCTTATAAGCCACTGTTCTTTTTCAACAGGACTTATCTGTCCTGTTTGCAATTGCAAATATTTCGAAAAAACCCCGCTTCGGGGTTTTTTCATTTCAGGCCTCAGCAATCAGTAATTCCATCGCCAACAAGAAATCTCCAAAACCACTCTTCATATTCCTGTCAATTTCCACTAAACGATGAAAAGAGGTCTTGAGCGAAGACAAACTGAATGAATTAAGCTGACGAAGACTCTTCTCAAGAACAAAAGGATGAAAACCGCCCAGACTGATTATTTTAGCCTTGGGAATTCCAGCCTCAACCGCTTCTTTGATCTGGTACAAATTCCGATAATGCCGCATAATCATGTGCAGAAGATAAGTCTCTGCTTTGCCTTGCTCAATTTCGTTTTCCAAAAGCTCTAAAGCTTTAGCCTTGTTTCGACTGCCAATCGCGTCTGTCAAAGCAAAAATATTCTCATCTGTGTGTCCAGGCGACAGAATACCCCAGTCTCGTACTTGGATTACGCCCCCTTCACCCTGGGCAAGGCTGTAGGCGGAGAGCTTGCGAATCTCATTATCAAGCTGCCAAAGATCATTTCCAAACCTAGCCACAAGACGGCCAACAAGACTTCGCTCTAAACTCGCCCCATAGAAAGAGACCCTTTCTCTTATCCACTGTTCAAGCGCGCTTCCGCTCAGCAGGGGAAAAGATTGGACGAACTGTTGTTTTAACAAGTAATTCCAGAGCTTATCCTTTCTCATTTTTTTAGAATCCGCTTCATCAATAAACACGATTATATTATCATCCGGCCTAGCGGCCTCTTTTTGACTGTCAATCAAAAAAGTCAAAATCTGAGCTAGATTTTCTTTATTTTTTGGTAGAAATATGTTTTCAACGATAATAAAACGCCTCTTTGAAAAAAGAGAGGCGGCTTGGAAAATATTCCGAAAGATATCCGGATTCAAAGCATCGCCCTGATAATGGCTGATACTATCACCGTTCTGATCTACATCCTTCCGAAACTTTTCTTTCAGATCTCTTAATTTCTGATGACTCCGGAATGTATCAGGTCCATAGAGAAAAATAATCATAAATGCTTAACCTCTTCTTGGAATTTATCACCCCTTTCTTTGTAATTATTAAACATTCCAAAGCTGGCGCATGCCGTAGACAATAAAACAACATCGCCGGCCTTAGCTTGCTTGTGAGCCAAGGCCACCGCTTCCGACATCGAAGAAACTCTTCCAATCTTATGACTCGGAAAACCGGAAGCCAATAATTCCTGATTGATACGATTACTAGCTGTACCATCCAATAATACGATATATTTTACTCCCTTTTTTACGATTGCCTTAGCCAGAGCTAAAAAACTCGATCCTTTGTCAGCGCCTCCTAAAAATAGAATAATCGGTTCAACAAAAGAATCCAGGTCTGCCATAGTCGCCTCGGGTGTTGTTGCAAAACTATTATCATAGTATTTGACACCCTTGACTTCTCGAGTAAATTCAATGCGATGGGGCAAACCACGGAAAGAAAACACAGCCTGCTTTATGTCATTCGGCTTTACGCCGATTATCCGAGCCACCTCCACTGCCGCCGCGATGTTTTCTTTGTTATACCGACCAATCAGTTTGCTGGGATATTCGGAACGATTAAAGTATATACGCTTTGCTCGTCCAAGCGCATAATCCTTGCCCCGAGAAAAGAAAACCGGTCTTGACTTGAAGTTTTCATTCAAAACCGCCCAATCTCCCTTTTTTTGATACTTCAATATATTCAGCTTGGCGCGAGCGTAATCATCCATTGATTTATGAAAGTTCGGATTCAAGGGATCAGCGGGGCGAAGATGCTCCTCGCTCAGATTTGTAAAAACTGATATTTTGGGGCTGACGTCGAAGTCTTCTAGCTGAAAACTCGAAAGCTCGAGAACGACCCAGTCGTCATTTTGCAATTCATCGATAAAAGAAAAAGGAGCTACCCCGATATTGCCGCCCAAATAACAACGGAGTCCAGCTTTCAATATCATCTCCCTAATCAATGAAGATGTTGTTCCCTTTCCTTTTGAACCAGTTACTCCGATAATATTTGCCGTCGGACAAAGTTCAAAAAAAAGCCTCATTGCCGACGTTACTTCAGTTCCTTTCTTCTTGGCTTGCGTGAGATTTTCTCGGAACAGAGGAAAACCTGGTGAACGTAAAACTATGTCATAAGTGGATAAATCATTTTTTTCAGTCTGTTTTATCAGTCTAATCTCTTTTTTCTCGATAAAATCCGATATTCTCTCGCCTAACTCCTCATTATCCCGCTGATCAATTATATGGAATTTACTTCTGATTCCGTGTTTCAAGAAAAAATCCAAAATAGCCTGGTTTTCAATGCCAAGACCAAGAATAGCAATTCTTTTTTTATTGAATCTTTGCAATTTTTCCTTATTCATCGCTTTTATTCTTATCAGAGATTTATTTTTTCCATCTCGCCCCAGTTATCGCCAATCTTCACATCAACAATCAAGGGAACGCTCAACTTAATTACATTTTCCATTATTTTCTTAATTTTGGCAACTGCCTCTTTTTCCATGCCCTGACGGATCTCAAATACTAATTCGTCATGAACCTGTAAAAGCATCCGGACATCGGCACTGACAATCTTCTCGGCTATCTGGATCATAGCCAGCTTAATAATATCAGCAGCTGATCCTTGCAAGGGAGTATTGGCTGCCATCCGTTCAGCAGCCTTGCGCTGCATCGGATTATTTGCATTTATCTCTGGCAAAAACCGCTTGCGACCAAACATAGTCTCTACATAACCTTTTTTTCTGGCTACTTCGATTGTCTCATCCAGATAATCACGGACACCTTTGTATACCTTAAAATAATTATCTATAAATTCTTTAGCCTGATTAAAGGGGATGTCTGCTCCCTGCGAAAGACCGTGCGGTCCTTGGCCATACAAGATTCCAAAATTTACCGCCTTTGCCTCCCGTCGCAGCTTGTCGCTCACTTCATCGATCGGCACACCATTGATCAACGAAGCGGTTATTGTATGAATATCATCGCCGTTATTAAACGCCTTGATCATTGTCTCGTCGCCGGACATGTGCGCTGCTAATCTGAGCTCGATCTGCGAATAGTCTATAGCTAGCAGCTTGAATCCTGGCGCTGCCACAAAAGCCTGCCTGATCCTCCTTCCAAGTTCGGTCCGAATCGGGATGTTTTGCAGGTTTGGGTCTGTCGAAGACAAACGCCCGGTCGCAGCAATCGTCTGATTAAAACTCGTGTGCAAACGACCAGTCATCTTATTAACTAGCTTCGGCAATGCTTCAATATAAGTGCTTTGCAATTTTGTCAGCTCTCGATATTCCATGATGAGAGGAATTATTTCATGTTCATCCTTCAGTTTTTGCAATTCATCTACTGAAGTTGAATAACCTTTTTTATTCTTCTTTATCCCCTCTTTGGAAAGAGCTAAAGAGTCAAACAAGATCTGAGCAAGCTGCTGGGTCGAACGGATATTGAAGGCTGCTCCAGCTAAAACAAAAATTTTCTTTTCTAAACTAATTATTTCCTTTTGCATCTCCTTTTCCATTTGCGAAAGAAAAACTGAATCAAGCTGAATACCGCAATCCTCCATCGCAACCAAAACTGGAATAAGCGGTATTTCGATATCCTTCATTACTCCCTCCAGTCCCGCTTGTTGCAACTTGTCTTGCAGTTTAATGCGAAGCCGCTCACAAAAATCTGCATCCTCACAAGAATAAAGATATAGCTTTTCGAGCGCAACTGTCGCAAAATCAGACTTATCACGCCCCTTTCCCAAAAGATCGTCTTTACTGATCTTTTCAAAACCCAATTCACTAAGAACAAGCGCATCAAGACCATGCTGTCTGCCACCTGGATCAAGAACATACGAGGCCAACATAGTATCAAAAGAAAAGCCTTTGGTCATGATCCCATTTGCAGCCAAAACACGGAGGTCGAATTTTCCATTATGCGCATTCTTCCTGATCTTCTCGTCTGAAAAAAATGGCGCCAAGCGCATAAGCCAATGAGAACGGAATAATTTTTTCTTATTTTTCTGCTCTTTTTCATCTTTATAAGTAAAAAGGCCTCCATCGTTTAGATTTGTTTGCCGTTCATTATCTCCTGGATCGTCAAAAGAAAGATAATAAGCCAGTCCTTCACGCCAGCTAAAACTGATACCTCGGAGTCGCGATCCAAGCGGATCAAATCCGCTTGTCTCCGTATCAAAGGTAAAAGATTTTTGCTTTTTTAATTCGTTCAAAAATTCATTGAATTTTTTATCATCATCTATCAATCTATAATCATAAGCCAAGCGATTCCGCTCAAATTTATCGATCGATGTCGTTTCCACGCTCACATTATCCGCTGGCATAGTGCCAAACAAAGCCATCGCCCTCGGTAACAAGGTCCGAAACTCATAACGCTCAAACACATCCATTACCCTCTGCTTGTCATAAGACCTGGCTACTGCCTGTGACAAATCGAAATCTATTTCAACATCACACTTGATCGTAGCCAAAGCCCGTGACATAAAAGCGTCATTCTTATATTCTTTAAGCAAATTTCTTATTCGATCCTTAATATCTGGAGAATCGATATTCTCATAGACTTTTTCTAAAGTAAAAAAACGCGAAAGCAAATCAACCGCTGTTTTTTCTCCAATCCCTTTAACCCCGGGAATATTATCACTTGCATCGCCACGCAATGCCTTGTAGTCAACTATCTGCTCTGGTGTCAGGCCATATCTAGATCTCACCTCATCGGGACCATAAAGAAAACTATCTGACATCCCTCGACTCATTGTATAAACTTTTGTATGATCATTAACAAGCTGGAGGGTATCCATATCACCAGTAACAATTATCTTTTCTACAGCTCCGTCAAGCTGACGCGACAAAGTGCCGATCAGGTCATCTGCCTCGAATCCGGCTTGTTCAAAAATGGGAATATTAAACGAGGAGACTATTTCCTTCACCATCGGAATCTGAGCATAAAGCTCATCTGGCGCTTTTTCACGATGAGCTTTATAAGCCTCGAATTGTTCATGTCGGAAAGTCGGGCCCTTCATATCGAAAGTAACCACGATATATTCGGGCTTAAATTCTCTAAGCGCTTTTATAAGTACGCTCGTAAAGCCATAAACCGCATTGATAACCCGACCATCCTTAAGCTGCATAGTGGTCGGCAATGCATGAAAGCTACGATGAACAAGAGCGTTCCCATCAATGATGATAAATTTTTTCTTGATCTTTTTCATAAGCTAATTACATCACATTCAGAGCCAAGACGCAAACTGAATTTCCCCTCTTTTGCACATGATTTCCACAAGCCTTTTTACATAAAAAGTCTACCCGAAATAGATAGACTTTTTAACCGTGGACCTTAAGGGATTCGAACCCTTGACCCCCTGCTTGCAAAGCAGGTGCTCTAGCCAGCTGAGCTAAAGGCCCCCTATTTTATTCAAACTAATTATATCTTAGATTGTCATGATACTCAGGAGCAATAAAGAAGCTAGCCAGCCATTCAGCAAAACCTTCAACCAAGTTTGTGACCATTGCGATTCCGACTAAAATAACAATTAAACCAAGAAGTTTATACCCAAACCGAGAACCACCCATTGTCGAAAGCTTTGACTCAAAGAAATCCATTCGGCCGATATTATTAAGCAACCACTCGGTTTTTATAATAATAACAGCTCCCAGAGCCATCGCGACTAAACCCCAAAAAATTCTCATAAGTTTATAAATGGATAATATATTATAATGCTTTTTAATGCAAGCCTTATTTTATATAATTCAATGGATTATATTTTTTACCATCGATAATTACTTCAAAGTGAAGATGAGAGCCAGTAGACCAGCCGGTAGAACCCATCTCACCGATCTGAGTTCCCTTGCTGACCTTATCCCCCTTCTTCGCATTAAAAGCTGAAAGGTGAGCATAACGCGTCTTCTTGCCTCCGCCATGGTCGACTACGATCTGGTTGCCATAACCGTTGCCCCAGCCAGCCAATTCGATCGTGCCTGCGTCAGCCGCATATATCGGAGTACCGATCTTATTGGCCACGTCTAATCCATAGTGTCGCCAAGAATAGTATTGAGTAATCCGATGTCCTTCTGTCGGCCAGGTCATCTTGTTGCCTGCTTCCACCTTCTTTGTGCTTGGCGCTTTGACAACGATGTCCTTGATAGCATCGATCCCGGTATAAGTCTTTGGGGCCGGTGCGACATAGGCTGGCTTCTTGCCGCCAGGCACAAAAAGAACTTGTCCTACTTTAAGGGCAGCTCCCGCTGTTATGCTATTCGCTTCCGCCAACTTAAGTTCTTCTACGCTATATTTCTTAGCCAAAGCAGAAAGGGTTTCATTTTTTGCAACCTTATGGCTCAGTCCGCTTGTTGGCAATATCCTCAGATTATCCCCAGGGCGAATTATACTATATGCGTTAAGATTGTTTTCCCAAAGAATTGTTGATACTGAGATTTTGAATTTTTCAGCAATTGTACTGATAGTGTCGCCTGGTTGGACAGCATAAACGATCGTTTCTGTCCGATCTTGTTCTGTAATTGTTGTTTCGACGCTGTCTTGACGCACGATCGTGCCGCTCCCCGAATCTGCCATCATTGTGTCTTCATCCTCGCTAGCTTCAAAACTGATTTGGGCCTGAGGCCTAAACCCTGAAAGATTTTCAAGATAAGATTGTTGGACGCTTGAAATGATAGCTTCTTGGTCAAAAGTTTCAACGATCAATTGTTCATCGACCTCGAATCCGCCCAATTCTCCTGTAATAAGCGTGGAAAGAATAGTTTCATTCGCCGAATCCTCATAACCGCTTACGCTTGCTTTAGCGCGCGAATTTACATTTACAAACAAAAGAGTAATTGTCATTAAAACCACCATCAGATGGACTAATTTCTGATTCAAGGTAGGCAAAAAACTTTTTTTCATCCGATCCAAACCGAGCCTTTTGGCAATACGTAGATAAACTGCGTACAAAGGAACAAAAAATTTATAAAAAACAACCCGCAAAATCGAATAGCCCGGTTTATAAACAAAAAGTTTTAAAACGCTAGAAATTATCTTCCATGACCAAGACAAGAGATGAAAGAATCCGAGTAATATATCAACTAATATTTTCAAATAAGCTTTGTAACGTTTTTTCGCTTTTCCTGCTAGATTGTAGCTATGTTTATGATTAATATTTTTTCTAAATTAGAGTTCTTTTTAAAGCCAAAAGGCTAAGAGAATACTAACATTTTAAGACGATTAAGTCAATCAGAAAAAGATTGACTTTTTAAAATAAAAATCTGATCATGGGATTTTTAATACAAAAAAAATAAGAGCAATACCATCTGCTCGTTATTAATAAAACCATTTATTATTTAATTTTATCACAAGACTAGAACTAGTCATATGCCCACATATAAACTGCCTCAGTATAAGGCAGTTTATATGTGCTGGGGCAAATAGTCACCATTCTAACTTTTTTTTCCAAAATATGGATTTTTATATACCAAAATTGTAACTATTCAACTTTCAAAATAATAGGTTTTCCCGAAACTTCATAACCCATAAAATTGGAACGTCCATCTTTTTCTTCATGCCGAGCAATAGCTTCTTCCCATTTTTCATTTGACCTTTTGTATAATTGCAATTGAATAACATTTTCATCAAGCCAATTAATTGAATCTTTGATTGGATAAGTGCCATCGCCAACCTCCAATATCGTTTTATCTTGTGGAATGGTATATATTGATTTTGTTCGTTTATCATTAATAAAGTCATAAAGATATAATTTTATCTCACTTTTTTCAATATTCCCGTCAAAAGACACTTCAATCGCTTTTGAATCATTAGGAGAGATAAATATATTAGGAAGAAAAGGAATATCAGAACTTCCGCCGCTCACGTCGCCGGTGCTTAAATTGATTTTTAAATATGGACCATTAAAAATACATCCTCCACAACCGGCATAACCATATAAATATATATATAAGTATCCACTTTCTTCGATTCTGTGAAATTCCTCAATACCATCCCAAACTCGTCCAATACCCGCACCTTTCACATTATTGAAATAACCCTGCATCCTTTTTACCAATAGATTGTGTTCAAAGACTGGTCCCCCTTTTTTATACAAACATCCATTCACAATGTTATAGACGTTGTTATTGACCTCATCCGCTATCTTAATTTTTTCCGCTTCAACGTTTTCGCACTCTTTATTGAATTTTGAGCAGGAGTATTCGGAAGAAAATTCTTTGTCGTTAATCTGCAATCCGCCATATCTTGAATAAGTTGATGTATTTCTTATGGCATTTTCCAAAGACTCATCACAAACAACATTGGAAACATTTAAGGTCTGAAATTCATAATCACTTAATTCTCCTCCGAAAAGCTCTTTTAACATATCTTTGTTATTCTTTGGCTGATTAGCGTCTTCATATTCTTTTCTTGTCTTTTCAGCATCTAAATAACTTTGATATTGTACGGTGTATTTAACAAATTGTCCTTGTTTAAAATACGAATCTCCGCATTGTATATCATATTCTTCGTTGTCATTAATAAATTCCGGCTTTACGCAGGTGAAATTGTTTGAGTCTTGCGAGTCAATATAATAATATAAGTCTTTATCTTTTCCGTAGCTATTATTTAACAACTCAAATGTTTTTCCATCAACTCCCCTGATTCTTTTTATGTCATTGCCATCAAAATAATATATTGATTCGGTTGTAGCTATTAGATTTTTGCTAATTAATTTTTGAAAATCAACATCAGTTGAAAAGTCTTTGCCTAAATAAAAAACATGGTTTTTGTTTTTAGCAAAACCATAACCGAGCAACTTAAAATTTTCCAAATGCTCTGTTACTAATTTATTGTTAAAATATATCTTATTAGCTTTTTTGTAGTATCCATCGCCTATTTCCCATTTCCAGAAAAATAGCATTACTACAGCAAAAGCAACCGCCAACAATAATACGGTAATGATTACAGGAATCATTATTTTTTTATTTTGCAGTGTTTCTCTAAAATTCATAACTTAATTATATCAAATAAGTTAGAGTAAGTCATTTGAGGTCAAGTAAAATCAACAAAAAAATTGCCTCAATAAAGGCAATTTTTTGCTTGCGGGGGGTAGTGAAGCTGATTATAACCTACTTCCAAGAGTTGGAC
>CAZIGB010000005.1:0-23515 GCA_964539005.1 uncultured Gammaproteobacteria bacterium | reverse complement strand
TGCAAGTAAGGGGAGAAATATCAGAGGTTTCAAATGAGCTTAGGATAAAAACAAAGAGCAAAGAAGATGTCAGGGTTTTAGCGCACGGGCAGGAGCTTGGTTTTCGGGCTAGTGATTGTTCTGAAATGAATGGAAAAGATAATGGAGAAGCCATTATCTTAAAAGGAGAGATTGTTAGGAAAAATGGTTCAAAAATCTATTTAGCTGATAAGTATGGAGAAGCTCTTGTTTATCTCAAGCCATCGACTAAGATAAGCTTGTCCCAGTTTAAAGTGGGAAAATGGATTGAAGTCAAGGGGGTTCTTAGTGAAAGCAATGAAGAAAAAAGGCTTTTGCCGCGCAGTCAGGAAGATATAAACATTCTGGGCGATGAAGAATTGGCGATCCCGCAAGCTAAAGTTCTGGGTACATCGAGTCATGCTGAGGCTTGGATTTTGGGGAATAGGGATAAAAGCAAAGAATCGTTTTTTTATATTTTTTCGATGTTATTGGCCTTTTTGGTTATGTTAATAATTGTTATAATGAAAAAAAAGAAAAAACCCTCGCTTCTCGGTCCGGAGACTCCGCGAGGGTAAGTATTGGTTCGCCGATGCAATCGGTTTTGTGATCGAGTTCGGGCTTTTAGGAAAGAAATAGCAAGCTGCATCGGCGCCTGGAGCCGGTTTTCCACCCTACTTTCTAAAGTGGCGACTGTCAGGATATGCCTTGCTACACCTTCTGTTTCAAGCCTATCACGATCAACTTTGTTAGAATTATAAATAAAAGAGTGGCAAGCGTCAAACAAAATAGTCTTATATATTTCTTAATAGTCTTCTTCTTGTTTTTCTTTACTTGTTTTCCGGTTGCTTGGGCAGCTGATGTTTCTGGAAGGATCTTACTTCAGGTGGAAGATAAAGGTCAAGCTTGGTATGTATTGCCAGATAGTGGAGAAAGAGTTTTTCTCGGTCGTCCAGCTGATGCTTTCCGGATTATGCGGGATTTTGGTTTAGGGGTGTCCGAAAAGAACTTCAAGAGTTGGCAGGGCATTTTCCCTGATCACTTGGCCGGTCGAATAGTTCTTCGAGTGGAAGCCAAGGGAGAAGCGTATTATCTCGATCCGATGAGCACGCGCCTTTTTTATCTAGGCAGACCAAGTGACGCTTTTGCGCTGATGCGAAAGGTCGGACTTGGCATCAAGACAGAGGACCTGGCTTTGATAAAGATTAAAAAAGATTATGACGAGAAAGTGTATTTAGAAAACAATGCATTATACCCGGTCCTTAAAGTGGTTGATGGTGACACTTTTGATGCGCTGATAAATGGGCAGAGTGAGCGGATAAGAATAATAGGCATCGATACGCCAGAAGTCGCTGCTTCTGGCCGAGGTGAGGAGTGCTACGGTCGTGAAGCATCAGCTATGACGAAGCAATTGCTCGAAAATCAATCGGTTTTATTGCAGGCAGATCCAAGTCAGGCAGATCGGGATAAATACGGCCGATTGCTTCGTCATGTTATTTTGCTGGATGGAACTAATCTGGGTGAAGAATTGATAAGACAGGGGGTGGCAGAGGAGTACACATATGAAAGAGCTTCGATTTATGCTCAAGCGTATTTAGTCGCAGAAGATGAAGCTCGGAAAAATAAAGTCGGGATGTGGGGTAATTGTGAAAATATTAAGGAGGAAAAAGTAAGAATAGTGACAAAGACTGGAGACAGCTTGATCATTGAAGAGGTGTTTTATGATGGCTTAGAGAATCCGAACGAAGCTGATGAATACGTTCTGATCAAAAATTTAGGGGATGCTATTAATCTAAGGGCTTATACTCTCGGTGACGAAAGCGGCAAGATTTTTGTTTTGCCGGCAAAACAAATCGAGAAAAACGCCTTTTACAAGATATATACCGGTTGCGGGGTAGATACACCCGAGATTCATTATCTATGCAACACCGCCTCGGCAATCTGGAATAATAGCGGAGACACCGCTTATCTTCGTGATCCGTTTGGGGAATTGGTTTCTAGCTATGCTTATTAAAAAAAGGGTAGTTTGATAAAAAAAACCGGAACATTGTTCCGGTTTTGCCATCTGGTCAATTAAGGGGATAAAGATCATTGCAATCATGCAATAGCTCATTTAGCCTCCTTAATGATTCTTGTTGTTTGGTTCGGTCTGCAACCAGACATGTTTGGCCTTTGGGCCAGTTTAAGTCGAAAGCATCACGAACCACTTTGTAAATCGGGCTGTCCTTTTCTCGGCTGTTAGTGCTTAGCAGGGCAACTATTTTTCTTCCTGTTATACGATAGCGGTCTTCGACTGATACTTCGAAACGGTGAAGTCGCGTGTAAATGTTTTTTGGTGCTGTTTCCTTGACTGATTTTTTGCAACTGAGCTTTATTTCCAGAGTAAAGGGATTGGTCTCGATCTGGAACTCAGCAGTCAATATGCGGTGGAGCATTTCCATATCCATTTCACGTTTGAAAAAATCGTCAGAATGGAGAAGCTTGCGGATGAGCTCGTTTTTTTGCCAACGGAGAAGAGGGTGAATTTTTGGTAAACGTTTGAGGAGAAAATCCTTCTCTTCTTCTGTCCATTTTTTGTCGACTATCTTAAGCATTTCTACCCTCCTGAGAGATTCTTTCACAATGAGCAAAATATGACTGATTATAGCTGTAAATGTCAATTTTTGTCAAACGCTTTTTTAAAAGCTGGATTTAATGTATAATATATATAAATAGGGAAGTTCGCTTGCTCTTTGGGGCAAGCATTATTGTGTTGAAAATAAAAATATGCCTAGAAGAAAAAAAAGAAAATGGTTAGCCTTTCTCCATTTGCCTCAACTAAATCTGGATGAAGAAACAAAAAGAGGGATCAAGATAATCGCGATTTTGGCTCTCGGCTTTATCGCTTTTTTGGGTCTCTTTGGTAAGTCGGGACTAATGGGTGATTATATCAGTGATTTTTTGCTTTGGGCTTTTGGCTGGGGGCGTTTTTTCTTGCCGATCGTTTTTCTTGCTTGGGGTTATATGCTTTATGATGATGAACGTTTTGAGCTTAGGGGGAGTAGCTACTTCGGTTTTATAGTCATGATGTTATCTTTGCATCTTTTCTTTTCTTTGCTTATTGACCGTGATGCTTGGGATTTGGCTTTAGCCGAAGGAAGCGGTGGTGGACAGATCGGTTTTGCCTTGGCAGGTCTATTCATAACGCTTATGGGCTTCTTATCTTCCTTGTTTGTTTCATTGGGACTGATTTTGATCTCGATGTTGATTATATTTGATACATCGCTTCGCAACTTGATTGGTCAAGATAGCTTGATCGGTAAACTTTTTTACCCTTTTCATTTCTTGATCAATAAGGTATTTCCGCGCAAACAAGAAGAGGAAGGGGAAGAAGAGAATGAAGAGCAAGAAGAGGAAAGAGAAGAAGAGAATGAAGAAAATGAAGAGGGAGGAGAAGAGGAAGGCGAAGAGGAAGGTGAACAGGAGGAAGAGCATGAAGACGATGAAGGCGAAGAGGAAGCTGAAGAAGATCATGAAGATGAAGAAGAGCATGAAGATGAGGAGGATGTCGAAGAACCTGAGTTTATGCCTCGTAAGCCAGCGGTGAAAGTCAAGGAGAAACAATGGTGGGAAGAGCCCAGTGGAATAGAATTAAATATTCCGCTAAAGCTTCTTAATCTTAAAAAGGGAAAACCGACAAGTGGAGATATCGATGGCAATAAAGAAAAAATCAGGAAAACATTGGAAGATTTTGGTATTCGCGTAGATATGAAAGGTGTAAGTGTTGGCCCGACCGTAACCCAGTATACCTTTCGACCTGCTGATGGAGTCAAAGTATCCAAGATTACTAATCTCAGTAATGATTTAGCTTTAGCTTTGGCGGCAGAGTCGGTTCGTATTGAAGCGCCGATTCCAGGAAAGCCATTGGTAGGCATCGAGGTTCCTAATTTTACCAAGGCCATGGTCGGTTTGCGTGATATTCTCGGATCAAGTACCTTTAAGGAGCGTAAAAAAGATTCTATGCTTGCGCTCGGCAAGGATGTCTCTGGTAAACCGAGATTGGCTGACATTACGACCATGCCTCATCTTTTGGTGGCTGGCACGACGGGATCAGGTAAATCAGTTTGCTTAAATACGATTATTATCAGCCTGATGTATCAGAACAATCCGGATGACCTTCGCTTTATAATGGTGGATCCAAAGCGGGTCGAATTGACTCCGTACAATAATATTCCTTATCTTTTGACACCAGTTATCACGGATATCAAAAAGACGATCAATGCGCTCAAGTGGTGTCTTGGTGAAATGGATCGACGCTATGAGGCATTGCGGGAATCAGGCAATAAAAATATCCAAAGCTATAATGATGCTCATGACGTAAAAATGCCCTACATAGTATTTATTATTGATGAATTGGCTGATTTAATGGTGACTGATTCAAAGGGAATCGAAGGTAGCATTATCCGTTTGGCCCAGATGTCGAGAGCGGTCGGAATTCATCTAATTCTCGCTACGCAACGGCCGAGTGTGAATGTCATTACCGGGCTTATCAAGGCAAATATGCCGAGTCGCATCGCTTTTGCGGTCGCTTCCAGCACTGATTCTCGAACAATTCTCGATTCCCAAGGGGCTGAGAAGCTGATTGGACGCGGAGATATGCTTTTCATGAATGCGGAAACGCCGAAACCGATCCGTTTGCAAGGAGCTTATTTGTCTGAGGAAGAAATCAACAAGGTAACATCCTATGTCCGTTCAAAGGGTAAACGAATGCGCATGGTCGATGATGTGACTGAAGCTAGAAAAACTAGAGTGGCCGGACCAGGAGGCGGGATAGAGATCGAAAATGCTGATGATCTGTTTTTTGAGGCGAGGGACGCAGTAGTGAGCATGGGTAAGGCGTCTACCACCCTATTGCAGAGAAAACTAGGAATCGGTTATTCTCGGGCGGCCAAGATTATTGACCAATTAGAGGATTCAGGTATAATTGGACCGGGTAGAGGATCAAAGGCGCGGGAAATTTTAATCACCAAACAGCAGTTATTTGAAATGGATGAAAGCCCTGTGAGCGGTGTTGCAATTCATGATCCGAAAGAATCAAAACCGAGAGGAGCCTATCTGGAAGAAGATGATATTCCGCCAGTTTTTAACCGTCACGAGGACGAAGAAGAGTCTGATGATTCGGATGAGGTAGAATCAGAAGATGAAGGGGAAGAAGTAGAGAATGAGGAAGAAGACGCAGATGAAGTCGTGGAAATAGAGGGAGATGAGGAGGATGAGGAAGTGGTCAAGAAGAAAAAAAAGGAAGAAGAGAACGAGATGTTCTTTGCTCGATAATGTATTCCAAATAAGATAAGAAAAAGGTAGGCGCTCTTGCGACTAACCAGTATAAAGAAAAAACTATGATTATAACATGGTGTGGACATTCTTGCTTCAAGATTCAGAGCAAGACAAGCGCTGATGGTATTACTGTCGTTACTGATCCTTTTGACAAGAAGACCGGGCTCAAGGTTCCTAGTTTTGAGGCTGATATCGTGACGATCAGTCATGATCATCATGATCATAATAATGTTTCCGCTATCAAAGGCAAGCCTTATGTGATTAGGTCGGCAGGCGAGTATGACGTGAAAGGCGTGGCTGTGCATGGGGTTGACTCATATCATGATGTCAATGCTGGTAAAGAGAGAGGGATAAATATAATTTACAAGATTACGA
Source organism: uncultured Gammaproteobacteria bacterium (assembly GCA_964539005.1). Classification (GTDB taxonomy): domain Bacteria; phylum Patescibacteriota; class Patescibacteriia; order Patescibacteriales; family UBA12075; genus JBBRXK01. The sequence continues at coordinate 17,827 of CAZIGB010000005.1, read as the reverse complement.
TCGATGACATCAGTGTCTGCCATTTAGGCGATCTGGGCCAAGACTTGGATGATAAGCAGCTTGAGGCTTTGGCGGGAACGGATATCCTGCTTATACCGATTGGCGGCAAATATACGATTGACGCCAAGAAAGCGGTTGAAGTGATCAATCAAGTCGAGCCACGCATAATTATTCCGATGCATTATTTTTTGCCCGGTCTTACGATTCAAGTAGACGGCGTAGAAAAGTTTGTAAAAGAACTCGGTTTAAGCCCGCGTAAAGAAGAAAAGCTAAAAATAACAAAGAAAGATTTACCACAAGAAGAGATGGACTTAGTCATTTTGTCCGCTTAGATCTAAGTCAAGAAACGCCCTGCCTAAGCGGTGGGGCGTTTTTAAATTTTCCGCTTTACCTAAAGGCTTTATTCTGTTAAAATATAAGAGATAGAAAAAAGAAATATGGCAAGCAAAATCGAAGAAAATAAAAAAACAGCTAAAACCGTAAGTGCCAAAACGGCTAAGACGGCTTCGAAGCGTTCTCCGCGTTCAAAAGAAAAAGCAACTGTAGTTGAAAACAAGCCTAAACGTTCATATGTCCGCAAAAGCAAAAAAGTTGGCTTGGTTGTTCGTAATATTGTGAATGATAAAGAGACGATCGATACGGTCAAGGCGGTTAAAGATAAGACCAAACTTTTGATCGCTAAAGAAGACATGAATGTGATCCCGGAAAAGGAACCTAAAAAGCAAGCTTCGGTGATTGCGAAAGATTTGCCGATGCCTATTACTAAACCCAGAGTATTAAAAGAGCGAAAGGAGGAAGATAAGCGCTTTATCATGTGGATAGGAGTCAGTTTTTTTATGATTCTGATTATTATTTTTTGGTTTTTTAGCACCAAGGAAACGATCGAGAAATCAAAGAAAGACTTGCTCCCCTCCGATAGCGCCTTGGAATGGGACAGAATGGCCGATGAACTAGGGAGACAGATCAGCGAGATCAAGGCAGGCGTGGCCCAGGTAAAGAATTTCGCCAGCTCGACTGAAGATTTGACGGGGGAAAGAACGGTTGACAATCCTTTGTTTCGACAAGAAGGAGGAGAAGCGGTGCCTGTTGAGGATGAGCTCATAGATGACTTAAAGCAAGAGCTCGAAGCAAAAGTTCTTGATTCAGTAGAGCCTTCCGCGCCCTATTTTTCTCTTTCTGAGGTGGAAAAGACTGAGTTTCTAAGTATTTTAGGCAACATAAAGCCAGAAAGCTCCTTGTCTGAAGTTCGCGCTTTATTGGGCGAGGCAGATTATTCAGAAGAACTGCGGGACAAGAATGCTAATTTTGTTTCGACTATCCTAGACTATATAATCAGACAGGAAGAGAAAGGACAGCTTGATCCTGAGCGAGATTCTTTCGTGCGTCTTGTCTTTGACAAGCGGGGCACTCTCATGAAAATTGAGAAAATGCTCAAATAGAAAACTGATATTATCTTGATATTAGCAAAAAATATGTTTATAAACATAATTTTTTGCTTTTTTGTATCTTGTATTGTAAACTTATAGCGTTCATAATCATAAAAAAATGCCTAAGAAAAAAGACGTAACAAATGATATTATTCCAGAAGAAGTGAGTCAGGGCGATGACGCTCAGGCTGAAAAAAACGCCGATTCGGAAAAAGGAGCGATTGTCTATGAGACTCAGAAGACTCTCTATGGTATGGTAGCGCCACTGGCAATTACGGACGAAATGAAAAAATCTTATCTAGATTATGCGATGAGCGTGATCGTGACCAGGGCCTTGCCAGATGTCCGGGATGGTCTCAAGCCAGTCCATCGTCGTATCCTTTATGCGATGTGGAGCATCGGTTTAAGAGCTAGCGGAAAATTTCGTAAGTCGGCTACCGTAGTCGGTGAAGTACTCGGTAAATATCACCCGCATGGAGATTTGGCAGTTTATGACTCTATGGTTCGGATGGCGCAGGATTTTTCGATGCGATATACCCTGGTCCGAGGCCAAGGAAATTTTGGTTCAATGGATGGGGATTCCGCAGCGGCCATGCGTTATACTGAGGCAAAAATGTCCGCTATTGCTGAAGAATTACTCTTCGATATTGATAAGGATACTGCTAATTTTATTCCTAACTTCGATGGCTCCCATAAAGAGCCAAGTGTCTTGCCGGCTAAATTGCCTAATCTTTTACTCAACGGAACAATGGGAATCGCGGTTGGCATGGCTACCAATATACCGCCTCATAACCTCGGTGAATTAGTCGATGGCATTAAGCATCTTATTGACAATCCGGAAGCATCTGTCGAGGATTTGATGGAATTCGTTAAGGGGCCTGATTTTCCGACCGCAGGAGTAATCTACAATAAAAAGGATATCTTGCAAGCCTATGCGACTGGTCGAGGCGGCATTTTGCTCAGGGGGCGAGCTGAAATAGTGGAAGGAAAGAAAGATGCTTTTTCGATTGTTATCTCTGAGATTCCTTATCAGGTAAATAAGGCGTCTCTGGTAGAAAAGATTGCAATGCTAGTTAAGACCAAAAAACTCCAAGGCATCAAAGATCTGCGTGATGAATCTGATAAGGACGGCGTTCGGATCGTGGTTGAACTGCGCAAAGATGCTTATCCGAAAAAGATCTTGAACAGTCTTTTTAAGCACACGCAGCTACAGACAACCTTTCATGTAAATATGCTGGCTTTGGTCGATGGTATCCAGCCTAAAGTCCTGACTCTTAAGGCGGTTTTGGAAGAATATATAAAACATAGGCAGGTCGTAATCAGACGTCGGACAGAGTATGATCTGGCTAAGGCGAAAGCCAGAGCGCACATTCTCGAAGGCTTGATGATCGCCCTTGCTAATATTGATGCGGTTATAAAGGTCATCAAGGAAAGTAAGGACAAGGAAGTGGCTAAGATTAATTTGATGAAGAAGTTCAAGCTGACTGAGATCCAGGCGATTGCTATTCTCGAGATGCGTCTTCAGAACCTAGCTAATCTTGAACGTTTGAAGATCGAAAACGAGCTCAAGGAAAAGAAGAAATTGATCCGTGATCTGGAAGCGATCCTAAAATCGCAAAAAGTAATGCTGGGAATCATCAAGGATGAGGCAAGCGCGCTTTCAGAGAAGTTTGGCGACAAGCGAAAGACCCAGGTCGTAGCCAAAGGCGCAAAAGATTTTTCGATCGAGGATCTCGTTCCGAATGAAGAAGCGGTTGTTATTATGACCAGAGATGGCTATATCAAGCGCACGACTCCGGATTCTTTCAAAGTGCAGGGTCGCGGTGGCACAGGGGTTATCGGCTTGACGACTAAGGAGGAAGATATGGTTGAGTTCATGTTTACTACCACTACTCACTCCGATGTTCTTTTCTTTACCACACGAGGCCGGGTTTTTCAGCTCAAGTCCTATGAAATTCCTCAAGCCTTGCGAACAGCCAAGGGGCAGGCAATCGTCAATTTTCTCCAGCTTTCAGCCGGGGAACAGGTGTCATCGATTCTTCCGTTGGACAAGCTGAGTGATTCCAAGTATCTCTTTTTTGCAACTGAACGCGGCTTGGTGAAAAAAGTCGAGTTGAATGCCTTTGACAATGTCCGTCGTTCTGGACTTATCGCTATCAAGATCCGTCCGGAAGACCGTCTGATCTGGGCCAAGCCGACTTGCGGCAATGATGATGTGCTGCTTGTAACGGCCGGTGGCCAGGCGATCAGGTTCAAAGAAGAGGAAGTGCGGGATATGGGTAGAAACGCTGCTGGCGTGCATGGTATCAGGTTAAAATCTGACGATATTGTGGTCGGTATGGGGATTGTCAATAAAGAAAAAGGGAAATCACGCAAGTATCAGGTTTTGACAATTATGCAACAGGGCTACGGCAAAAGAACTGATCTTAGTCATTACAAAGCTCAGGGCAGAGGCGGTTCTGGTATCAAGACTGCTAAGCTTACGACTAAAACGGGTAAGCTGGCCAACGCTTTTGTGGTGAATTCGGAATATATGTTTGAAAAGGATCTGATAATAATTTCTGAACAGGGACAAGTTATCCGTTTGCCATATAAGACAATTAACGAAGCTGGTCGTGATACTCAGGGGGTAAAATTGATGCGCTTTAAGAATGTCGGGGACAAGGTTGCTAGTGTTACCTGGGTTTAGGCTAGTTTGACGATTGTCTTTTCAGGTGCTAAAGTTGCTTTATCATGTAGATAATAATTTAAAAGCAAATGGCCTGGTATAGCCAAATGCTAAAATATAAACTATGAAAAAAATCATTTTTATGGGGGCTTTTGTTCTCATGGTGACCAGTGCATGTACGCTCGGGCCAAAGCAAGAAGAGACGTCGTCCATCAGTCTAGAGGAGGCTAAAACAAAAGCAGTCGAGTTTATAAATGGCTACTTGGTCAATGAGGGCCAGGAGGTGTCAATAAAGGAGGTAACAGAAGAAAATGGTTTATACAAAATTACAGTTAACTTAGCCAATGGCGAGGAAACAAATTCTTATATCTCGAAGGATGGAAGCGAATTTTATCCCAGCTCGATGAATATTGAGGAGTTCAAGAAGGAGGCAAATGCCAATAATGCCGGAGATGAAGCGCCAGTTGAAAAAAAGCCGGAAGTTTCACTAGCCGATATAAAAAAGACAGATAAGCCAAAAGTCGAACTTTTTGTCATGAGTCATTGTCCATTTGGCACCCAGATTGAAAAGGGAATGCTTCCGGTTATCGAGAAGCTGGGAGATAAGATAGATTTTGAGCTGAAATTCTGTGATTACGCCATGCATGGAGAAAAAGAACTGAAAGAGCAGATGACTCAGTATTGCATTCAGAAAAATAGTAAAGACAAGCTGGATGATTATCTGAAATGCTTTTTGGCAGATGAGTCAAAAAGCGCGGAATGCATAAAATCGCTTGGCATCAATCAGACTCAGCTTGATTCATGTATCGATGCGACCGATAATGAGTTCAAGATTATGGAGCAATTTAAAGATAGGACAAGCTGGAAAAGTGGCCAGTATCCACTATTTCCAGTGTATGAAGAAGATAATGCTGCTTATGGTGTAACTGGATCCCCTAGTCTGGTTGTAAATGGAGAAAAAATCAGTTCAGGCCGAGATTCAGCCTCACTTCTAAAAACTGTCTGCGCTGGCTTCAATAATGCCCCAGAAGAGTGTAAAGCTGAACTTTCTAGCGCTTCACCAGCGCCTGGTTTCGGATTTGAGGGAAGCGGTAGCGGCGCAGAAGCGAGTTGCGAGTAAAAAGACAAGAATCTATAGAAAAGAAGCGGTTTAGACCGCTTCTTTTTTTCTCTTGATTTATTTTGAAAAATAATATATGATTCACCTAATAACTTAGCGCCTTTAATAAGCTTCGGTAATTAGGCGGCCGAGCAACTTGACCAGAAAATGGCAGGTTAATCCAGATTTTTTTTATTGGAAATCTGAATCAATATGACAGAAAATAAAAAAAGCCATGAGGAGTTCGAAAAACTACTTGATGCTTGGGATTTTAAAGTTCCGCAGAAGGGGGAATTAGTCAAAGGAATAGTAATAACCGCTTCAAAAGCTGAGGTAAAGCTCGATATTGACGGTGTTATCAGTGGCGTAGTAAGGGGTCCGGAGCTTTATGAAGAAGATGATGACTATGCCAATCTTCAGCCAGGTGATGAAGTTGAGGCAACCGTAATTGATAACGAAAACGAGAATGGTGATATCGAACTTTCTTTCCGTTATGCCGGCCAAGAAAAAGCCTGGGTCGGGCTTAGAGATTCTCTTGAAAACAAAAAATCTATCAAGGTTAAGGTGGTCGAGGCCAATAAAGGCGGTCTTCTAGTAAAATATCGCCAGATTCCTGGGTTTTTACCTGTTTCTCAATTGGCTCCAGAAAATTATCCGAGAATCAACGGTGGAGATAAGGGTCGTATCCTTGAAAAACTTCGTTCTTTTATCGGCAAGGAATTCACTGTTCGTCTGATGACTCTGGATGAAAAAGAAGACAAGATAATTTTTTCTGAAAAAGAGGCTTGGAATGAAAAACAGCAGGATATTATTTCCAAGTATAGTATTGGGACCAAAGTTGAGGGGACTATCACTGCTATTACAGATTTTGGGGTTTTTATCAGTTTTGGCGAAAATCTCGAGGGTCTAATCCATATTTCCGAATTAGCTTGGCAAAGAATAGACGATCCAGCGGATCTTTATAAGGTTGGGGATATTATCCAGGCTGAAGTTATCAATCTTGATAACTCCAAAATCTTTTTGAGCGCTAAAAATCTGATTGAGGACCCGTGGGCTGGCGTGGACAAGAAGTATAAAACCGGACAAGTGGTAGAGGGAATTGTCCTCAAGGTAAATCCTTTTGGTCTATTCGTTTCTTTGGATGATGATATTCATGGCTTAGCTCATGTTAGCCAGTTGAATCTGGCTCCAGGTGAGCGAATCCAAGAGAGATTTAAGGCAAAGGAAAAGTACGAATTCAGAATCGTGTCGATAGAGGCAAAAGACCATCGTTTGGGTTTGTCGTATGGTGAGGGAGTGAAAAAAGCTGCAAAAGCAAAAGATAAAGAAGAGAGCAATAACTAAGTTTTTTTGCTAATATATAACAAAAACCTCTGTAATAGGCAGAGGTTTTTGTTATATAAAAGCAAAATGTGTATTGACAAAAAGTGAATAATTTGTTACAATACAAAATTACTGTGAATGCAATTTATCATTCAGGTAAAAATAAGAAAGCTTTATGGACTACCTTATAGGTGGGCAAAAAGTAATAATAAAGAAAAACAAGATAATTCCGAGTGTTTTAATAATAATACTTATAGAATTATCAGTACCCAGCTTAGGGAGCGCTCAGGTGCTAGGCATTGAACAGTTATCAGACAACTCTCTTCCTGCAGAAGAATCAGTATTTATTAGTGATTCAAGCGTAAAAGACGCAATTAATGAAGATCTGGAGCAAAAAATAGAAACAGAGACAAGAAAGGTATTGTGGTCAAAATCATATGCTATGACTGCTTATAACTCCGATGTCTCTCAATGTGATGCTTCTCCTTGTATAACTGCTAATGGCTTCAATGTTTGTAAACATGGTATAGAAGATACGGTAGCAGCGAACTTTTTGCCTTTTGGTACAGAGATAAGGATTCCGGACTTATTCGGAGATAGGGTATTCGTAGTTCGCGACAGAATGAATAGTCGGTACCAAAATCGAGTCGATGTCTGGTTTAAAAGTTATGAAAACGCGATAGATTTTGGGGTGAAATATGCAACTATTGAGGTTCTGGAATAAGCAAAAAAACAAGATCAGGCAAGCGCCTGTTCTTGTTTTTTATTTGCCAATCTGATATATTTAAAAAGTCAGAAAAATGGTCTGGTGGCCAAGCGGTAAGGCAACGGTTTGCAAAACCGTCATTCACCGGTTCAAATCCGGTCCAGACCTCGAAGCCATTAATATGAAAACACGAGCAATCGTGTTTTTATATTTTACCTAGAAAGTTCATATTTCAAAGTCCATGTTCTTCTGGACTTAAATAACGATAGAAAAAACAAACGTAAAATAGCGTGAAGACTTATGTCCACAGTTTTGTGGACTTATGCACATTAAATAGTGGATAAACAAGAATAAGATCCGATTATTAAGATTTAAGTCTACAAAACTGTGGACTTAACTCTGTGTATAAAAAATGTATTCATTTTTTTATTTAATGTTAGTATAAAAAAAATTAGGATAAAGTGCGTTGACCAAGTATCAAATCTGTGGTATTATAAAAACATAAAGGTTCTTTGAAATTTAGAAACGTATATCAACAAAAAAACAACTTGGTATACCTTTCTGTTTTTTACTAATCAGTCATAAAGCTGTCTCGACACAGCTTCGGAGAATATCAGCCCTGAGACAAGTCTTCTATTCCAGGATAAAAGCCTTGTATAGGGGCTGATAAAATCAAAAACAAAACAAAGGTCATCTCTGGGAGAATCCAAAAAATATCCTGAGGATAACCACTAGATTGGTAGAAAACTAGGTCTTAGTCGAAAAGACCACCTGCCTTGAAAAGATTTGCATATTTGAAAAAATACAAATCTGTAACTATTTTTAAGGCTAGGGCTCATTAAGGACTCAATAAATATAAATTTATAACGGAGGCCTGGTGGGCCCTTTTATATTGGAGAGCTTGTCAAATAGAGAAAAATAGCTTATACTTTAATTGCTTCCTTAGTCATGGGGAGCAATTTCTGTTATCTGAATATTTCATCGGATCGGAAATAGATTAATCTTAAAAATATGAATAACGAAGTTTTGAATCAAGAAGAAATCGCTAAAATTAAAAAGGAGCTTCTGGAAAGAAAAGCGCAAATCTTGTCTGATCTGGATGAAATAGTTGATATTGATGAAGATAGTCAGGCCAAGTCAAAAGTTAAGTTTCCAGAATATGGCGATAAGCTCGATGAAAACGCTCAAGAGATAGATGAGTATACTACCAACCTAGCCACTGATAAGGTTTTAGAGGAAACGCTAAGAGATATTGACGCCTCGCTAAAACGGATAGAAGAGGGCACTTATGGTATCTGTAAGTATTGTAATAAGCCGATTGCAAAGAAACGGATGTTGGCGCGTCCAGTGGCTAGCGCTTGTGTTGAGTGTAAGACCAGGCTTCAGAGCCAGCTTTGATTATGTTTTTAACTCGCAAAAAAACAGCCTTATTGTTATTGATTATGGCTGTTTTTTTATTGATTATTGATCGGTTTTTAAAGAATTTGGCAATGGCTGGGGTGACCTTTTCGGTTTTTCCTGATTTATTGAGTTTTAGCTTGGCAAAAAATTATTTTGTTGCATTTTCACTGCCTTTGGGTGGAAATATACTTCTTTTTCTGATTTTTATTATCTTAATTTTTTTGAGCTATCTCTGTTTTCAGGCTTGCTTAAAAACGGCATGGATCCAAGCTGTTTTGTATCTATGGATATTGATAGGCGCTAGCAGCAATCTCTTGGATCGTTTGAAATATGGCTATGTTGTAGATTATCTTGATCTAAGATTCTTTACTGTTTTTAATATAGCTGATGCCTTAATCGTTCTGGCGGCTTTTCTTTTGGCTTGGCAAGAGCTGAGTATTAATCAAGCTCGGAAAAATGAATAATTCTTTCGCTTTGTCCGCAGATTTCAAATTTTACTCTGTGGCTCGCTTTGATTTTTAAATCGATTTTTTCGGGCCATTCTACTAGACACAGTGTGTCTTGACGGCCAAGATAATCCAGGATTCCGGTATTTTCCAAATTCGTTGTCTTGTTTATCCGATAGGCGTCAACATGGGCGAGAAATTTAATTTTAGAGCTCTGGTTTTGACAGGGGTAAGTCTTGATGAGGACAAAAGTCGGAGAGTTGACCTTTTCTTTGATACTGTAATATTGGGCTACTCCTTGGCAAAAACTTGTTTTTCCGGATCCCAAATCTCCAGAAAGGAAGATTATGTTTCCTCCTTGGAACTGATTGGCTAGTCCGAGGGCGATCGATCTCGTTTCTTCTGCGCTTTGGCTCTTAAATACTTGTTTATTTTTCTCCATATTTTTAAAAAAGCCCGCCTTTAAGCGGGTTTTTTCGTGGGCGCACTAGGATTCGAACCCAGGACCCTCTCGGTGTAAACGAGATGCTCTAGCCAACTGAGCTATGCGCCCGGGTCATATATCAGAAAAAGAAGATTTTTGGTGCGGACGAGAGGACTTGAACCTCCACGGCCAGATGGCCACAAGCCCCTCAAGCTTGCGTGTCTACCAGTTTCACCACATCCGCTTTCTTCTTTCTTTTCTTATGCTTTGACAATGGTTTCTTTGAGCTTTTTCTTGTGTCCTCTTTTCAGGAAGTAGAGTTTAGCTCGACGTACTTCGGCAATCTTTTTGATTTCAATTTTTTCGATAGTTGGGAGATTGAAGGGAAAAATCTTTTCTACTCCGACGCCATCAGAAACTTTTCGGACAGTAAAAGTGCCACCAGTTTCGGAGCCATGCTTGATCGCAATTACTCGACCTTCGAAATATTGGATACGCTCTTTTTCTTCACCTTTGGCATTCTGTTCTTTGATCTTTTGGTAAACCCTGATTACCATGCCGGCTTTTAATTCTTTGGCGCTAACTTTTTGGCTAACTTTGCTTGGGGTTTCTGGATTGTCTATTTTCGTTTCATTGGAAGACATAAGTGTAATATAAAAATAGAACGCAAGGTTCTATCGCATACTCTTGAATAATCTTTGGTTATATTATAATAAAAAAGCCTGCTTGTCAAGAATTGCGGGCTATTTGTAATAACTGGGTAATAAAAGCTTTTTTATTTATATATTAGCTATAAGTTCTGATAATGCTTGCTACCTGTTCGATCGTTTTTTCTAGTTGTCCATAGACGTTTTCGACACTATGATCAAAAATATTTTTATTTTCGAACCAACCTTGGGCATATTTCAGTCTGGTTTTGATGAATATTTTGTCATGGCCCCTGGCCTCTAGCCTTCTTTTCATTTCAGTCAGGGGGATGTAGATAAAGATAGAGATAGCTTCGGGTAAAAGTTTTTTAGCGGCAATTACCCCTTTGTAATCGATTTTCCAGAGACAGAGCTTGGTTCCCCTTTTTACTCTATCTATTTCTTTGATTGTGCCGCCATATAATTGGCCATTATCTTCTTCGGCCCATTCGAAGAATTCTCCTTGTTCTATCATTTCTCTGAATTTTTCTTGGCTTACGAAAAAATAATCACGTCCTTCTATCTCGCCTTCCCTTTTTTCTCGAGTGGTTGTGGTTATAATTTTATCCAGATCAAAAATCTGGCGGAGGCCAGTAATTACGCTGTCTTCGCCAGCGCCTGAAGGCCCGGAAATTATGAAAATATTGTTTTTCATGGCTATTTTATCTTTTTCAAAAAAGTCTGGAGTTCTGGCGCTAAGTCTAGCTCGTAACTACGTTTATTTCCGCTGAGATCATTAAAGCTAAGATATCTTGCTTGGAGAAAGATGCGACCTAGGCCGAGTTTTTTGTTTTTTAGTCTTGTTTTGGCTGTACCATAGGTGTCATCGCCAACCAAAGGGTGGCCATAGGCGGCCATATGAACCCTGACTTGATGAGTGCGTCCGGTTTTTATTCTGACATCCAGTAGAGTATAGTTTATAAATCTCTGTATGACTTCGAAACTGGAGAAAGCTCTTCTACCCTCGTCTTGCGCTTCTCCTTTTTTGCTCTTTGGTAGAGCGGCCATCTTGTAGCCCTTGGTGCTTCTTTTTATGGGGAAGTCTATCTCGTCATAGTCTTTGCTTGTTTTTCCGAATACCAGGGCAAAATAGTGTTTTTTGGTTTTTCTTTCTTGGAATTGTTTTTTTAGATTCTCAAAACTTTCCTCTGTCCGGGCTATGACGAGAAGGCCAGATGCTAATTTATCGAGACGTTGCATTATTCCGGGACGCGCTGGGTCATCACCGATTTTAGCGATTTCGGGATAATCGATAAGAATCTGATCGATAAGCGAAGCTTCATCTTGATGGTCACTGCCATGAGTTAGGAGGTCGGCGGGTTTGTCAACGATAATAAATTCTTCATTTTCCTCGATTAGTCTGTATTTTGGGATAATTGTTTCCATATCAAAAGAGTTTAATCTATAATCAGTTTTTTGTCTAGCTTTCAAGGATTTTTATCAATGACTCAGCTGATTCTTCCAGTCGGAAGCGTTGATTTACCCACTCAGAGCCGTTTTTACCGAGTCTATTGCATTTGTGCTTGTTTTGTTGCAAGTCCATCAAAGCCCTGGTCAAGGCTTCACTTTGATCGATATCGACCGAAAGGCCAGTTTCGCCATCTTTGACAAATTCGCCATAAACCGGTTCGGCGCTTGTTATTACGGGCAGAGAGTCAGATAGAGCTAGAAGGAGCATGTGGAGGTCGTCAAAGGTCGGATTCGGTGAGACGGAAAGATAGATATCAAAGTTGGCTAGCCATTTTTGAGGATTTTTGTAATTGCCAACAAACCAGACCAGATTACCGATACCCATTTTTCGAGCCATCCAGCTTAGTCTTTTTCTTTCGGGACCATCGCCTGCGATTACGAGCTGGATATCAGGAATCAATTCTTGGCATTTTTTGATAGCGTGAAAAACTAATTCAAGATGTTTTTTGTTTTGGCCTAGCTTCTCGATCGTGCCTATCGTAAAATAGCGCTTGTCTTTTTCCTTTTTATTGCGGTCAGCTAGAGTCTGAAAGATGCTTTTTTGTTCACGGAAACTCTGAGCGCTTAAACCGATGCGCAAATGTTTGATATTGCGAATAGAAGGCTTGCTGGCGCTTAATTTTTCCAGACAAATTTCTGTAAAAGTAATGACGGTAGCAGCATGTGAAGCCCAGGCAGATTGAAAACGGAAGAGAGCGCTGTTTTTTTTGCAATTTTCTGGTTCGATGATCCAGAGAGCTTTTATGCCGCAAAGCCGGGCTGCCCAGCTGAGATGAAGCTGCTCCGTTTCATTGAAAAGAATAAAAATATTTATTTTTTTTGAGAAGCGTTGTTTGATTGCAAAAAAAAGCGCTTGAAAAAACATTAGAGGCCTAAGCAAAAGGAATAAAGCCAGGATTAGTGAATTTTTTTTGTTTATTTTTATCAAGGGGGAATAGCTCTTAGCGGACCAAGCTTTGCTTTTGGCGAAAGCTTGCCAGCTTTGATCTTTGGCCATGATGCTCAATTCAAAGCCGCGGCTAGATAGCAAGCTGAAATATTCAGACCAGTCGTTATTTTCATTTTTGGAATTGATGATTAATATTTTTCTTTCTTGCATAGAATAATTATCGATTTAGAAGGCTTTTTATTTCATTCCTGGAAAGGCCTTTCATGATTATAAAAAGGAAAAAATAAGTGATTGCGCCAGCGATTGAAAGAAAAAGGATGTTGCTAGAGAAAGTATTACTGAGCCAGAGCATAAAAAGATACATTCCGGAAGAAGCTAAAAATGATTTTACGACAACAGTCAGCTTGGGCTTAAAAGCGCATTCCTTGTGGACCAGATAGAAAGAGGCAAAGGCGATTGCTAGCTCGGAATATATAGTGACTGCGGCCGCTCCAAAATAAGAGAAATGAGGAATAAACAAGAAGTATGCGATCAAGGCGGTGACAGCAGTGAAGAGGTAGGCCTTAATAATGTCTTTTTGACGATTGATCGCAATAACAGCGTGCGCAAAGATATTGCCTAAGAAGATGATGCCAGCCGCAAAGATAAGAATACGAAGAATGGGGCCCGATAATGAAAACTCTTGGCCGGCAACAATCGTCATTATTTGTCCGGCTAACATCTGAGTGCCAAAAATCATCGGGATGGTAAAAATTGCCATTACGTTGAAGGCTTTTTGCATCAGGGCACGGAAACCGTCCAGGTCATTCTCTGCCCATTTTTTGGTGAGCAAGGGGAGAATTATGCCGGAAAACATGAAAGGGATGGTTACGAGAACATCAATAACCTTGTAGGCAGCGCCATAGATTCCGACTTCGGCAATGATTCCGATCGATGATTCACGGTCGATCAGGGAAAGAAGCAGGGTGTCAGCCTTGAGATAAATAAGATTAAGCGCGATGGTGATCGCTAGAGGCCAGGACAGCTTGGTGATTAATTTCCAGTATTTCGGGTCGAATCTGAGGGAAAGACGAGCAAAAGAACGGGCAAAATAGAGGTGAAGAAGAAGACTGATGAGGCTTGAAATTACCGTGGCAACCATAATGCCCATGAGGCCAGCGTCCAAGTGGGCGACTAAGATAACCCCTAGGAGCAGGCTTAGACGATTGACTATTTCCGCAATCGAAACTTTGTCCATTCTTAATTCTTTCTGGAAAAGGCCGACTAGGATCTGATTTAAGGCAATAAAGAGAAAGGAAAAAGAAGCGACAGCGATCGAGAGCTTGACTTCGCCTGAATAGGGGAGAAAAAAAGAAAAAAGCGGGGCTAGTCCGAGAAAAAACAGGGCTGAGACAAGGCGCAAGCCGAGAAGGTTGCCAAGCGCTTCGTTTTGATTGGTGCCTGGGCGACTGATGAGCTGGACTGTTACCAGGGTCAAGCCAAGATCAGCGATGATGGCGAAAAAAGATAGATAGGTAGTAGCAGCTGTGTATTCTCCGAAGCCAGTCTGGCCGAGGTAGCGGGTGATAATGGCGATAATCAGAAGACCGACTCCGGTCGATATAATTTTACTGATTATCTGGATGATGGTATTGTAGGCGATTTTAGTGGAAAGCTTCATGTGATTCTTTGCGGGGTGTAAAGAATGAGAATAATTTGTTATAATATGATCATATGCATTATAACATACAATTTATGAAAAAAGCCAAAGCCTATTTAATGAGAAAATTATTCTTTTTACCGATGTTGTTACTGCTTTTTCTGCCTTTTTTTATGTCGACACCGGTAAATGCGGACGACCTCTGGGAGAAGCAAGTGGGGATGGGAACGGGTGACGGGGAGGTGGGGAATGTTTATGGAGAGTCCGATGCGGATTCGGTCAGTGATATCCGGGTTGTCTTGGCTAGATTGATTAGCGTCTTTCTCGGTTTTATGGGGATCGTTTTTTTGATCCTGATCATCTATGGCGGCTTTTTGTGGATGACGGCCAGCGGTAATGAAGAAAATGTAAAGAAAGCCAAGTCCTTGATGTTTGCCGGTATAATCGGATTGATCATTATATTATCTTCTTTTGCGATCGCTCGGCTCGTGACAGATAATGTCTATACGAGCACGATAGGCGATCCAAGTCCCACGCCATGAATATCTTTAAACAGCTTCGTTTGTACAAGAAGACAGTTATCATTTTGATATTTGTCTTCTTTGTCTTTTTCCTGCTTTCTCGGGGGGTGGTTTATGATCGGAGCGAGCTTCTTTATGGTCTTACATTTTCTCATAAGCAAGCAATCAGTCTTGGTTTGGATTGGCGTGAAGTTTACTTGGCAGTCCTGGATGACTTGGGGGTAAAGAAGCTTCGTTTGTCAGCTTATTGGGATTCGATAGAGGGAGGAAGGGATAATTTTGATTGGGAATATCTTGATTGGCAGATCGAAGAGGCTGAGAAGCGGGGAGTAGAGATTATTTTGGCGGTGGGGGGTCGTTTGCCGCGTTGGCCAGAATGTCATTTTCCGGAATGGGCCAGTCTTTTGCCAGAAAAGGAACGCCAGGCGGAATTGATGGCTTACATAAAAGAGACAGTCGAACGTTACAAAGGGAGGAGTAACATTGTCTATTGGCAAGTAGAAAATGAACCTTATTTGCCGCATTTTGGGGAATGTCCGCCGCTTGATAAAGATTTTCTGGTCAGAGAAGCCGAACTGATACGTTCTTTGGATAGTCGACCAGTCATGTTGACTGATTCAGGTGAGCTTTCTCTCTGGGTGCCGGCTGCTGAGAAAGCGGATATTTTTGGCACGACAATGTATCTTGATACTTATTCGGAAAAGCTCGATTCTTATATCCACTATCCGATCCAGCCTGGTTTTTTCCGTTTTAAGAAAAATATTGCCCGTCTGTTTGCGAATCCGGAAAAATGGGTAGTGATCGAGCTTCAGGCTGAGCCTTGGGGGCCGATCCCTTTCCAGCTTTTGGATAAAGAAGAGCGAGAACGGACAATGAGTATTGAAAAGTTTCAGAACATAATCGAATTTTCCAGCAAGACCGGCTTTAAAGAGTTCTACCTCTGGGGAGCAGAATGGTGGTATTGGGAAAAACAGGTGAATTCGGAGCCAGCTTATTGGCAGGAGGCTGCTAAGCTCTATCGCTAGAATCTAAATTTTTTAGCTGACAACTATGTCTGATGCCGAGAATTTTAGTTTGTTTTGTTTGTTGATTGCAATCCTGGCTGTTCCGGCTTGGTGGAGGCTCTTCTTTTTTCCGCTTCGCGCAGAAACAGTCGCGCCGGACAAAGATGAGCGTAAATTGTTTTTTGATCTTATTCGAGGAGTAGCGATCATAGCAGTAATTGCTATTCATGCAAGTTTTTTTCTTCTCTGGTATGGTGAAGACATGGCTAGTGCGACTGGCTCTATTATGCTTAATAATCTAGCCCGATTCGCGATCCCGATTTTTTTGATTAGTTCGGGGATATTATTGCGCCCCTGGGAAGAAATAAGGGATAAGGCTGGATTTTATAAGCGAAAATTTTTGCGGATCTTTCTTCCTTATCTTCTGATAGTAACTTTTCACGCTCTTTATCTGGGTTTGCCTCCTGCTCTTTATCTGGATGGCCTTTTTACTGGTTCGGCGCTAGTGCCTTTTTATTTTATTACTGTTTTAGCGCAACTGTATCTGCTTTATCCTTTTTTATCTATTAGACGGAAAAGTAAATATTTCTTGCTCGCTTCTTTTTTATTGGGTTTAGGGGCGACAATTTTTTTTCCTCATGATCGAATAATGGGAATCGAGCCTTTTGTTCATTTTCTTTTCTTTTTTACTTATGGAATTTATCTCCGTGATCGTTTTATCGGGGAGTATAAGGCAAGTAAAACAGAAATGAGCATGTGGTTTTCTTTGATAATTCTTTATGTTCTGCTGGCTTTTTATCTGCCGGAATATTATTACAACAATCGTTTTTTCTATGGACTAGCAATTTTTAACGTTTTGTACTATTATAGAGACATTCTCTTGGGTCTTTGGTCTCCGCTCCGAAAAATACTGATTGATATCGGTCAGCACAGTCTCTGGTTATTTCTGATCCATTTTTATGTCGAAAGACAGATTTATCTCTTTTTGCCAGATTTTCTGAAGATGGATGGGCGGTATTTTTTATTAATCATTCCTTTGACCGTACTTATTAGCTACGGATTGGCTCGGATCGCTGCTTATGCATATCGACAGCTTTTAAAAGCTTTTGGCGCTGCTTAATCATATGATAAGAAATAAGAAGTATTACATCGGAATCGATGTCGGAGGCACCAAGATGAGCGCTGTGCTTTTTGACGGAAAGAATGTAATTGATGACTATACTTTGGCCACGCCAAAAGAGTCTTTGGATCAATTCATGGTCATGTTGCGAGCCTTGGTAGATCCGCTTTTGGCCAAGGCAAAGGAAAATAAACGTCCGATTGAAAGGATCGGTCTCGGAATTCCCGGAGTTCTTGATTCTAAGCGGCGCAAAACATTTGTTTCTCCGAATCTGGAAATAATCAACAATATCGAATTAGCCGCTCTGCTTGAGACTGCCCTGTCTATCCCTGTTTTTCTCGATAATGATGTCAATTGTTTTTTGCGAGCAGAAATGAAATTAGGCGCAGGCGCTAAGGAGTCGAATGGCTATGGTCTCACTATCGGAACCGGTATCGGCGGCGCCTGGTGGTATGGCGGGGATGTTTATCGAGGATCCCATGGCGGTGGCGGAGAACCGGGTGAGATGATAATCGATTTTTCTAATCAGATCCGTCTGGAGCCAGCTTATCATAAGCTTACTCAGGGTAACCCTTCAGCTATGGCTGAAGAAGCCTTTCGCGGCGATGTGTTGGCGGAAAAGACTTTTGCGGAGTTGGCTGATTATCTCGGATTAGCGATGGCTAATATTGTTAACTTGATCGATCCGGAGATTATTATCCTGGGTGGCGGGGTCACAGAATCGAGCGAGCTTTTTATGAGTCGGGCAAAAAAAGTTATGAAAGAAAATATTTTTTCGGAAGAGTCACGTCGTGAAATCAAGCTCAGCAAAGCGAAGCTTGGGCAAAAGGCGGGGGCGATAGGCGCGGCTTTGTTGGAAAATTAAGAATTTTATAGCATAAGAAAACATCGACAAAGAATGATTGTCGATGTTTTTTTATTTAAGATTTTTGTCTAAACATTTATGGCTTCAAGCTGCCAAAGCCGGTCTCAAGTCCCTAAGCAAGGCTTCTTCGCCCATGGAG
>CAZIGB010000004.1:11430-25856 GCA_964539005.1 uncultured Gammaproteobacteria bacterium | reverse complement strand
TTGGACATCTCTAAGTTCTTGAAGAACGAGCATTATGAAGAGAATACTGAAGTGATCAATCTGAATAAGCCGATCTATTCTCTCCTGCGTTCACATAAGAAGATAAATCAGAATAAATTCGGTCATTGGGGTCCGCTTTCTCTTCGCGAGATCAAGCCTCGGACGATAAATGACAAGATCTATCTCGTGCTCAAGCACAATGGCAAGCCCATGCATTTTGCGGAAATCGCTGAAAAGATCAATACTATCAATTTTGATCATCGCAAGGCAAATCCGGCTACTGTCCACAACGAGCTGATTCTCGATAAGAAATACGTTCTGGTCGGGCGCGGTCTCTATGCTCTCAAGGAATGGGGTTTTAGTAAGGGGACAGTCGTCGATGTGATTACTGATATCCTGAATGAGGCGGGTGAACCTCTGAACCGCGACCAGATAATCGAGCGAGTACTTGCCCTCCGGGTAGTAAAGAAAGCGACCATCATTCTCGCGCTTATGAACAAAGATAAGTTCGAGAAGGTGAGCGGTCGTTATGCTCTGAAAGCTTAGATTTTCTAAATACTTCAAACAGCTCCCAGACGGGAGCTGTTTTTGTTTACCTGCATTATGTGGTATAATAGAAAAGGCCGGATGGCAATAAAGCTAATCATGAAGCTATGGGTCTAGACCTCAGTTCAGTAGGGACTTTTTTTTCTAATTCTCCCGATGTAATCCTTCTTCAGCTCTTCTTTTACGGTGGCTGGATTCCTTTTGCATTTGTTTTTCTTTGGGGGGCCAAGGAGCTTTGGCTTAATTATCTGACCAATCAATGGTATGCTGAGCAATCTTTTGTCCTCCTGGCGATCGATGTCCCACGTGGAAATGCTGAATCTCTGCGAACGGTTGAGAATCTTTTTACCTATTTAGCTGGAGCTCACGGTTCGAATAATCTGATCGATACCTATTGGGTCGGCAAATTCCAGCTCGCTTTCAGCTTTGAGATCGTCAGTATCGACGGCTATACCCAGTTTTTAGTCCATACGCCCAAGCCCTTCCGCAATCTGGTCGAGTCTGCTATCTATTCCGTCTATCCGGATGCTGAGATTAGCGAGGTTAATGATTATACGCAGAATGTTCCGCAGAAATACCCGGATTCTGAATATGATCTCTGGGGAGCCGAGTTTATTCCGGTGCTTTCGGATGTCTATCCGATCAAGACTTATCCGGCCTTTCAGGACCAGACTAGCCCGGCTGAAACCGCTTTTAAGGATCCGATGGCTTCATTCATGGATCTCTGCGCTAGTCTCCGGCCAGGAGAACAGCTTTGGTATCAAATTATCGTCAAGCCAACAGATTTCAAATGGGTGGCGCGCGCCGATGCTGAGGTTTCCAAATTGCTAAAAGAAGAGGTCAAGACCAAGAAAAGCACGCTTGATCATCTGATCGAAGTTCCTCTGACTGTTCTGTCGGAAATATTTTCTATCCTTTCTTCGGCCTGGAGCGCTCCCGCTGAGCCGAAAAAAGAAGAAAAAGCTGCTCCGCTCAAGATGATGGATCTGAAGCCTAAGGACAAGAAGAAAGTCGAATCCATCCAGCTCAAGGCGGCGAAGCTTGGCTTTGAGTGCAAGCTGCGCTTCATTTATGTGGCTCGCAAGGATGTAATCAATAAGCCCAAGGTTATCAACGGTTTTGTCGGTTACATCAAGCAATTTATCGATCAGGATCTCAATAATTTCAAGCCCGATATGGACAAGACGGCCACCTCGGTCAATTACCTTTTTAAAGATAGCCGTTTGTCTAAGCGGCAGAATAATATCATGGCCGGCTATCGGGGGCGGAGCGGTTCGACGGGTCGGACCTTGAAGATTTTGAATATTGAAGAATTGGCGACACTCTGGCATTTCCCAATCGAGGCGGTCGTAAGGGCCCCGCTGATCCAGAAAGCCCCAGGCCGCAAATCAGAACCGCCGATGTCACTCCCGCTGGAAGAGCTATTTGTTCCCGATGTTTCAGACCGAAGCGGTCCTTCCTCGGTGTTTGCGGCCGAAGTACTTAATTCCGGTTTGGATGACGAGCTTTATGGCTCTGATTCAAAAGCGGCTACGCCTGATAGGTCAAATGATGGCCGACCCAGTTTCTTTGATGAAGATGCAGATAGTCCAGATAGCGCCAGAAAGAGCGACGCGCCTGGTAATCTGCCTTTTGCCTAAAAAATATGAGCACAGAACTAGCAGTCTTCGCGGAAACTACTTTCCGTAACAAATTCCGTAAATTCGGCATCAAGATGGATGACCGGCGTCGTCATATGTATCTGATCGGTAAAACCGGTATGGGTAAGTCGACAATCCTTGAAAATATGATTGTCGGCGATATTCGAGCTGGTCACGGGGTCTGCGTGGTTGATCCGCATGGCGACCTGGCTGAGAAGGTTATCAAGTTTGTCCCCAGTAATCGCATCAACGATGTCATTTATTTCAATCCGGCGGACTATGAATATCCGATCGCTTTTAACGTGGTTGAACAAGTAGAGCCACATCTTCGACACTTGGTCGCTTCTGGCCTCATCGGTGTTTTTCAGAAGCTTTGGGCGGACTCTTGGGGGCCTCGTTTGGAGTATATTCTGCGTAATACCATTCTAGCTATTCTTGACTATCCCGGCTCGACTCTCTTGGCTGTCACTCGGATGCTTTCGGACAAAAAATTCCGAAAAAAAGTCATAGAAAAGATCGAAGATCCAGTGGTCCGGGCTTTTTGGGTCAACGAGTTCGCTGGATATGCGGACAAATTTGCTTCTGAAGCGGTTTCGCCTATCCAGAACAAAGTCGGACAGTTCCTCTCAACCGCGCTTATCCGCAATATTGTCGGACAGGTGAAATCGACTATCAATATGCGCGAGATTATGGATACGGGCAAGATTCTGATCCTCAATCTGTCTAAGGGTCGGATCGGAGAGGATTCTTCTTCCTTGCTTGGTAATATGGTGATTACCAAGATCCAGCTGGCGGCCATGAGCCGGGTCGATATCGAAGAGTCGACCCGTAAGGATTTCTATCTCTATATCGATGAGTTTCAGAATTTTACGACTGACAGTTTTGCCAATATTCTTTCTGAAGCGCGTAAATACAGGCTAAATCTGATTCTGGCGCATCAATATGTCGAGCAGCTTTCTGATATTGTCCGCAACGCAGTCTTTGGAAACGTCGGCACCTTAGTCGTCTTTCGAGTGGGAGCAGCTGATGCAGAGGCTCTCGAACCGGAATTTTCCCCAACCTTCTTGGCAGAGGATATCTTGAATCTGCCTAAATATGAGTTTTATTTGAAATTGATGATTGACGGTATCGCTTCCGAGCCTTTTTCTGCCCGTGGTCTGCCACCCTTGCGCAAAGATGAGGAAACTCATAATGTCGATAAGATGATCGCAGTCAGCCGAGAGCGCTATGCCAAGGACAAGGCAACGGTCGAGGAAAAGATTGCTCGTTGGCATAATTCTGACGATGAAGCGCCCAGCCCTAGCTCTTCTCGGGCTGAAACGCAGACAGCTGATCGTTCGAGACAGACTCCGAACCAGCCAAGCTATTCAAATCAAGCAAGCCAGCGGCCAGCGTCGGCACAGCGGCCTGATCCTCGCTTTGACAGGAGTGCCCAAGCTATTCAGCCTAGTGAGACGAGGGAAGCGGTCCAGCCGCGTCAAAACCTAAGAGAACCTGAGCAAAATCGAGAAAACGTAAGGCGGGAAGCTGGGACGAATACGCTGAATAATCGTGATTCGCTCCAAAAATTCAGCGCCAACTGTTCCCGTTGCGGCAAGGAGACAAAACTAGCCTTCAAGCCCGATGGTATCCGGCCGGTTTTTTGCAAAGATTGTTTGGTAATCGCGCGGGATGAGAAGAGACGCGAACAGGAGAACCGAAAGAAACTAAAAGAAGAAGAATTGCGTCGTTTGACTCAGGTTCAGGAGCCTTCTCCGCGTCCTCCGGTCCAGCCAGCCGTTCGGCCGGAGCCACCGAGGGTAAATAATACTGCAAACATTGCCGATGGGGGAGGCCTCTCGCTATCGGAAGCGCTCAGCCGGAATCCGGTCAATTTCAAGGGCCGAGAAATTCCTAAAAAAGAGGTTCTGACGAGTGAAGTGCAAGCAGATGTCGCACCCGAGATAGTGCTGAATAAAAAAATTGTTCAGTCTCAGCCTGTCCCTGCTTCGGCTGGCACGCCAGCAGAAAATTCTTCTGCCTCATCGGTCAAAGACATAACTCCTTCTTCACTTGCCGATGAGTTTGACATCGAGATTGACAGATCGGTTGATCTTTAGTATTTTTTATTAGTCCAAGCATTATGGTAATACATGGATATCCAGTCGAATATATAGTTTGGAATATCTTTTTGGGGCTTGTCCCATTTTTTTTGTGTAGCCTGGCAATTACCCATTTTAGGAAAAATGACTTTGGCTCAAAGTTGCTTGCCTTTCTTTCCCTGATCGCTTGGCTATTTTTCATGCCCAACGCTCCTTATATTATCAGTGATGTCCGTCATATCAATGGTTTTTGTCCGGATACGATTCTGGATATCTGTTTGCCCAATGCTTGGCTGATCTTTTTTTTCTTTATCTTTGCCTTGATCGGCTGGCCGCTCTACTTCTATGCTCTGGAGCAGATGAGGGTCGGCCTGATCGAAAAGTTTTATCCCCGTTTGTCTGTTTTTTTTCCCTTGCTCATTTCTCCGCTTATCGCCCTCGGTTTACTTCTCGGTCTGATTGACCGCCTGAACTCGTGGGATGTTCTGACCAGACCCTGGCTCGTCTTGGCTAAAGCGCTAGCTTATTTTCATTCACCTATCGGACTTTGGAATCTCGTCTTTAGCAGCTTCTCATTACTTATTTTATATTACTGTGCAAAATTATTGTTCAGGCCGATAAGATCCTTCAAGGCCTTTAAGAAACTTTAAGTATGGACTATCTCAAGATCGGCCGAGCTGATGAACTAAAAGGTCGAGATTATAAAATCTATCGTTATCTGGAAATTTTGCCAGGATTCCTTTCTTGGTTCACTCTGATTTTTCTAGTTATTTTTTCTTATCTGGAGCCGGTTTACATGGCTTTCTTTATTATCGCTTTTGATGTTTATTGGTTACTCTTGGTAATTTATCTCGGTATCCATTTGGCCGTTTCCTACAGACGGATGAAGGCAAATCTCAAAAAAGATTGGCAAGCAGCTTGCCAAGCGCTTGGTCAAGTTGAGTTGCAGGCCCGTTCTGGAGAGCGGAAAGTGGTCTGGGAGGATCTTTTACACCTCGTTATCTTTCCTGTTTATAATGAGAGCTACGATATTATCCGACCCAGCTTCGCGGCCTTGGCCGAGGGGTCTTATCCGACGGACAAGATGATTCTTGTCCTGACAATAGAAGAACGAGGCGGCGAAGAGGTTCGGGAAAACGCTGAAAAGATAAAAGCTGAGTTTGGCTCTCGCTTCCGTGATTTTATCCTTTGTATCCATCCGGACGGTTTGCCAGGAGAAATGAAGGGCAAGGGAGCCAATCAGGCCTATGCGGCCTCAATCGTCAAGGAAAAGTTTGCCCAGGACAAAAGTATCGATGAAGAGCTGGTAGTGGTAAGCGTTTTTGATATCGATACCCTGATTTATCCTGATTACTTTTTCATTTTGACTCATACTTTCTTGACCGTCTCTGACCCTTATCATGCGAGTTATCAGCCGGTCCCGGTCTATCATAACAATGTTTGGCAGGCGCCTTTTTTTGCTCGAGTCGCTGCCAGCTCGAATACTTTTTGGCAGATGATGCAACAGATCCGCCAGGAGAAGCTGGCTACTTATTCGTCTCATTCTATGACTTGGCAGGCTCTCCGAGATGTCAATTTTTGGTCAAAGACGATGGTTTCTGAGGATTCCCGTATCTTTTGGCATTGCTTCTGTTTTTATAAGGGTAATTATCGGGTGGAACCTCTCAATTATCCAGTCTCAATGGATGTGACGATGGATAAGAATTTTTGGCTGACGGCTCGTTCACTCTATTTTCAACAACGTCGTTGGGGTTGGGGAGTGGAGAATCTACCTTATCTGATCTTTAATACTTGGAAGATGTGGACGGAAATACCGCGACGGAAATTCTTGAGTCGGATCGGCACTCAGCTTTATGGTTTTCATTCTTGGGCGACAAATGCGATAATTATCGGCGGGATCGGTTGGTTGCCACTTCTCCTAGGGGGTGACAGTTTCAATTCTTCTGTTCTTTCGACAAATTTGCCGACGGTGACGCGCACGCTCATGCTCCTGGCTATGTCGGGCTTGGTCTTTTCGGCAATTTTGTCGACTATCCTTTTGCCAAAGCGGCCACCGAAATATGGTTTTATAAAGACCTTGCTCATGTTGGTCCAGTGGTTGATATTACCAGTGTCGATCATTGTTTTTGGTTCGATTCCTGGCATAGAGGCCCAGACCAGGCTGATGTTCAAGAAATATCTCGGTTTTATGGTTACGCCTAAGAGCCGCTGATCGATGATGAGAATTTAAAAATGCGCTACCAAGCGTGTTTTTTTTATTCGCTTTTCTTGATCCGGTCATTTGTGTTATAATAAATCAGATGCCGGTAGCTGAGCCGGTTAAAATGCTAAAAAATGACAAAAGATATCCATAGTCTAAGCGTAAATGAAACTTTTAAGCTCTTAAAAGCGAATGAGAGGGGACTTAGTCGCGAGGAGTCCAGGCACCGTTTGGAAAAATACGGTCCGAATCGCTTGGCTGAACATAAGCAGATCGGCCCGCTTCGAATCTTTTTTTCTCAATTCCAGAATTCGCTGATTTATGTGCTTTTGGTTACCGGTCTTTTGTCTTTGCTAATAGGCGCTAACAAAGAAGCAGCTGTAATTGGCGGCGCAGTTATCATTAATGTTCTTTTCGGATTTTTCCAGGAGTATAAAGCTAATCAAGCTCTTGAAAAATTGAGAAAAATGTCAATCCATAAGGCGATCGTTGTCAGGCAAGGTCAGGAAATGCAGATCAGGAGCCGAGAGATAGTGCCTGGGGATATCTTGATCCTGCGAGCTGGCAATCGGGTGTCCTGTGATGCCCGGATAATCGAATCTAATAGTTTGCAGATAAATGAGTCTACCTTGACGGGTGAATCTATGCCGGTCAAAAAACTTCCCGAGAAAGTCCTGGTGGGAGCCGCTTTAGCTGATCGGACAAACATGGCCTATTCAGGGACGGTCGTCCAGAGCGGGAATGGCCGGGCCATTGCTGTTGCTACCGGTAAAGATACTGAATTAGGCAAGATTGCCGCTTTGGTGCGAGATGCCCAAGAGGAAAGAACGCCGCTTCAGAAAAGATTGGAAAGGTTTAGCCGTATTCTGGGTTTTATCTTCTTGAGTGTCTGCCTTGGCATCGTAGCAGTCGGTCTCGCTCAGGGTCGGCCGATGCTCGAGATGCTTGAGACAGGGGTGGCAGTGGGCGTCGCTTCTATTCCCGAAGGCTTGACGGTTGCCATTACTTTTATCCTGGCCCTCGGAATGCAAAAGATGCTAAAGAAAAAAGCTCTGACCCGCAAGATGGTCGCGGCCGAGACCTTGGGTTCGACCACGGTCATCTGCAGTGACAAGACCGGAACCTTGACCATGGGAAATATGAGCGTAGATCATATCGTAATCGGCGAAAAAGAATTTGAAGTATCTAACCCCGGTCTTCGTCAGGAACATAATGAAGCTAAGACTGTCAGTCTCGCTTTGCAGGCGGCCATGATGTGCAATGATGCCAGTATCGAGAATCCGGATGAAGCGCTCAGCGAATGGAAATTCATCGGCTCTGCGACCGAGGTTGCTCTGCTCCGGGCAGCTTATGGAGCTGGTCTCAGGCGAGAAGAAGCTTTGCGCTCCGAGCCTCGCATCGCTGAATTGCCTTTTGACAGTGAGAAGAAATACATGCTTAGCCTGCATCGGCATGAGAATGGCTCTTATGTTCTTTATGAGAAAGGCGCCCCCGAGGTGCTAATTGCCAAGGCGACTCATTATCATCATCAAGGCGCGGATCAGATCCTAGACGAGGGACGCAAGCGGAGGCTTATCGATAATTATGAAAAAATGACCGCCAAGGGTTTGCGTGTGGTCGGCATCGCGATCCGGCGTTTCGGCCATCGCGAGAATGATATCCGTCCGGAAAATATTGATTGGAAAAAGATTGACATGAATCTCAGTTTTATCGGGTTCATCGCTATCAAGGATCCACTTCGTCCAGAAGCGAAAGAAACGATTGAGGCGGCGATAAGGGCGGGGATCCGTCCGGTAATAATCACTGGTGATCACAAGCTGACCGCTAAGGCGATCGCCCATGAGGTCGGCGTGGTGACTAGCAGCGAGTCGATCCTGACGGGTGAAGAGCTAGAAAAGATTTCAGATACCGAGCTTTTTCAGAGAGTGGAGGGTATCAATGTCTATGCTCGTGTCAGTCCTCATCATAAGCTGAGGATTGTCCGGGCGCTCCAGGCTCGCGGTGAAGTCGTAGCCATGACCGGAGACGGGATAAATGACTCGCCGGCGCTCAAGGCGGCAGATATCGGGATTTCCCTAGGCACAGGCACAGATATTGCCAAAGAGACGGCTGATATCGTGCTTTTGGATGATAATTTTCGCACGATTCTCTCCGCTATCAAGCAAGGACGGATCATGTTCCGTAATATCCAGAAGGTGATCACCTATCTTATCTCTGATAGTTTTTCGGAAATGATCCTGATTTTCGGTTCTATCCTTTTGGATCTGCCACTCGCTATTACTGCCGCCCAGATATTGTGGATAAATATCGTGAATGATAGCTGGCCGATTTTTTCTCTCGCTTTTGAGGAAGGGGACAAAAAAATCATGGAAAAGAAACCGATCAATCGGAAGGAGGCTCTCCTTAATCGGGAAATGCTTTGGATAATCTTTGGGGTAGGTATAATTCGGGATTTGATCGTTTTTGGCGTATTTTATCTTCTTTATCTCAATTGGCAGGGCGAACCTCAGCTTATTCCTCTCATGCAAACGATTATTTTTGCCACTTTAGGCGTAAAATCGCTCATGTCTATTTTTAGTCTCCGGCATTTCCATCTCCCGATCTGGTCTTACAGTCCTTTTTCCAATCGGATGCTTATTTTGGCGATTGCCATCAGTTTTTCTTTCTTGTATGCTGCAATCAATTGGTCTCCACTTCAGCACCTCTTGTCTACTGTTGCTTTGACGCCTCTCCAATGGGCTATTCCCTTTACGGTCGGCTTTATCGGTGTTGCCATGACTGAATTTGTTAAATTGCGTTTTCTTTCCTCGCGCGCTAAAGCCTAGTCCTTTTCTGAATATGTATCAGCAGAAACAATCAATCATTGTCAAATTTTTGACCGGTCCGGCTACTCTGACCATTATTGGTTTTGTTGTCCTTGTCTTGATTGCTTGGCCACTGCTAAACAATATCAAGAAGCAGATCAGTATCAATGATGAAATCGGAAGTTTGGAAAGAGAGATTGAGGGATTAGAGAATAAGAATAGTGAACTCAAGGGTTTGATAACCTATCTCAATTCAGATCAATTTGCGGAAGAGCAGGCTAGGCTGAATCTGAATTATAAGAAACAAGGCGAAGAAGTGGTCGTGATCAAAGAACAAGCGGACCCGACGAATGCCCCCGCCAATCCTTCTAGTATTTACAAGATAGAAGGTTATGAAAATAGACCAGCAGAAAAAGAAAGAAGCAAGCCACGGAAATGGTTGGATTATTTTTTGAAATAAATGGAAGAAAATAAAGAGAAAAAATTTATTGACGGGATCAAGCCGATGGATATGTCTGGCGTAAAGCGATCAAGAGACTTGGTTCTTTCCTCGATCGGTGAAAAGGCGGCGTCAAAGAAAGAAAGGAAACCTTCTTTTCCGGCTTCTTCGAGAAAAATCGATTCAATCATTCCTAGCCAGCGTTTGAAAGAAAAAAAGACCGTTTCGGAATCTTCACCATTGCTAGAGACGGAAAAGGATCTCCCTCAGCCAGAGTCGGCTGGTCATGGAGAAGAGCTGATAAAAGAAACAGAGTTGCCATTAGAGGCTTCTGGGGCGTCAGTATTCAGTCTGGATAATCTTAATCCTGAGGCAGAGAAGAAATTAAAGAAAAAAGCGGCCCAGAAAAAACCGATCGCATCGGTTCCGCAATCAGAAAAGAAAAAAGAAGCCAGGAAAGAAAAATCTAAACCAAAGCGGAGAAATAAGTCTGGAAAATGGAAGTTAAGATTGGCTTACGCTTTTAAATTCGTCTTGATTTCAGCTTCTTTCTCATTTTTCCTCTATCTCGTTTTTGCGGTTTTGGTCTATACCTTTTCTGTCCGTTTGCCTTTTTTGTCTTTTGTCGCTTCCAAGCTTTATCTCCCAGCGGTCATCTCTAGTGATGGCGTGATAGCTTATTCTGATTACTTGAATCTAAAGAAAATTTCACCTTCTGAGTCATTAGATAAAGAATTGGCGATGGCGCTTTTGGAAAAGCGTCTCATCAAGCGATACGGAACAGCCGATAAGGAAAAGCTTACGCAAAAATTGCCTTGGGACCCAGCGGCTAATGTGGTTGCATATAATCGGATCAAGAAAATCGATGAGAATATCAAAGAGGAAGGGGATTTTATCAAAGTGGCCCAGAAGTTCGGCGAAGTCGGGCAGGCCAATCTTAGCACGGCCAATCCAGCCGCCCTTGACTTTGGACCTTATGTAAAAGACTTGGCGGCGGGCCAGACTTCTGGGGTCCTGACGACAGAAAAAGGCTTTTATATTGTCCATTGTTTTCTCAAGGAAGGGGACAATCTTTCTCTTTCTTTCATATTTATACCCAGTATCAGCGTTGAGGATTTCTTGCAGGAAAGTCTGACGGAATATTATTTTTGGAAATTGGTCAGAGGATAAAAAAAGACACGCTTTTCTAGCGCGTCTTTGTGTTCTGAGCCCACGACCGGAGTCGGACCGGTGACCTCTGCTTTACGAAAGCATCGCTCTACCAGCTGAGCTACGCGGGCAAATAGCAGACTACCTTTGCTATTATAGCGGTAAATAAAGAATTTATCAATACTTTTTGAGGGGCTACCAAGGGAGAAGGAATCGTGTTATAATAAGGAGAGTTGAATTAAATAGTAAGACGGGGAGGATAAAATATTATGAAAAAAGATTATATCATCGTTCCCATTCTTTCTTTTGCCCTTCTTTATCAGGCGATTTTGCTCCCAGCGCAGGCGGATACGGATGCGGAAAATGCTTATCGGATTACGATCGACAAGGCGACGATAGACAAGGGATACACGGTCGCCGCTTTTGCTAATAAGCTCAAGCTTTCCTTGGTGCCTGGTGTTCTGGCGAGCACAACAGCCGTCGAGACCAAGATTATCAGCGATCCGATGGATATGCCCTGGCAGCTGAATCGGATCAGCAGGATTTACGAATTTGAGTTCAAGAATAAGGCCGCTCACGATAATCACAAGCCTTTCTATGTCCAGGTGGCTTATGACCAAGCAGATGATCACTATAAGCAGCTTTTTTTCTTTGATAAGAATTATGGCACTTGGCGACCTTTGCCGACCAAAGATTTCCACAATGAGAAATTTATCCGGTCTCTGATCCACCTGCCTTATGCCCGAATCGCGGTGTTCTCCTTTCCGGATACCCTGACCAAGGGCAAGGCAAGCTGGTACAGTCACAAGACAGGGCTTTTTGCCGCATCGCCTGACTTTCCGATCGGCTCCCGGCTCCGAGTCTATAATGATGCTAACGCTAAATTTGTCGACGTGGTAGTAAATGATTTCGGTCCGAATCGTGCGCTTCATCCGGATCGGCCGATTGATCTGGAAAAGGTAGCTTTTGCCCGGATTGCGGATCTGGGAGAGGGGGTAACGAGAGTCAGGGTCGAGCCGCTCCATATCGCCCAAGGGAGCGATAAACTCGTGATGGGAATCCCTGACAAAGGCGTAAATAGTCTGATTGAAGCAGAGGTGAGATCAGCGATCGTTATGGAGGCGGCCAGCGGACGGGTTATTTATTCGAAGAATGCGAGCACTTCTGTGCCGCTTGCAAGCCTTACCAAGCTAGTCGCGGTCTATACATTTCTGGGTGAGCAGAAAGATCTCAGTCGAAAAATCAAGTACAGCGACAAGGATGCGGAGTATAATTATGCCTATTGCAAGCCTTGGGAATCAGCTAAACTGACTATACCGGATGGGGAAGAATTGACTATCAAGGACCTGGTCTATGTTTCCTTGGTCGGATCAGCCAATAATACAGTCGAAAGCCTGGTGCGTGTCAGCGGTCTTAGTCGGTCAGATTTTATCAAGAAAATGAATGATACTGTGAAGTCTTTCGGCGCCCAGTCAACGAGATTCGTCGAGCCGACTGGTCTTTCACCGGAGAATGTGACGACTGCTAATGATTTTGCTATCATAACAAACAAGGTATTGGCTGAGCGCGTGATTGCCGAGGCCAGTGTTTCTCCTAACTATAAATTTGTCACACTAAGTACTGGTCTGGAGAAAAATATCCGCAACACAAATCATCTCCTGGGTAATACGATCCACAAGATCAATGGCTCTAAGACCGGTTATTTGGATGAGGCGCTTTATTGCCTGGCGACTCGAGCTCAAGGCACGGATGGCAAGAACTTGATCGTTATTACCTTTGGCGCTGACACAAGAGATAAAAGTTTCCGGGAAACGGAAAAGTTGATCGCTTACGGACTCCAAAAAATGAAATCAATAAGTTTATGATCCAATTCTTAAATGTGATCAAGGTCTATCCGAAGAATGTTACTGCCTTGAATCATATCAATCTCCACATCAAGCCGGGTGAATTCGCTTCGATCGTCGGCCAGTCTGGCACCGGTAAAACTACCCTAGTCAAGTCGATGATCGGTGAAGAACGAATCGACCGGGGCAAGATCATTATCGGCGGCTGGGATGTCACTAATATCCGTCAGAATGAAATACCGATTCTTCGACGTCAGATTGGCGTAATTTTCCAGGATTTTAAGCTTTTGCCCAAAAAGACTTTGTTTGAAAATGTCGCTTTTGCGATGCAGGTTTGCGGCGGTTCGCCCAAGAAGATTAAGACGATTGTTCCGCATGTCATGAAGATAGTCGGCCTCCAGAATAAGATGGATAGATACCCCCAAGAAGTTTCTGGCGGTGAGAACCAGCGCGCTGCTATCGCGCGAGCCTTGGTCCACCGACCCAAGATTCTTCTCGCGGATGAGCCGACCGGCAATCTTGATTCGCTCAATGCTAATGAGATTATCGAGCTTTTACTCCGGATAAACAAGTTTGGCACGACCGTCATTCTTGTTACTCACAATCGCGAGATCGTCAATCGTTTGAAAAGGCGGGTAATCACCATTGACAATGGCACAATCATTAGTGATCAGGCTGTTGGCCGCTATATTCTTTAAAGCTATCTAAATAATTCCCATGTTCTTATCTTTTTTTCGGGTAATAAAATTCAGTATCCAGGATATCATGCGCAACATCTGGTTGTCGCTGGTTACTATTATCATCCTCATCTTGGCTTTGTTCACAGTCAACATGCTTCTCGTGGTCAAAGTGATCGGAGACACGGCCATCGGAGCTATCAAAGAAAAGATTGATATCAATGTTTTTATCAAGCCGACTGCCACTGAAAAAGAGATTGAGATTCTTCAGTCAGAAATTAGGGGGATTCCGAATGTCCGCGAAATAAGTTATATTTCCAAAACCGAGGCTTTGGATAATTTTAAAATGAAGCATGAAGATAATCCCGATATTCTCCAGTCCTTGTCTGAGCTTGGTCAAAACCCTTTGACGCCGACCATAGTAATCAAGCCGGAAAATCTCGAGCAATTCGATGGCCTGATCAGTCAGCTCAATTCGATCGAAAGCGATATTATTGAATCTCGTAATTTTACGAATCATGAACAGATGCTCGAAAAGATCAATCTTATCACGGAGAAAGTGAATGATGCGGGCATGTTTCTTTCTTTTATCTTCATTTTTATTTCCATGCTGGTTGTTTATAATTCAGTCAAAGTGGCGATCTATACCCATAAACCGGAAATCATGATTATGAAGCTCGTCGGCGCTTCCAATACTTTTATCCAGATGCCTTATCTCTTGTCGAGTTTTATCTACTCTTGTCTGGGCATGGCTTTTATTATGCTGACTTTTTATCCATTTTTGACTCTTCTGCAGCCTTATTTAGAAGCCTTTTTCGTCGGTTATAATGTTAACCTGATCGATTATTTCTATGGCAATGTTTTCAAGACTTTTGGACTACAATTACTGATTGCGATCTTGGTAAATGGTCTGACCTCCCTCCTAGCAGTACGCAAGTATTCCAAGGTCTAAACTAAGTCTTGATTTTTTCCCTATTCTCATTTATAATAATAAACGGCACTTAAAATAGGTGCTTTTTGTTTCCTGACATTCGGGGATCGTCTAA
>CAZIGB010000004.1:0-11330 GCA_964539005.1 uncultured Gammaproteobacteria bacterium | reverse complement strand
TAAACGGCACTTAAAATAGGTGCTTTTTGTTTCCTGACATTCGGGGATCGTCTAATGGTAGGACAACAGGTTTTGGTCCTGTTTATTGGGGTTCGAATCCCTATCCCCGAGCAAATCAATAATAAATTAAGAAAAATATGGCTAAAAGAAGTACCGGAGTGGGGAAAATGAAAAAATCTCATTCCCACAAGACCGCCAAGAGACTAGAGATCAAGCGTCTGATGCTTGAAGATAAGGCTCAGAAGCGAGCAAAACGCTAAACAAAAAAACGATTCGCTTTAGGGTGATTCGTTTTTTAGTTGACCGATCAATGTATTTGCGTTATTATTAAGATATGTTGATAAGATTTATTCAGTCCAGTCAGAATAATAATAACCGAGCTCCGGGTCGGTGATTTTTGTTTTTGCAAGACTGTATAAACAAACCGGCTCGAAAAACGAGCCGGTTTTTTTGTTCTTTCAAGCAAGTCAAGTCAAACAAGGAGGATGTCATGTCAAATCAAGCAGCGGCGGAAAAATCTTTTTTGCGGACATTGGTTTTGATGGGAGCTAAGGGGATTAAAGCAATTGGTTTTGATGGTTCGCTTTGTGAGCCAAGCGTGGACGAATATTTTGCAATGCAAAAACATCTTGCAAAAAAAGATTCTCAAAAAGCCAAATCAGAAGACGACTTGCCAAACTAAATCGAGTTCTAAAAGCGTTGTTGAAAGACAGCGCTTTTCTTTTTATTTAGCCAGAAGAGAGATGTTGTGTTATAATTTGTGCATAAGATAAAGCTATGACGCTGGACAACAAAAAAAATTTGATTGAAGAAAATGTGGTTACAGGCGACTGCTTTTCTTATGCTACCGAAGATGCCGGAGAGCTTATGCAAAGATTTGGGGTTAATCAGAAAGAGGGTCTTTCTGAGCTTTTTGTCCAGGAGCAAAGAGAGAAGTATGGACCGAATAAGCTCAAGCTTGATGAGCTAGACCCTATTGAAATATTTACCCGTCAATTCAAGTCAGCTTTTATCTATCTTCTCTTTGGAGCGATGGCGATTACGGCTTTTCTTGGTGAATACGTCGACACGCTGATGATTTTTGGTTTTCTGTCGATAAATACTGTGCTCGGATTTCTCCAGGAATACCGCTCCGAAAAGACTATCAAGCTTCTTAGTAAGTTTGCCTTGCCTCGGGCCAAAGTCCTGCGTGGTGGGAAAATGGAGCAGATAACTGCCGATCTCATCGTGCCGGGTGATATCGTTCTTGTCGAGACTGGGGATAAGGTGCCAGCCGATATCCGACTTTTTAAAGCTAACAATCTGATAATCGACGAGACCGTGCTTACCGGCGAGTCTATATCCGTCTACAAAAATGCCGATCGGATGCTAACTGCTCCGTGTGCATATCACGAAGCTTGCAACCTTGCTTTTTCTGGAACAGACGTTGTTCGTGGGCATGGAATCGGATTGGTGGTAGCTACAGGCAAGTCGACAGCCTTTGGTCGGATTGCCAAGCTTACAGTCGAGACCAGGAAAGTTAGCGATTTTGAAAAGGGTATTGCAAATTTTTCTAATTTTATTTTTAAGCTAGTCGGGATCACGCTCTTAGTCGTCTTTTTGGCCAATGCTTATATCAAGAAGGAGGAATTTGATTTTTTTAGTCTTGTTATTTTTTCAGTCGCGTTGACGATAAGTGTTGTGCCCGAAGCACTGCCCTTGGTGACGACCTTTTCACTGGCGCGTGGAGCCAAACGTCTAGCCAAAAATCATGTGATCGTAAAGAGGCTTTCTGCGATAGAGGATCTTGGGGCGATCGAAATTTTATGTAGCGACAAGACTGGCACTCTCACAGAAAATGAGCTTAGTGTCATCGACAGCTACACCGAGTCCGATGAAGATGTTCTCCTGCTTTCCAATCTGGCGTCTTCTTTTGAGCTCAAGGAGAAGACTGAGCCATTTGATATTTCTCTGGAGGCAGCCTTGGATAAGAAAACCGTCACCGCCTTAAAGAAGGCCAGACTGATAGATGAGGAACCATTTGACCCAAAGGTAAGGAGGAATTATCGTTTGGTAGAAATAGATGGTCGTTGTTTACTTATCAGTCGTGGTGCTCCTGAGTCAATCCTGGCGATATCCAAGGGCCTAGCTCTGGCAAAGATGAAAAAGGCAGCTGACTGGGTAGCTGGTGAAGGTAAGATGGGACACAGGAGCTTGGCAGTCGCTTACAAAGAGCTGCCCAAATCATGTAAGAGCATATCCAAAGAAATGCTGACGGCTAAAGACTTTGTCTTTGCGGGAGCTATTTCATTTGTTGACCCGATCAAGAAAAGTGCCTTATCCACTATAAAGCGAGCGAATACGCTTGGGGTGCGCGTGGTCATCATTACCGGTGATAGCCTAGAAGTGGCAGGAGCGGTTGGCAAAGAGATCGGGCTTATAGATTCTCCGGAGCAGGTCATGAGCGGGGAGGCTTGGGAAAAGCTTTCGCACAAGGAGCAGTTTGACGCGCTGGATAAGCAGAATGTATTTGCTCGGGTCGCGCCCGAACAGAAATTTCGCTTGATTGAAGCCTTGCGTGAGCGGCACATGGTCGGCTTTTTGGGGGAGGGCATAAATGATGCTCCGGCCCTGAAGATTGCTGGAGTGTCCCTGGTAGTCGATAGTGCCTCAGATATTGCGCGGGAGGCGGCTGATATCGTTCTTCTCAAGAAGAATCTTCAAGTGATACTCGATGGTATCGAAGAGGGGCGACAGGTCTTTGCAAATTCGACCAAATACATCAAGTCTACGCTGGCCTCGAATTTTGGCAATTTCTTTGCCGTAGCTACCGCCTCCCTGTTTGTTCCTTTTTTACCTATGTTACCGATTCAGTTACTTCTCCTGAATCTTTTGTCTGATACGCCAATGATCTCTATTTCCACGGATCGAGTCGATTCGGATGAGCTTATCTCTCCGCGTCATTATGAAGTAAAGAGCATTATTCTGATTGCGATCGTTCTTGGTCTAGTGAGTACGGTATTTGATTTTATATTTTTTGGTTTGTATTTTCATGAGGCGCCCTCAGTTCTTCAGACCAATTGGTTTATCGGCAGCACTTTGACTGAACTCGCTTTGATTTTTTCAATCCGAACCAAGTTTCCCTTTTTCCGGGCTAAAGCGCCTTCTCTCCCGATGATTGTTCTGAGTATAATGACCATAGTCCTAACGATCGGTATTCCTTTTACTTCTTTCGGACAAGCTGTTTTCAAATTTACCCCTCCGACCTTCGCCCACTTGAGCGTTATCCTTTCTCTAGCGCTGGTTTATTTTGCAAGCTCTGAATTTGTGAAATTGGCCTATTACAAGCGGATAGCCAATCACTCTTGACTAAATAGGGGAAATATTATAGATTAGATATGTATAGATTGGATTGCTTTGTCTTGAAGGAAATGGCAAACCTTCTCCGCTAAGGAAAAAGTAGGCAAAGCAACGATCTGAGGAGTCCTGGGTAGAGCCAGGGAAGCCAGATGGAACCGCGGGAAATAATCTCGTTCTGGCAATCGATTTTTTTATCGATTGCCGGAACGAGATCTTTTTATATTAAAATTTTATCAAATATTACAATCATATGGCGGAAACAAAAAATCTCACAATCGAAAAGATCGTATCGCTCTGTAAGCGACGCGGTTTTGTTTATCTTTCATCCGAGATCTATGGCGGTTTTGCAGCCGTCTACGACTACGGACCGATGGGAATCGAGCTCAAAAATAATCTTGCTAGGGCTTGGTGGAAGTCTATGGTCCAAAAAAGACCGGATGTGGTCGGCCTTGATTCTGGAATTTTCATGCATCCGACTACCTGGAAGGCGAGTGGCCACGT
The DNA here is from genome assembly GCA_964539005.1 of uncultured Gammaproteobacteria bacterium. GTDB lineage: Bacteria > Patescibacteriota > Patescibacteriia > Patescibacteriales > UBA12075 > JBBRXK01. The sequence goes on along the minus strand of CAZIGB010000004.1, from coordinate 7,490 downwards.
TGATGGTTTTGATGATCCACAGATTGATTGTCGGGCCTGCAAGACCAGAATGCGGGCCGATCATATGCTTGAGAAATTCGGGATTGATGCTGACAAGATGTCAGCTGATGATATCAATGAGCTGATCGAGAAGCTGAAAGAGGAAGGAAAGATCCTGAAATGCGTGAGTTGCGGCGGAACAGATCTGACTCCGGCTAAGAGATTTTCACTCATGGTCAAATCAAATCTCGGTTCTCCGACTGATGCTTTGTCAGAAGATAACGTTGTTTATCTCCGGCCGGAAACTTGTGGCGGTATCTATCTCGAGTACAAAAATGTTCTCGATTCTAGCCGGGTCAAATTGCCTTTTGGTATCGCTCAAATCGGAAAAGCTTTTCGGAATGAGATTGTGGCGCGTCAATTTATTTTTCGGACGCGGGAATTCGAACAAATGGAAATGCAGTATTTCTTGGCTCCAAATGATATGGATTCTAAGTATGAAGAGTGGAAAGAGTTTCGTTGGAATTGGTATCTTGAATACGGGATCAGCCCGGAAAATATCCGTTGGTACAAGCATGCCAAGCTGGCTCATTATGCGGCCGCCGCCTTTGATATCGAGTATAATTTCGAATGTTTGGGCGGATTCAAGGAATTAGAGGGTATTCATCAGCGAGGAGATTGGGATCTTTCGCAGCATTCCAAGTTCTCTGGCAAAGAGCTGAATTATCGGGATCCGGTTTCTGGCGAAGTTTTTATCCCCCATATCATGGAAACTTCAGTCGGTCTTAATCGTATGTTTTTAGCTTTTCTTTCTGAAGCTTACCGCGAGGAAGATATAGAGGGAGAGACTAGGGTTGTGCTCAAGTTTGATCCGCGACTAGCCCCGGTGAAAATCGCTATTTTCCCATTGCTCAAGAATAAGCCGGAGCTCGTAGCAAGAGCCAAGCAGCTTTATGATGAGTTAGCTGAAGATTACATGTGCGAATTCGATGATAATGGCAATATTGGAAAACGTTACCGGCGCCAGGATGAGATCGGAACTCCGTATTGCGTGACAGTTGATTTTGATACTATCGAGAAAGATAATACGGTAACTGTCCGTGATCGTGATACGATGGAACAGGTCAGGATTAAGATCGAAGAATTAAAAGCCTTTTTTTCCGCAAAAAAGCTCAAAAATTAGATTTGCGCTAGCGCTAAAATTTTGATTGACAAAGATTCTTTTTTCTTGTATTTTTTCTAAAAGAAAAAATAAGCCTAAGGAGGCAAGAATGAAAAGATATTTTTTTGAGATCGAAGTGGGCAGGATAGTATCGGACCTCGAGAAAGAGCTCGGCATCAGCTTGCCAGTTAAAAAATCAGTTCTTGATAATGCCTTTTGGGAGAGGCTAAACAGTTTAAAAAAGAACGAGGGGTCATATCGGTCATTTTTGATTCTGATGGGTCTGAGACGTCTGGTTGATAGTTTGCCAACCAGTCGTCAGATTTTTACCGATGCAATCAGTTTTGGCTTTGATCCTTTGACTGACAAAGGCAATCCGATCAGTGCTTTGATCCAGCGCAATAGTCAGAAAATAAATGGCATTCCTTGCCGCGAGTGCCAGGAAAGGGGTTTCTTCGAGATATTTTCTTTTAAAGCCTCTACCTGTTATCATTGCTCTGGTAGCGGACTTGAGCCGTATCGCTTGCCCTGTAGCTATTGCTATGACAAACTGGTGCCAAGAGCTGATGTTCTGAAGTCTTGTCCCAAATGCCAAGGCAAGGGCATGGTCACTAACCCTCTCTTGGGAAGGCTCTGTTTCCATTGTCTCGGTAGTGGTATTTTGGAGGAGGAGACCCATGTAAATGTGCGTTATAAGGAGTGCGAGGCCTGCTCTGGAAAAGGGTTTTTGCCTCGTCCTCGCTTGATCGAGAAAAAAGATCAGAAATAAGATTTCCACAGGGTGAGCAAGAAGCTCGCTCTTTTTTTTGCTCTTCCATTTTTCTATATTTATGCTAGGATAAAAAGAGAAAAGTATGAAAAAAATTTATCTATACAATACCTTATCCCGTCAGAAAGAGGTTTTCAAACCGAGACGTGAGGGGACGGTCGGAATGTATACTTGTGGACCGACAGTCTACAATTTTGCCCATATTGGTAATCTGAGGACTTACCTTTTCGAAGATGTCTTGAAACGGGTTTTGATGATAAATGGTTATCGAGTAAAGCATGTCATGAATGTGACAGATGTCGGCCACCTTACTGGTGATGGCGATATGGGTGAAGACAAGATGCAAAAGGGCGCGCAACGTGAAGGTAAAACAGCTTGGGAGATTGCCCGTTATTATGAAGAAGCTTTCAAGATGGATTTAGCTTTATTGAATATCTTGCCTCCAGAAAAATATACGCGGGCGACTGAATACATAAAAGAGCAGATCGAGCTTATAAAAACGCTTGAACAAAAAAATTATACATATCGGACTGGCGATGGGATTTATTTTGATAGCTCTCTTTTCTCCGATTATACGAAGCTTTCCCATCTCGATCTCGAGACTCTGAAGGAAGGCGCCAGAGTGGAAAGAAATGACGAAAAAAGAAATCCGACTGATTTTGCACTCTGGAAATTTTCACCAAAAGGAGTCCAGCGCGATATGGAGTGGGATAGCCCTTGGGGGAAGGGTTTTCCAGGCTGGCACGTCGAATGTTCAGCTATGAGCAGATCCGAACTGGGCGACCAGCTCGATATTCATTGTGGCGGGATCGACCATATCAATGTTCATCACACCAATGAGATCGCGCAATCAGAAGCAGCTTATGGCGAGAAATTTTTCGATTTCTGGATGCATTCCGCATTCCTGAATATTCTCGGAGGCAAGAAGATGGCCAAAAGCGAGGGAAATTTTCTTACTTTGGACAAGGCTTTCTTGTCGCAAGGGATCGATCCGCTGGTTTACCGATACGCCACTCTGCAGACTAGTTATCGTAAGCCCATGGAATATAGTGAAGAGTCTATCCGAAATTCAGCCAAGGGCTTAGAACATTTATATAACCAGATCAGGGGCTTGGGGTCTGAAAAAAGTGAGATAGATGAAGTGTATCGGGAAAAATTCTTGGAAGCCGTCAATGATGATTTGAATATTCCTCTAGCCCTGGCTTTAGCCCAGGAACTTATCAAGTCCACTCTTTCGAATCCGGTTAAGCTTGTCACGGTGCTTTATTTTGATCGTGTATTCGGTTTAAATCTTGATCAAAGAGTTCAGACTAGCTTACCACCGGAGATAATTGCCTTGTGTGACCGAAGAAAAGAAGCTAGGTCGGCCAAGGATTGGAAGTCGTCCGACCGTTTGCGTCAGAAAATAGAAGCTCTTGGTTACAAGGTCGAAGACGGTCCGAATGGAATGAATGTTTACAAATAAAATTATGTATCGGAGAAACGTAAAAATTGCATAGCAATCCTTATTTCGGTTTTCTTTGAATAACTATTCCAGTAAAGCCGGAGCTCTCTGGGCTTCAGCTTTTTTCTTATCTATTTCATTTTTTTCTGTTATAATCATTCAAGAAGATATATGAAAAAAAAAGATAGAATCGAAAGTCTTTGGACGGCATTATGGCGCTATATCAGGAAACCTGATTATTCTTTGCCGATCTTGAATGGGGGATTAGCTGCAAAAACGGCTGATATTTTTCGCTATTGGTCCCTTGGGATCGTGATCGCGCTTCTGGCGGCCTATTTGTCTTCTGTTTTTATAAATAGCGCTGGTCTTGATGATTCGCAGAATCTTTTGGAAGATTTTTTTGAGGGTAGTCCTGCTCTGCTAGTTATCGTGGCTGTTTTTTTCTGGGGACCCTTGAGCGAGGAAATCGCTTTCCGTTTGGCGCTCCGTTATTCTCCTTATAATCTTGGTTATTTCTTGTCATTTCTTTCTTATTTCCTCTTTGAGGTCGCGCTTTCTTTTTTTCCGGATTTTTTCAGTCGTGTTATCGCTTTAATGGATAGAGTCGGACCATTATTATCCCTTGCGGCCCTTGCCTCTTTGATCGTGATACTTGGGTTTATTTTTGGCTTTCTTCTGTCACGCTCTGGTCTTTCTCGACGTATTAGTCTGGTCTATGAGCATTATTTCCCGACAATATTCTTTGCTAGCTCGCTTTTGTTCGCTTTTGTCCATTTTTATAATTATGCCAATTTCAAAGAGCTTTGGCTTGCCTTGCCATTCTTGATCGCCCCTCAGTTTTTACTCGGCCTGATACTCAGTTTTATCCGGATGCGTTATGGTTTTATTTGGGCGGTTTTTTATCATTCCCTGCACAATTCCTTGACTGCGTTGCCAGCCCTGCTTTTTAGCCAAGTTAGTCCAGCGAGTATCGAAAAAATTAGCCAAGGAGGAGAAAATCTTTCCCTTGATCTGCCGCTGGTAGATATGGCTTATTATTTAGGCGGAGTAGCCGGGACTTTTTTTCTTTTTTTGTTGACTTTGATTCTTTTTGTAATGTTTATCAATGATCATTATCGATTCAAAAATGGAAGAAAAGAGATTTCGGAATAAGCTCCGAAAATTATCTCTTTTTTCCCTGCTCGTCTGCATATCAGTTTTTGTCTATCTTGGTTTAGCGCCTTTCGGATCAAAAACATATACCTGGCAATCCGGGAAAGAGAGTTTTTTTCTAAAACCTTTCAAGCCTGATTCCCGCGTTTTGCTAATGGCTAGCGGGGAGCAGAAGATAGTCGGTAATCCTGCTTATTTGAATCTTCGCACACCGCGTAGTTTTGATCAGGCGAATGTAAGTATCCGTTATCGGAGCATGGGTTTGGAAAAGAAACTAATCGAGGCAGGATCTTTGGTAGATGCTAGCGCCTGGCGCTATGAGCTCATTCCGATCGAGAATCCGCTTCTAGACAGTATTTGCCGGGACTGGAATGCGATCAGAGAGGGTAGTCTTATCTTTTGTCAGAAAACACTTGATTTCCCGGATATTTCTTCTTTTCTCAGCTCTTCTAGTGATCCAAATCGAATAGCGACATACGCCTATGACCTGAAAAGAGATTTTCGTTTAACTGCTTATCAAGCAGCCACTAATACGAATTCTCTTGAGATCGATCTGATAGGCTCTTATCAGCTAATCACCTACCTAAAAGATGAAGATCTTTTCTTCTCTTTTGAGCTTTCGGACCGGAATCTGAATCGTGATCCAGATGATGTTGTTCTTAATCTTTACTATAATGATAAGCTGATCGATACTCGTTGTTTGCCTGATGATGGCATTTCCTCAGATACCGGGGAGAATTTGCCGAAGCGAGAATTGCAGATCAGAGTTGGCCATCTTCCAGAGGGGGTATATAAGCTCGAGCTAAAAGCTAATGATGATGTTGTTACGAATAAGATATCCACTGAACAAGATGTGTATTCATTCTATCGTCGAATCGAAATCGCGACTACAGAAAAGGAGCAAATAAAACTTTATACAGCTAGCACCAGGGTAGAGGCGACCAGTAAGGAGCCGCTTGGCCTGCAGACGATCAGATTCGCTTCCAGCAGCCTGGTATTGGATAAAACTTTTGTTCAGTTTAGTTCGCCCCTCCCAGAGCTAGAAGGGCGAGCTTATCAGGAGTTGATTTTAGAAAAAGGGGGATTGGCAATCTCAGGAAACAGTAACTTTTCTTTCTCGCCCTCTGCTTTTATAGATCCTTTCTTTCGGCGAGTTGACGCCGATCTTCCGGTGGCTGATATATCCTATTTGATCGCTGATTATGAATCACCGCTTCTGCTCGAGGCTGGGAAACAGGCCAGTTTCGATATCGATCTCCAGGCTTCGTATCGGGAAGATCGCACTTATAGTATCATGCTCTCTGTGCCTGGTCTCCGGGCTGATGACAGCGAGGATGATTATCTATTGATTGATGAAATCAAGGTAGAGCTCAGGGGCGATAATCTTTGGCAGCTGATAAAGAAAAAACTCAGAAAAACATAATGTTTAGCAATAGACGCAAAATCGAGATAATTATCGAAGAACTTTCAATATTCAGTTTTTTTCTTCTGCTTTCTTTTTACTTTTTAGAATGGCTTTGGCCTGGCCTTATCCGCGCCTATTTCAATATTTCCTACTTATTGATTTTTTGCCTGATTATTGGTATATTTCAAATAGTCAAGCCATATTGGCGGATAGACTGATAAGAATATGTTTTTGTTTTATGGAAAAAATATTGAAGAATCTGCCATTTTTGCTTTTTTTGCTCATTTTGCTCGGCGGACAAGCCATTCTTAAGTTGTTACCCTTTTTTATCATTATTGCTCTAAGCTTGTTTATCATTAATAAACTTAAACGATCTAAAAACAATTCCATGTCAAATACGATAAATGTCAATTCGATCGGGATTCTAAAAGGCTTCAAGAGCTGGGGCTTAGTGCTTATTGCCAGCTTCTTTCTCCTCTGGTTGTTTTTTGCCTCTATTGTCATAGTAGACGCGGGAGAAACGGGCGTTTATTCTCTTTTTGGCCGTGTTAAAGACGCTGAATTAAAATCCGGTTTTCATCTGGTTATTCCGTTGGCAAAAGTAACCAAGATCAGCATCCGAACTGAAGAATATACAATGAGTATCGCCCAGGACGAAGGGAAGAAGGGTGGGACAGATGCTATCACTTCTCTCACTAAGGAGGGGCTTAGTGTCGACCTCGATATGACGGTCCTGTATCGGATCAATGAAGAGAGAGCCTCAGATATCTATCGGACGGTCGGTGTTAAACAGGATATAGACGAGAAAATAATACGTCCTTCTATCCGGACTTCTATCCGGGATGTGATTGCTCAGTATGAGGCCAAGGATATTTATTCCGAAAAGAGACAAGAGGCTTCGATAGAGATAAAAAGCCTATTGGAAAAAGATCTGACTGAGCGGGGCATCGTAATCGAAGAGGTTCTACTCCGCAATATCGCTTTGCCGGATAATCTGGCGACAGCCATCCAAGAGAAGCTACAGGCAGAACAAGAAGCCCAGAAGTACGATTTTATTCTCCAGCGGGAAAAGAAGGAAAAAGAGCGCAAAATTATCGAGGCTGAGGGCCAACGTGATGCTCAAAAAATAATCAACGAAGGTCTTTCAAATAATTACCTCTATTATCTCTATATCAATCAGCTCAAGGATAGACAAGGAACGATCTATGTCCCGACTAGTCCGGATACTGGTATGCCCCTGTTCAAGGAAATCGGCAATTAGTTTGTTTTTAATAATTATCGAATAAAAAGACTATGATCGAGGGTGTAATCATAAAGAAATTGCATAAATATGTTGATGAGCGTGGTTGGCTAATGGAAGCTTATCGCTTGGATGAAGATGAGTATCAGCCCGTTATGGCTTATATCAGCTTGACCGAGCCGGGAGTAATCCGAGGTCCGCACGAACATCGTTATCAAGCTGATTGTTTTGTTTTTCCTGGTCCGGGCACTTTTGAGCTTCATCTTTGGGATCACCGGGAAGCTTCGCCTAGTTTTGGTCAGTACCTGCGCGCGGAATTCGGGGTGGACAATCCGACAA
>CAZIGB010000003.1:16430-34296 GCA_964539005.1 uncultured Gammaproteobacteria bacterium | reverse complement strand
CCGATCGAATAATGGCGGATGACTTCATTGCCGAGATTAGAAGTCATTATGATGATAGTGTTCTTGAAATTGACGGTCCGACCCTTAGAGTCAGTCAGACGGCCATCATCAAGGATCTGGAGCAAGATGTTAAATACCTCGGGATGAGCTTTTTCGATTTCGTCAAAAAGGATTACGCTATAAGGGCGGCGTCGGATTCGCTCGGTCAACTGTCCGCCTTCATCATGGCCGATATAGCCCGGAGGTGAGCCGATCATTTTGGCAACTGAATGCTTTTCCATGAATTCGCTCATATCGAGGCGGATCAGCGAAGCTTCATCATTGAACATGAATTCAGCTAGCGTCTTAGCAAGCTCAGTCTTGCCCACGCCAGTCGGCCCAACGAAGAGGAAAGAGCCGATTGGCCGTCTCTCTTCATTGATACCAGCGCGAGAGCGGCGAATAGCATTGGCTACGGCTTTTATGGCATCAGTTTGACCTTTGACACGCTTGCCTAATTCTTCTTCCGCTTTAGCCAGCTTATTGATTTCGGATTCAAGCATCTTGGAGACAGGAATGCCGGTCCAGCGGGCTACGACTTTCGCAACGTCACCATCATCGATTTCTTCTTTGAGAATGCGTTGCCCCTTTTTCTGAATATTCAGCAAGTCTTCTTCGTATTTTTTTACTTTCTTTTCAAGAGAGGGGATAGTAGCGTAGCGGATTTCAGCCACTTTAGTCAGGTCATCGCCTTTCCGTTCGATTATTTCAGCCTCGGCCTTTACTCGATCGATCTCTTTTTTGGTGGCCGAGATATTGGCGATAATCTCTTTTTCATTCCTCCAGTGCAGCTCGATCTGATTGGCCTCTTCTTTGAGTTCGGATAATTTCTTGTTGATCGTCTTCAGTTTTGAGCTGTTACGCTTCTCTTTGACTAGTCCAGCTTTCTCGATTTCGAGACGCTTGATGTCACGCTTTAGCTTATCGAGACCCTCGGGCATAGAATCGATTTCCATCCGCAAGGCGCTGGTTGCCTCATCGATCAGGTCGACGGCCTTATCTGGCAAAAAACGATCGCTGATGTAGCGAGCCGAGAGCTTGACGGCAGCCACAATCGCATCATCCGTAATCCTGACCCCATGGTGGACTTCATATTTCTCCTTGATACCGCGCAAAATAGCGATTCCGTCTTCGATCGAAGGCTCAGCCACATAGATGGGCTGGAAGCGACGCTCCAGGGCAGCGTCTTTTTCGATATATTTTTGATATTCCTTGGTTGTTGTCGCGCCGATTGTCCGGAGTTCACCACGAGCTAGGGCCGGCTTTAGCATATTAGAGGCATCCATTGAGCCTTCGGAGGCGCCGACACCGACGATAGTGTGCAGCTCATCGATAAAAAGGATAATACGACCGTCTTGCGATTGGATTTCTTTTAGTATCGCTTTGAGTCGATCTTCGAATTCTCCGCGAAACTTGGCCCCGGCTACGAGAGCGCCGAGATCCAGGCTGATAAGCTCTTTGTTCTTGAGGGTCTCAGGGACGTCTCCGCTTACTATTCTTTGGGCTAAGCCTTCGACAATAGCTGTCTTGCCTGTGCCAGCCTCACCAATGAGGACTGGATTATTCTTGGTCCGGCGGGTAAGTACCTGCATTATGCGTCTGATTTCTTCATCTCGGCCGATGACTGGATCCAGCTTTTTCTTGCGAGCCAGATCAGTGAGATTGATCGCGAATTTTTCTAAGATTTTATATCGGTTTTCCGGATTTGGGCTGTCTATTTTTTGGTTACCGCGAAGTTCAGCTAGGACTTTGAGGACATTATCATGGCTAATCTTATGCTTGAGAAGCAAGGCTTGAGCATCGGATTTGACAGATAAGAGAGAGAGCAAGATGTGTTCTGTGGAAATAAATTCATCACCCATGTGATCAGCTTCTTGTCTGGCCTTTTCTAGAGCCATAGCCACTTCCGCTGTTCCTTGGACCGTGCCGGTATTAGCTTCGGTCGCTGTTTTGGGGAGTGATTCGATCTTGTTGAATACTGCATCTTCGAGCTTGTCGGGATCGATTTTTAGATTGTCCAAGATCGGCCGGATAAGGCTTTCTGATTGCGTAAGCAGAGAAGCTAAGACATGGAGACATTCGATTTGGGGTTGTCCATAGTCCTGCGCGATTATCTGAGCATTTATGATCGCCTCCTGCGTTTTATTGGTAAATTTATTGAACATATAGGTATTTTCTTTATTAGCACTCTTTAGCTTTGAGTGCTAATCGTATGATAGTATATTACTTTTTTTCTGTCAAATTTCAATTAGATCGAGGCTCCGATCGCAAGCGGAACAATGTCCATGATTATCAAGTCTTTCAATATATTGATCCATGCGTCTGATTGCCAGTTCACCGCACTTAGAGCAATAAGTATTTTCTTTTTGATCACCGGGTAAATTACTGACATAGACATACTTGAGCCCGGCTTCCTTGGCAATCTCATAGGCCTCGTAAATTATATCCTCGCTGGTTTCGGGCAAATGTTTTAGCCGAGGGGAGAGGAGGGGAAAGAAACGAGCCAAATGCCAGGGGGTATCAGCATCTAGCTCACTGGCGATGAAATCAGCCAATTCTTCAAGCATGCCAATATCGTCGGATAAGGTGGGAATGATCAAAGTGCTTATTTCTAAATGGATCTGTTCTTGCTTTAAGCGGATGATATTGTCTAGGACGGGCTGCAAACGGGCCTGACAGTTCTCGCTGTAAAAATTATCATCCATCGACTTAAGATCAATATTGATAGCGTCCAGGAGGGGGATAATGGCAGATAAAGCGTCGCCAGACATATAAGCATTGGAGATCCAGATATTTTTTAGATCAGCTTCTTGAGCAAGCCTCATGATTTCGAGAACGTATTCAATATTAACAGTTGCTTCAGTATAGGTATGCGCGATAGCGCAGCAATCGTTACCCAGTGCTTCCTCAACTATTCTTTCAGGGGTTATAAAGTCGATTTTCTGACAGAGTCGCCTGAGGTTTTTTGGTTGACTGATCTCATGGTTCTGGCAATTTGCGCAACGAAAATTGCAGCCCGTACTGCCCAAAGACAAAACGGTGCTTCCGGGACAAAAATGGAAAAAAGGCTTTTTTTCGATCGGATCAATATTGAGAACGCTAGCCATTCCGTAGCTCTGAGCAATCAGTTTTCCGCCGATGTTTTCCCGCACCCCGCAAATACCGACTTCACCTGGATTGAGTGTGCAAAAATGATGGCAAAGACGACAAGAAATCGTGTTTGCGTTTATTCTCTTATAGAAAAAAGCTTCTTTCATAGATTTTCAGAATCAAATTCTATATCATGATAATACCAGAAAATGTTGCGTTAAACAATATTTAAGGCTATAATTTAGAATGTTATATTTCAAAAAAGATGATAAAAAAGGATGCTGAAGTGAATATCATGGGTCTCAAGCTGAGTGGTGACGATCGCGAGGCTTGGCAGGCGAGATTATCAGCAAGCCTAGCTGGCGCTGAAAGTCTTTTTATAGCAACTCCAAATCCAGAAATTGTTCTCTCTTCTTATGATGATGAAGAATTGAATTTTGCCTTGAATCGGGCTGATTTGCTTATTCCTGATGGAATCGGTTTAGTTTTTTCTGCGCTATTCCAAGGCAAAAAACTTCAGCGCTGGCCAGGCTCCGATATCAGCACCTGGCTCTTGGCTGAAGCGCAAAAAAAAGCCTATAGGGTTGCTATAATATTAAGAAGCGATGGCTTGTCTTCACTTGAGGACATCGATCAAACCCTCAGAAAAAAGTATCCGGTTTTATCGTTTTCTATTTTTCCGATTAAACTAGGGGGGATTCCAGAAAAAAAGCTGATTCGGGATTTTGATCCAAATATCGTATTGGTCGCTCTCGGCAGTCCTTTTCAGGAAAAAATTATCTTAAAAAATCGGAGCGATTGGGGTAATCCAAATATAATGATCGGAATCGGTGGCAGTTTAGATTATCTCACCGGGAAAATAAAAGCGAGCCCATCGATCATGAAAAGCCTTGGTCTCGAGTGGTTGTGGCGCCTGATCTGTCTTTTTAGTTATGCAAATCCTGTACAAAGACTAAAACGGATAATGACGGCCTTATTTGTTTTTCCTATTTCTTATTTAAAATGGCTTTGGGTTAATCCTTTTTTATATCGTCCGAATGTCCTTTGCTTACTGTATAAAAAAATTGAACAGTCTTTTTTTGTGCTATTGATAAAAAGAAGTGATCTACCTGATCATTGGCAGATACCTCAAGGCGGGACTGATGGTCTGAGTATAGACAAGGCGGGCAGGAAAGAGATCGAAGAGGAGCTGGGGATTAAAAATTTTTCGATTTGCTCTAGCCATAAGACTTTTTGTAAATATGATTTTAGCGAAGCGAGTCCCGGGGGGAGAGTCTACAAGAACCGCAACTATCGTGGTCAGAAACAGGGTTTAGTCATTGCCGAATACCAGGGCGAGGAAAGTATTAAACTAAATGAGTGGGAATACGAAGCTTGGCAGTGGGCACCTCTGGACAAAGTCATCGAAAAAGTGCATCCTGTAAGGAAAGAAATAATGGAAAAAGTTCTGATACTTTTTAGAGATTATATAAAAAATTCAAGATAAAGAATATGAAAAAAATCCGCACCAGGTTTGCGCCTTCGCCGACTGGTTATGTCCATATCGGTAGCTTGCGAACAGTCCTCTTTACTTATCTAATCGCCAAATCAGAGGGGGGAGACATAATCTTGCGCATAGAGGATACGGACAGCAAACGCGAGGTGGCAGGAGCGGCAGACGCACTTTATGCAACCCTCAATAAAATGGGTCTCAAATTTGACGAGGGCCCGCAGGAGGGCGGCGCTTACGGTCCTTATATCCAAAGTCAGAGAAAAGATATTTACAAAAAATATGCTGAAGAGCTTTTAGCAAAAGGCGAGGCTTATCATTGTTTTTGCACATCAGAAAGACTTGAGGAGATGCGCGCTCAACAGCAAGCCCAAAAATTGCCACCACGCTATGATCGCTGTTGCCGGAACCTAGGAAAAAATGAGGTAGAGGAGAGACTGGCGCGAGGCGAAAAATCAGTGATCCGTCAAGCCATGCCTCTTGGGGGAGAAGTAGTCGTGAATGATTTCTTACGTGGGGAAATAAACTTTCGTTGCGCTGAGCTTGATGACCAGGTGCTGATCAAATCAGACGGAATGCCCACCTATCAGTTTGCTGTCGTCGTTGATGATCATCTTATGGATATTACTTATGTGGTCCGGGGGGAAGAATGGATACCTAGTTTTCCGAAAAACATCCTGCTTTATAAAGCCTTTGGCTGGGAAGCGCCGATCTTTATCCATCTCACTTTATCTCTCAATAAGGGGGGAGGGAAATTAAGCAAGCGCCAAGGCGATGTCGCGGTTGAGGATTTTTTAAAAAAAGGTTATCTGCCGGAAGCGCTCATCAACTTTTGCGCCTTGCAAGGCTGGCATCCCAAGGACGAAGTAGAGGTGATGGATCTGGATACCATAATTAGCAAATTCCGCAAAGAAGATCTGGGCAAGAGCGCATCCGTTTTTGACACAGATAAGCTTGATTATCTAAATGGCGTCCACATCCGGCAAAAGGGTCTTGAAGAGCTAGCTGAACTTTGCCGACCTTACATGCAAACCAATCTTGAGCTAACTGAAAACGTGTATAAAAAAAGTGAACAGTATCTAAGGGCTGTTATTGGGCTTGAGAAGGAGCGCTTAAAAACTTTATCAGAAATAACGGAGCTTACTAGTTTCTTTTTTGAGGACAATCTAGAGTATGACAAAGAGCTCCTAGCCTGGAAAGGGATTGAATTGCCCCTTATCCGTGAAAATTTATTGTCTGTTCTTGCTGTTCTCGAGACAATCAATGATGATGCTTGGAATTCGGAAACCATGAACGAACAGCTCATGAATTATATTAAGAGTAGAGAAGCTAAGGTGGGGGATTATCTCTGGCCTTTCCGAGTTTCTCTGACTGGTCGCAAGGCCAGCCCCAGCCCCTTTGATGTTGCTGCGGTTCTAGGGAAGGCTGAAAGCCTTAAACGGGTAAAACAGGCCATAGAGCGTTTAACTCATTAGAATAATAAGCAGCGGACTTGAAAGGGGCATTTTGCCCCTTTTTTCTTTTTCTTAAATATGTTATAATCTTGATATAAGAAAAATCCCATGCTTATAAAAATGAAAAAGCTTCTTGTTTTTTCGTCTGTCCTCGCAGTCTCTTTAATGGCTGGTTTTTATGCCCTGGGGCAGAGTCTTGATCTCCTGGATTATGGCGAAACAGCCAAGGTAAATAGGGAGATAAAAAAGATAAACAGCGACATCCAGAATCGGAAAAGCGAAATCAAGCGCATCCAGGACAAGCAAGAGATGTATAGCGAGGTTATCAAGCAGAAACAACAAGAAAAGTCATCACTCAGCAATCAGCTCGCAATTCTAGATAACAGGGTCGCAAAAGCAGAGCTTGATATCGAATTAGCGGCTACCGAATTGGAACGCGTAAAATTGGAAAAGAAAAAGACTGATCAAGAGATAGCAGATACAAATCAATTGGTCGAAGAAGAAAAAACCAAAATCAGCAGTATTCTACGAATCGTGAACAAGAAAGACAATACGACATCTTTAGAAATACTCCTGCTCAACGACTCCTTTTCTGAATTCATGAACCAGTTAAAATATCTGGAAGACATGAATACCAGTATTAAAGATAGTCTGGACAGCCTAAAAGAATTAAAAAGACTCTTGGATAGAAATCTGGTGGAGCTCGAAAAGAAAAATACCGAGCTTACCAGAATGAAAGAGAATCTAGAAGCCAAAAAGGACGCCCTAGAAGCCGAAAAAGAAAGCAAATTGAATATTATTGCCCAGCTCACTTCTTCTGAAATAGAGTACCAAAGACTGCTTGATCAATCAAGAAAGGAGCAGCAAAATGCCGCTTATGAGATCGCTGACATGGAAAAAAGGGCTAGGGAGAAGCTAGCAAGTCTCGAGGGGAGTAAGATTCAGTTAAATGACAATGGACTTATCTGGCCAGTCGTCAAGAATGTCGTAACTGCTTATTTCCACGACCCGGATTATCCATTCAAAGCAATTTTTGAACACCCAGCTATTGATATCAGGGCCGCTCAAGGATCAACTTTGCGTGCTGCCGCTTCTGGCTATGTCGCGCGAGTCAAGGATGGGGGAGCGACTGGCTATAGCTACATCATGCTTGTCCATGCCAATGGTCTCTCAACTGTGTATGGCCATGTTTCCAAGTTTTCGGTAAAAGAAGATGAATATGTCGCGCAAGGACAGGTGATAGGCAAGACTGGTGGTCTGCCTGGCACGCCTGGAGCGGGGAGTCTGACTACTGGTCCTCATTTGCATTTCGAAGTCCGTCTAAATGGGATCCCGGTCGACCCGCTGAATTATCTGCCATAAATATACGATCAGCTAAGCCGAATAACAAAGACACCCGTAAGGGTGTCTTTTATTCTTTCAGATTTTGACCACTGTGAAGCTTTTTGTGCACGTCTCGAAGCTGTTTGTTGGTGACGTGGGTGTAGATCTGGGTGGTTGCGATGTTGCGATGCCCGAGGAACTCTTGGACCAGACGGATATCAGCACCTTGAGCGAGCAGGTCAGTAGCAAAGGAGTGGCGAAGCGTATGCGGGGTGACCATAAGGGGGAGGCCACTGATCTTTACATATTTCTTGACAATGTCTTCAATGCTTTTAGTGGTCAGGCGACGGGGGAGACCGCTCTTTTCAATACCCGGCTTATAATTAATAAAGAGAGCTTCATCTGGATCGTGACGCTTATCCAGATATTGACGGAGGTACTTGATGGCTCGGGCTGAAAAGTAAACAGTTCGAACCTTTGAGCCTTTGCCCACAACAGCAATTTCAAGTTCAGTGCTATCTTTTTTGAGCTTTAGTTGCTCTCTATTGAGAGCAGCCAGTTCAGCTACCCGAAGTCCGGTGGAGAAGAGAGTTTCGAGAATAGCTCGGTCCCTCAGACCGATGACAGTGCTAATGTCAGGGGAAAGAAGCAGTCTTTCTAACTCTTCTAATTTAAGATATGTGACTTCTTTATCACTCTTGTCCTTGGCTAACTTTATCATGGTGGGGGACAGGGATTTGATGCCGATATCAGCGAAATATTCAAGCAAAGAGCGGAGAGCAATCAAATAATAGTTCTGAGTCGATTTCATGAGCGACTTTTTCGAGACTGGATCTATGTGGCGAGAAAGAAAAACTTTGTATTTCCATATGTGCTTATCATCGAGCTTGTCGGGCTTTAACTTATCAAGGTTATTATCATTCAGCCAATTAAAAAATTTATTGAGAAAACGGGCGTAGTTCTCTTGGCTCTTGCTAGCTAGACCTTTCTGGATCTCCAGGTAATCAAGATAGTCATTCAAGTATTCGATTATCGGTTTTTCTTTGCTCATTATAAGTTCGTTTTCTGTTCGTTATAAAAGCGAACAAGATTTTGTCTCGTCTAAAGAGAATAAGTTTCCCTTTTGTCTTGTCTAAAGAATTGTAAGAGAAGCCGCTTATTAAAAAAGAGTGAGGGGATAAGCTTAGTAACACTTGTCTGAACGTAAAAAGTTAAAAAGAGGAAAAAATACGCTAATATTAAATGATAAAAAGGTATAAGGACACGACCCTACAATACTTCGCATAATGTAGATTAAGCGAAGTATATAGTAAATCAGCTTCTAGTCATGGTTACGCCCATGATACTGATGTCTGTAAGCCAGATAAGGGCAATCTTGATCGCCAAGAGGAATAAACCGATGATCACCAAGCAGAATACTAAGACTGCTAAGCCGAAGATTATTTTGAAGGCTGTTTCCATATTTATGATTATCCCCTGTTTTATTTGTCTTGGCAGGGGAATCGGAGAAAAAATTAATTAACGATAGTAGACTCGGTCTCCGGTTCTCACGTCGATGTATTCTTTCTTGTTGAAATCATCTTTGAGAATCTCGTTTTTAAGAGCAAACAACTTGTTTGTCTGTCGATCGATATCGAGGGCTGTATTGAATATGAGATCAGGGCCATTTTTTAGATTGCAAATCAGGGTAGTTCCGGCTTCTTCTACCCGGAAATTGTCAATCAGAAATTCAGGATTATCCTTTAGACGGCCGATTACCTGAAACACAAAATCAATCACTCCCCTTTCAAAGCCGACTCGATTACCTTCAATGGAGACCGGGGAGGCATTAACTATCAGCGGATAATTTTTTTCACCTCTTTGGTCCCCGATCCGCTCTACTATATAGCCCTGGTTATCAGTATAGTAGTATATCCCCTTTTCCTGCCAGATCAGGCTATGCTCCTTTTCCTTGAATGTGATCAAGAGTTTATTGGGAAGTTTTTTGCTTACGATTATTCCATTGAATGAATATTTCAGATTTAATTGATTGAGTAACTCCTCCTTATCAAAGACGAAGAGGTTCTTCTGCGACCAGAGCAAAAAGTTAGAATCTTCGATTTGCTTCCAGGCGACAAGCTCGATCGCGATCGGGTCAAGCCTTCCCTCTCCCCTGGCCTCGACAAATTTGATGCTAAAAAATCCGGAATAAAGAATCAGCCAGACAAGCAATATTGAGATTAAAAACAGGCTGGAAGAAATCAGCTTGGCCTTGGTGGGGATACGCAGCTTCGAGCCGCCTATCGCGTGTTTCTTTTTGGACTTGAAGAATGGATTCGAGTATTTCTTTTCAGTCTTTAAATAACGATTCGATCTCGATCCGCTTGGTCCCTTGTGCCTATCGGAATACATCTGAGCCTAGATTAAAAAATATAAATGAATTTGCCCTGATAATAAAGACCAGAAAAAAAACTGCTTAACTCAATCTTCTCTTGACAATGACAAGGAGAGGAACCGCTGATATAAAAGATTCTGCCTTCGATTCTTTTTTCTTTTAGGTTTTTGCGCGCTAACTTAGCAAAGCTAGCGGGATCCGTAACTCCCCTACCGATCACATAATCAAATTTTTCCTTCACTTCGTTACTTCTTGCATTTCGAGCTTCAACGTTACTGAGCGCAAGTCGGTCAATCAAGCTCGCTACGATCCGGATTTTTTTAGCAATCGAGTCAATCAGGACAAAATTGGCTTGCTGATTTACGATACCTAAAGGTAAACCAGGCAAGCCGCCGCCAGTGCCGATATCAAGAATACGGGAAGCTGGGGGAAAAACCGCTAAATCAGAAATCGCTAAAGCCGGAAGAATATGATGGGGAAAAAGCGCTTCGATGTCCTGACGAGAAGTGAGATTTATCTCTTGGTTCAGCTCTGTGTAAAACTGAGCAAAATCGAAGATTTTTTTCTCCGTAGACTCTTGAATGCTTGGAAAAAATCTTTTAAGTAATCCTTTTTCCATTTTCATTTTGTTTTTAAAAGATCCTCGGGGTCAAGAATGGCTGTGGGGCTAGCTTTGATAATTTCTTGACGAGGACGGACAAGCGGAAAAAGAGTGGTTTCGCGGATCGGCTTATCGAGCAGAACTGTAAAGAGACGCTCGCCAAAACCGAAACCACAGGTCGGCGGCATGCCATATTCCAGCATTTCGACAAACTCATAATCTGGCATCATTGCTTCTTCATCGCCAGATTCGATTAGTTGTTTTTGGATATCGAAACGCTCTTTCTGCTCGATCGGATTATTGAGCTCCGAATAGCCATTTCCGATTTCTGTGCCAGCGATTATGATCTGGAAACGTTCCGTGAGCATTGGGTTCTTTGCGCTTGATTTAGCCAGAGGTGACACTAGCTTGGGGTGATGAATAAGAAAAGCGGGGCCAGCAATATTTTTGCGACAATACTTCCAAAGCGAATCTGTCAGTCTTTCGACGTTGTTGCCTTCATATTTGACTTTCAGCTCTTCCAATTTAGATATCATTTCTTCTTTTGTGGCTTTTTCAACGTCAATACCAGTCTGGCGGAGGACTTCGGAACGATAATCGATCGTTGGCCATTCATCTGCCAAGTCAAAAGCCATTCCCTTGGCCTGAAAATGGGTGGTGCCAAAAACTTTAAGAGCGATTTCCCGATAGAGTTTTTGGGCTAGCTTCATGCCATCATTAAAATCAGCATAGGCCCAATAGAACTCCATATTAGTGAATTCCTGAATATGGTCAGGACTGGAGCCTTCATTGCGATAAGCCTTGCCGATCTCGAAGGTCTTTTCGAAACCGGCGGCCATGAGTCTCTTCTGCCAGAGCTCACCGACACTAATACGCAAAAAAACATCGATACCGTAATCTTTGTGCTGAGTCCGGAAAGGATTTGCTTCAGCTCCGCCTGTCGTGGTTTCAAGAGTCGGGGTTTCAACCTCAATGAAGGCGTTTTTTTTCAAGAAGGATCTGACTACATCCCAAAATAAAGCTTTTTTGATGAAGATTTTTTTCGTTTCCTCATTCATGAGCAGATCAAGATAGCGTTTGCGAAGAATCTCCTCGTCATCCTTTAGCCCATGCCATTTATCAGGCAAAGGTCGAAGCGCCTTGCTTAAAAGACGCCATTTCTTGGCCATGAGGCTATTTTCACCCTTGTGTGTAACAAAACAGCTACCGCTAACTTCGAGAAAGTCTCCTACATCGATCAATTTGAGGAAATCCTTATAAGCCATAGGACCGATCTCATTCTTGCTGAGGGCGACCTGGATCCGTCCGCTGCCATCCTGGAGATTGATAAAGGTCAAATTGCCATGTTCTCTCTTGCTCATTATACGCCCAGCCAAAGTCTGAGTCTTGCCTGAATCCAAAAGCTTAGCAAAATCAGCTTGAATCTTGGCAATGGCAGTTTTTCTTTTTGAGCGAGCTGGATAAGCCTCGATCCCCTTTTCTTTTAAAATGGATAATTTTCTGAGTCGGTCCTCTCTTTCTTGACTGTGAGTGATGAAATTTTCTTTTTCTTTATTTTCCATATTCATAAAATAAAATATTATGAAACTTGATGTCCCCTATCTGATATTACAATAAAATAGCCAAAAAGTCAAAACCGGATAAGTTGCCCTATCCGGTTTTTGTCATCAATCACTATTTAAGGATATCGATAATCTCGTATTCGACAACACCACCCGGAGTCTCTACGCTGACCTTGGCGCCTTTCTTTTTACCAAGGAATGATTTACCTAGCGGTGATTCATTAGATATCTTGCCGGCGAGCGGATCAGCTTCGTTAAAACTGACAATCGTTAACTCTTTTTGCTTAGCATTGGCCTGAACAATAATGCTAGAGCCCATGCCAACGGTTTCGCCGCCATTGCCATTCTTAACGATAGTCAAATTCTTTAGCATCTGATTCAGTTCTGCGATCCGGCCTTCATTGAAAGCTTGGGCATCTTTTGCTTCTGAATACTCGGCGTTCTCGCTCAGGTCACCCATGTCTTTGGCAGATTGGATGCGTTCGGCTATTTCTTTTCTCCGGACCGTCTTGAGAAGTTCCAATTCATTTTTTAGCTTGTCATACCCTTCCTGGGTGATGATTTGATCTGTCATACGATGTTTATGTTCTTATTTTTATAGATTGTAATATACTACAAATTTCCATTCGAGGCAAGAGGCCTATTCCAGTTCCCCTTCCGGGGCTTTTGCGAGCAAGAAAAAAACCATCAACAATAAGCCAATACCTAGAGGATGATTGAGATAAGGACTAAAAAAATTGATTGCCGAGACAGATAACAAGATGATCGCCAAGCTTACCATCAACGCCTGATCAGGTCCGGAAATATATTTATTAGACTTCCATGCTTCTTGAATTAGCCCAAAGACTAAGAAAAGATAAGCCAAGAATCCAAAAAGACCGAGCTTGATCCAGATATCAAGCCAACCCCACTCAAAAGCGCTGGTTGTATATTTTCCATCAGGATTTTTCTCTCTGACCCGAGGATCATCTGAGATGTAGCTTACAGATGCGCCAAAACCGCTGCCTATCAAAGGGGCTTCTTTTATCTTATCAAGCAAGACCGGGAGGAGATTCCAGCGAGAGGAAACACCCGCTTCGTCAGTAAGCTCACTAGCTCGCTCAGCAAAAATGTCTCCTGCGACAAAACCCCCGATCGGTCTCGGATAAGGAAATTTGACCAGAAAAAGGATCAGAGCAAAAGAAATAGCGGTTATAAGTAAAACAGAAACAAGAGAAACAAGGAAACCGCGAAGCCTAGCGCCATAAAAAGAGTAAGCAAAGATAAAAAAGGCCGCCACGATTAGGCCGACCCAATTACTACGAGACATCGAAACGATATTGGCTGCAAAAAAAATTATCAGTATAAGTAAATACAAGAAAATCTCTTTATTCCTTAAAATCAAGCTTCTTTCATAATTGCATCTTTTTATCTTTTGCATTAATAGCAGAAAAACAGAAATAGATAAAGCAATAATGTAGATATGGGACTGGAAAAATACTCGATAAAAGCCGCCTTCCATCTGAGTAATCTCGCCGACTCCGCTTGTCCTGATCCAGGAGTAGAGAAGAGAATTCAGGCCTTCAAGCTGATGTGAAAAAAGAAATAATATTATCAGAGTTTTGAGGGCTGCCCAAAGACCAGTCAACGAAATAAAAGCAAAGAAATCACTGGCATCGTTCTCTCTGTATTTTCGGATGTAATCCAGAATCGGAAAAAGAAGTAAAAAGTATAGATAAGCATTAGCGTCGGAAAAAATCCGGATAAGGGCATAATCATTCCCGAAAGCGACTAATACACCCCAAAAAATAAACACAAATAAGAGAGAGAAGTAAATAACAAGCTTTTTTAGCCTGGCTGAGAGATTAAAGTAATGCTTCCAAGACTTTTCATGGATAAAATTGATAAGCCAATGAGCAAGCAAGATGCTCCAAAGAAGCATACGCAAAGAAAAGCGGAAGCCAGAAATATCCCAGAAAAAAAGATTCCCTGATTTTGAGCCGATCACCAATTCTGATAGAGCTATATAGAGAGCGTAGCGAGGAAAACGAAAACTTGTATAAGCAAAAAGCAAGGCCAAGACAATGAAAAAAGGCTTTCGGAAAAAAGACCAATGAAAAGCGATTAAAGAGCTGAATTCTATAAGCAGAATGCCCAAAAAAATCAGATAATACTTTTTCATAAAACTTAATTTTTAGGATTCAAGAAATTTTTGAGCATTAGATCCGCCTCATCAAAATTTTCCAACCAATGGATTTTCGCTCCTTGCCCTTCCCAGCGTCTGTACCAAGTCAGCTGTCTTTTGGCAAAACGACAAGTGGCTTCATGCAGTTTTTTGATCATGTCGGTTCTGCTTGTCTGTCCTTGGAGAAACTGAGCTATGTGTCGATATTCCAAACCAAAGGATTCGAGCCGTGACCAGGAAAGACCATATTCATTATGGAGAAATGCAACCTCTTCGATCATGGCTTGATTTTCTAAGCGATCAATTATCCGCTTCATGATTCTGGCGCGCAGTAACTCTTTTGGCCAGTGGAGACCGATTATCAGACTATCATATGGTTTTTCCAACGCAAGACTTGGTGTTTTTGGTTCGGAAGATAATAAAATTTCAATCCGACGAATTAGTCTTCGCTTATTGTTGACTTCGCTGTTATTTAGTTCAGCGAAAATTTCCGGAGAAATCTTTTTCAATTTTTCCTGGACTTCAGCTAAGGGCAGTAATTCTAGAGCCTCACGTAATTTATCATTATTACTTGCTGAACTGAGCTTGTAGCCATCTAAAAGCGCCTGGGTATATAGCCCGGTTCCGCCGGCAATAATCGGAATTTTACCCCGGCCGATAATGTCTCTGATTGCCGTTTTAGCGGCAGGAAGCCATTTGGCTAAATCATATTCCTCTTTTGGCTCGGCCACATCGATGAGATGATGAGCTATCTCCCCGTATTCTGGCAAGTCCTTGCCACTGCCAATATCTAAATATCGATAGACCTGTCTTGAATCAGCAGATACGATTTCACCCTTATATTTTCGCGCCAATCTTACTGCTAGGCTGGTCTTGCCGCTGGCCGTTGTTCCGATAATCGTAATTATTTTATCTTTCTTTTTCTTAGCCATAGAATAAAAGCGTTTGACCTAATAATCCTTATCTAGGCTCCCCTGCTACTCCGAAGTCTTGCGCCTCTTTTATCAGGATTTTAACTATGTTTCCGATCTGGCAAGAGCCGGGATTGAGGATTTTGACTGATTTATTACTTTGGGTTTTTCCAAACAATTCTCCTTTTTTATTTTTTTCGTTTATCAGAACAAGCACCTCTTTTCCAAGCAAGGCCTGACTGTTTCTACGTGCGCTTTCTCGGAGAATAGTCGTCAAAGCTTCCTCCCTTCTTTTCTTTTCTTCTGAGCTAACATCATCTTTTAGGCTAGCGGCAGCCGTGCCTGGTCGTGGGCTATACTGAGCAATGTAAGCCATATCAAAATTTGCTTCACGGAAAAGTTGGACTGTTTCTTCAAATTGTTCAAGACTTTCGCCAGGAAATCCGACTATGATATCAGTACTAACCAGAATGTCCGGAAGAGCAGATCTGACCTTGCTAAGGAGACTTAAATAATCTTTTTTTGTATATCGCCGATTCATGCTTCGCAATATTTCATCATCACCAGCTTGGGCGGGTAGATGTAAGTGATGGCAAAGATTGCGACATTGAGCCATAGCTTTGATCAGTTTGTCACTCATGTCTTTTGGATGACTCGTAGTAAAGCGAAGCCAGTAAGCATCAGATAGCGCATCGACCGCGAGCAAGAGTCCGGCAAAATCAAGACCTGTATCCGGACATCGATAGCTATTAACATTCTGGGCAATCAAGCTTATTTCTTTGTAGCCTCTTTTGAGGAGATTTTGTGTCTCTTCGATTATTTCTTGGGCATTTCGGTAAGATTCTCGACCACGGGCAAAGGGGACAACGCAGTAAGAACAGAAATTATCACAGCCGTTACCGATCGGAACAAAAGCAGAAAAATCAGAACTATAAGAAGGATTCTGCTTCAAGTAGTCACAATCTCTGATCGTTTGCGATTTTTCCATTCCCCGAAGAAGATCATAAAGCCGAGGCAATTCTTTGATATCCATCCAGATATCCACACTTCCAGCCAATTTTTCCCTGACATCTGGCCTGAGCGCCAAGCAACCAGTCAGCACTACCCTGGCTCCAGGGTTTGCCCGTCTGTCATTCGGTATCAGGCCATAAACTCGATCCTCGGCTGACTGACGGACTCCGCAAGTAACATAGATCAAAAGATTGCATTTCTGGTTTTTCTCAGCCTGAAAATAGCCATACTGAGACAGATAGGCAATTATACGTTCAGAATCCGATTTATTCATTTGGCAACCAATACAGGTCAGCTTGAATCTTTTTTCCATATCAATCTATTATCGACTCGTTTTTTATATTTAGAGCCTTTATCTCTCCCCCGTCATTTACCTGAGCAATTATTTTTAGATTGTCTCCGCCCTGATAACGGTGGAAATCTAGTAGCCCGTAATATTTCCGGACCGAAACGCTGTCTTTGTTTGAAATTGATTTCTGACCGCTTAGATCAAGCCAATCGATTTCAGGAGGAGAAAAAGGAATATCAACGATCAAGCTGGCTCCTTCAAGGCTTATAAAATTTGCTTCGCTAATAAATAAATGATTTTTCAGATAAACAATCTCGCCTCTTTTTTTGAGAATTATAATACCTGCTTCCTTGTTTTGCGGTGAATATCTGATCCGGAGAAGATCATCCGAAGCTAAGTCACTAGTGTCGGAAGAGTTTTTAAGGCCCGTTATGACACGAGTATTTCTTGAGAACGAGAGAATCAAGTCAGAGTCTGATGTGTTGCATTCAAGCGAGTCATTCGCTAACTTAGTCTGGCGACACTCCAGGTCTTGCATATCAACTGCACTCAAGTTTTTGATCTTATCAGCTTCAACCAGGCCCGTGTTCTTGTTCAAGTGACCGCTGATCGACATCTGGTCGCCGGGAAGCAGAATTTCTGATAGCTCCGCATTTCCGGAAAAGGAAACAGGAAGAAGGTTCTGATCGCGATTATTTTTCACAAGAAGCAAAGTTCTAGAGGTATCGGAGTAAAAATCCAAAAGACTGCCAACAATTGTCACCTTAGTTTTTCTCTCGTATAAAGAATACTCCGAAGGCGGTTCTTGACAAGGAAAATCATAGCTGAGGGAAATCTTATTTTTCTCTGCAAAATCTAGACTGGGATAAGTCTGGCCATCGATACCGCAAACCCGGCTTTCTTTAGCAAACTTGATAGCCGAAACCGGAATAAGCGGCGGGAGCAAGAGCAAAAAACTTAAAAATATAGGAAAGAATTTTTGTGAATTATCAGACATATCTATTATCCATCGCTTTGTTAGCTAGAGCATCAGCCAGCTTATTCGCCTCGCGCCTTACGTGAGAAAAGCGAACAGAAGAAAAATTAGACAAGAGTGATTTCACTTCAAAAAAACGAGACTGAAGATCCTTGTTCTTGACTTTATATTCACCATTCAACTGCTTGACTACCAACTCGCTATCCAAAAAACATTCCAAGTCCTTGGCACCAAGCTGGCTCGCCTTGCCTAAAGCAGCAATAATAGCTCGATATTCAGCTTGATTATTGGTGGTTTCGCCGATATACTCGGAGATTTCAGCGATCTGTTCTTTATTTTCATTGAATATGACCACTCCTATGCCAGCAGGACCAGGATTACCCCGCGCTCCCCCATCAGAAAAGAGAATCAATTTATTATACATGTGTTTCAGTTTCTTTAATATCAATAATTCTTAATTGCGGCTCACGTCTGCCACCATATTCATTAAGCTCGAGATGATAAGCGATATCAATCTGATCTCCGATCCTGATGTCGGGCCATTTCTCGGTCTGGCCGAATCCGATCGCAGGCAAAAGGCGGG
>CAZIGB010000003.1:0-16420 GCA_964539005.1 uncultured Gammaproteobacteria bacterium | reverse complement strand
TTTAGATGTTGACCATTAGCACCGAGATTGATTATATCAACGACTTGGATATTGCGACTCATAAAGACTGGCTGAGGATTATCCTGGCCAAAGGGACGAAGAACAGAAAGGTCGATAGCTAATTTTTCATCGATATCTGAAAATTCGAGAATTTCATCAATATCAATTTTTGGCCGCAAGTCAAGACCTGTTAATATTTTTTTTGCCTCCGTTTGCATGCCAGCAAGAAAAGCCTCAAGCTGATCGGCTTCAAGACTAAAGCCACAGGCCATCGGATGTCCGCCGTATTTCCTCAGTGTATGCGCGCAAGCCTCTAAAGCTTTTACGATGTCAAACTCCGGAATACTGCGACCAGAGCCTTTGTAGCCGTCTTCCGTCTTTGTGATGATAAGACTGGGTCGATAATGCTTTTCAGTTATCTTGCCCGCGACTAAACCGATTATCCCCTCATTCCAAGGCTCGTGCTCTTCACCAGGCTCATAATCATAGACAGCGGACAAAAGCAAGCGCTCGGAACGATCCATGAGTTGGGCCTCTACTTTCTGAAGAATATCTTCAGTGCTTTTTTGGCGCATCCGATTATTATGGTCCAATTCTGCAGCCAAGCGATTAGCTTCTTCCTGAGTCTTAGCCATCAAAAGAGCAAAAGCGGTATTAGCATGATCCATCCGACCGGCCGCATTGATTCTGGGCGCGATCTGAAAGCCGATATTCCAAGAATCCACTTCACCATCTGGTTTGATGTTTGATATTTTCATCAGCTCCTTTAGGCCAGTCCGTTTCGTTCTTCCGATCTCCATAAGACCCTTTCGAACCATTAGTCGATTCTCGCCAAGCAGACTTACGCAATCAGCGATTGTTCCGATAGCTGCCAAATCCAGGAGCGAATCACGGATTCGAAGACGTATATCCTGGGTCAAAGTCGATTTTTCCAACAAAGCCTCAGCAACCTTGAGAGCCACGCCGACGCCGGCGAATTTTCGAAAAGAGATTTTTTCTCGCGGCAAGGCTGGATTTATAATCGGACAATCCGGATAGTCATTCGGATCATCCGGTCCCTGATGATGGTCGGTAATTATCACCTCAAGTCCTTTTTCTTTGATATATCCGACTTCTTCTTTGTTCCTTATTCCGTTGTCGACCGTTATTATCAATCTCGTGCCACCTTTGACAATACCGTCAATTGCCTCTCGATTCAGTCCATAGCCCTCAGTTACACGATCCGGTATATAAAAATCAATATTCGCATGGAGAATCCGGAGAACATCAGATAGGAGAACAGACGAGCTTACTCCGTCAGCATCATAATCACCATAGATCGTAATCTTGTTTCCTGCTTTGATATGACTTATCAAAAGAGTGACGCATTTCTCCATATCCAAAAAGACAAAAGGACTGATTCGCTCTTTTTCATACTGACCTTCAAGAAAGCTGACAATTTCTTCGTGCCTGGTGAGACCACGCAAAGAGAGAATGCGTTGAATAAGCGGAGAGTACTGTGCCAGCTGATTATTTGGATCGGCTATTTTTTTTTGATTGTATTTCCAGATCTTTGGGATAGACATTTAAAAGATGAATGCTGCGCCCATTGTCCAAATGAGCATGGATAAGATGATGATGATCGAAAGAATGGCCCAGACGACCTTGATGGCTTTTTTCCTTTTCATAGGATTAATGAGATTATTTCTTGAGAATTTTGATAAATGTGTCTGAGGGAATATCTACGCTCCCCTTGCCCGAGGCCATCATCTTCTTTTTGCCCTTTTTCTGCTTTTCGAGCAATTTACGTTTTCGGCTTACATCACCGCCGTACAGTTTGGCAGTCACGTCTTTCCGCATAGCAGAAATCCGATCAGCCGCCACGATCTTACCGCCGATTGCCGCCTGGAGCTTGAGAACGAACATCTGCTTTGGCAAGCTTTCTTTAAGAGTGGCGACAATTTCTTTCCCCCGGCGGAAAGCCTCATCTTCGTAAACAATCACAGTCAAAGCCTCGATCGGCTCTTCGGCAACCAGGATATCCATTTTTACAACCTCGGCTTCACGATAACCCAATAATTCATAGTTTATAGAGGCATAACCAGAACTGACACTCTTTATCTTGTCATAGAAATCGGTCAAGATAGCACTCATCGGAATCTCGTAATGGATGATCGCTCTTGATTCATCTATATATTCCGTGTTCTTGTAAATGCCTCTTTTTTCTTGCGCCAGACTCATGACTCCGCCGACATATTCCTTGGGAGTAATTATATCGAGACTTACCCACGGCTCTTCAATCCGTTCGATCCTTTCCCTTTCCGGAAATTGCTGAGGAGTGCGGACTACAATCTCTTCGCCATTCTTCTTGAAAATCTTGTAAGCAACACTGGGAATGGTAACGATCAGATCAAGCTTGTATTCTCGTCTCAGGCGCTCTTGAAAAATCTCTAGATGAAGGATGCCGAGAAAACCGCAACGAAAACCCAAGCCAAGCGCCATTGATTGCTCCGCTTCAAAAGAAAGAGCAGAATCATTCAACTTCAGCTTATGGACTGCATCGCGAAGCTCGTTAAATTCATTACCTTCCTTCGGGAAGATTCCCGCAAAAACCATCGGCTTGACTTCATTGTAGCCCTTGAGAGCCTGGACGCTATCCTTTGAACTTTCAAGGGTAACAGTATCTCCTACCCGACATTCTGAAACATCCTTGAACCCGGTAATAATATAACCGATCGAGCCAGTCGATAGCTCACCAGTAGACAGATATTCAGGCTTAAATATGCCGACATCAAGCGCCTCGCTTTCTGCTCCAGTCGCTATCAATCTGATCTTTTCATTCTTTTTTATGCAACCGTCAATGAGACGGACATAGGCGACCACCCCCCGATATTCATCATAATTAGAATCAAAAATCAAAGCCCTGGGCTCGCTCTCTTGCCCTTTGGCTGAAGGCGGCGGTACTTTTTTTATCACCTGATCCAATATAGCGGCGATACCGTCGCCCGTCTTGCCTGAGGCACAGATTATATCATCTTCTGCGCAACCCAGCAGATCCATAATCTCCTTCTTGGTTTTTTCAATATCAGAAGCTGGGAGATCAATCTTATTGGCAACGGGAATAATGGTAAGATCGAGTTCCATGGCAAGGTAAAGATTGGCCAAAGTCTGAGCCTGGATTCCTTGAGTAGCATCAACCAGAAGAACAGCCCCTTCGACGGCAGCCAGGCTGCGAGAAACTTCATAGGAAAAATCAACATGTCCAGGGGTGTCGATAAGATTAAGCTCATGCCCTTGGTAATCCATGGTAACCGGTTGGAGCTTGATCGTAATCCCCCGTTCGCGTTCTAGCTCCATGCGATCAAGGACTTGATTTTTCATCTTGCGCGGATCGACTGTTCCTGTAATTTCAAGCATCCGATCGGCCAAGGTAGACTTACCGTGATCGATATGGGCGATTATGCAAAAATTTCTTATTTTACTGATTTCATTCATTTTTTTACAACTAGAAAAGAGCCCCAGGAGGCTCAGCCGCTTTTCTAGTATACTAGCTTTTTTTCGACATTCAGTCAATCTTCAAGGCGCCAAGAATTAGAGATATCCGCATTTCCTTACCCTCTCGAGAAATTAGGAGGTCAAGACTATCACCAGATTGCATTTCAGACACAATATCATTCAAGTGTCTTTTTTCATCCAGAGTCATAGTGTTAACTTGCAAGATAAGATCAAAAGGCTTGAGACCCGCTTTCTCAGCCGGACTGCCCTTCTTGATCGCTACGCCATTCTGATCCGGATAAATAATGACTCCTTTTGAGCTGTTGTTTTTGGGGTTAAAAAAGCGAGAATTATCAATGTAATTAATTCCAAGATACGGCTTGCTTAGATTTTTGGATTCGATCAATGAGGAGAGAAGCGCAGACTGAGAAAAGGCCGGCAAATAAGCTCCGCTAGTAGAAGCAATTGCCAACAAATCGCCGCTAATATTAAAAAGGAAAGAATTAGAGAAACTTTTCTCTGGACGACTGCTAAGCTGGAGTTCAGCTAATGAACGATCACTAGACAAGACAGCCGGTAAGGAGCCAGGATACTTGGAATTGATCGTGCTAACAAAAGATTGCCCACGAAAATTCACTGCTACGGCAATCTGTCCCTCATTCATATCGGCAATTTTCTTGAAGGGCTTAACACCAAGATCCTTTGCGGAAATACGCCAGAAAAAAACTTGCGCGTCTTTAGCGCCTCGCACTTCCTCGACCTCATAAATCTTCATGTCAGAAGCAATCACAACGTAGGGAAGATTTTTCTTGCTCGAACTTGCTTCATTTTCCCGTCCAGCCAATTCCTCCGGCACATAAGTGGACATTATCCAACCGTCGCTTGTCACAATAAAACCCTCAGCCAAGGGCCGATTCAAGTCATAGGCCTCAGAAAGCTTAAAACTACTAGAACTGGCAAAATTTTTAGTCGATTCCAATTTTCTAAATATACCGACTATATTCCGACGAGCTGAATTAATGGTCTCGCTAATTTTTGTATCTTGTTCAACTATCACTTTTCTGGGACTTTCGATGACCAGACTCGAACCATTGTAGATATTCCCCGGTACGCTGATATCGCCGAAAAGCGGGACATTGTAAGCATCCTGCAGGACAAAAACGCGGGACAAAATCTGACCGATTACCCCTCCGCCCAAGCCAAATATAAGCGCAATGATAATTAGCCAGAAAAATTTACTGAATTTTTTTTCGTTTTCCATATTAGAACCAACGGGCAGTCAAAAGCACGGCAAAAAGACTGATGACACCCAATGAAAGATAAGTCTTAATTATTGTTTTGTTCAGCTCTTTGTTTATCTGGAAACGAGCCAGGCCAGCCAGGACATAATAAACGATCGCGATGAGAAGTCCGAGGATATAAAAGCTGAGCGTAAGAAAGGATACTGACCAAGAAAGTTCAAAAATCAACAAACAGATAATGACAACATAGAATAAAGAGGGCTTAAAAGGGATTGAATTCGCCCACATTGACTGATAGGTACTGGCCAAAACTGCCAAGGATATAATCATAATACCGAGAGAAGTCGAAATATTCAAGAAAGTTTGGAGGCCAAAAGCCGAGGAAGCTATCAGATAAATAGCGATAAAATTTGCATAAGAAGATATATATGTCAGTGAATGTTTCCGATACCTGGCGGTATTGATATAACGATCATAAAGGAGACGAAAATAAAAATGGATGATTAGCGCGCTGATAGCCAGGATGAGATGAATAATCAGCCTATCTCCAAGATCCCTGATCGGTAACAGAAAACAGATCATGACCACAGATAGACTGAGATACAAAGGCAATAGATAAGGTCCAAAACAGGTCCATTTCTGTTGGCCAAGCTTCAAAATACGGTAGACAGAAAAGACAAGAAGCAGAATCATGACCAATAAGACTAAAGCAATAGTGAATATCAAGGATAAGGGGGTTTTAAAAAATATCTTAAGAACAAAAAAGATTGATTCGAGCAAAATCAGATAAAACAAGGGGGCGATAATAGGTAAAAAACGGTCAATTTTCATAATGATGACTCAGCGGAAATCTGATTATACTCATTTTTCGCTTCTTCAAGCAATTTTCGACCCTCGGCGATCTCCTTCAGGTCAGATTTTTCCAGATACGAAGAGAACTTTAACAAAGAACGAGAAAAAAGTAAATGGAAATCCTTGTACTTAGTTGGTACCCTTTCTTTACTAAAAGAAAGATGAATTTTTTCAAGACTGCTTGAAGCGGTAAGCAGAAGCAGACCAGCGGGTTGACCATTTTCCAGAGACAAGGAAAGATTTTCTAATTCAGCGATTGCTATATTAGCCACTTGATCATAAGTAGAAACGAGACGAGGACTGGAGCTGGCACTAGCCTTAGAATCAGCTACAGGAGGAAGATTGTTATTATCACTTTTAGGTTGGAAGCTTACTTTTTCACTTCTAAAGAAAATAAAAATAACAATCAAAAAAGACAGAACAAGAAATATCAGAACGATTGTTCGGGAATTATTCGTTATCATTTTATTTTAATTCATACTAAGATTTGAAATACGAAAAACATTGGAGTGGATCATTTTTGTATTCTGATCACTGGCATCGCTGGTTGCAGTGCTCACTCGATATTCGCCAGTCGGAACTTTTTCCGTACTAGTCTTGTCTCCGTTACAACGTTCAATCTCCTGATTCCAGGCATAGACTTCCTTTTTTCCGATTTCAATCGCAGTTTTTTCCTGGCATGCCAAATTGCAAGGCGAAGCACAGCGTTTGACCGGCTCGATTGCGATCCATTCATTTCCGATTTTCTGTTCGATAAAAGCGATTTCGAAATTTTTGCCTAAATCAGGCCGGGCCTTTACACTCAAAGAAGAGCTATCGCTTTGAGCTAGTTTGTCTTCGGAACGGTTTTCGAGCGTGATTTTAATAGTCTCATCACCAGTATAGGTTGTCTTATCTGTTGCGATTAAAAGAGAGGCTAGCGGTTTAGCTTCGACCTCAGAGCTGATTGTCGGTTTTCCCTGATCCAGATTGATTGAAATATCAGCAATCTCAGCCGAGATCAAGAGAAAGAGGATAAGCAGGCCCATGGTGAGCATCAAGCTGGCATAAAAGACCAAAAATTTGTTAAGCATAGTTTTTATATAAAAAATAAAATAAATCAGCGAGAAGCCAGGATCAGACTACGGGCCAGATTCAAGCCCTTATTCGAATAAAGATTTAAGCCCTGGTCTTTGATAGTGAAAAAATAATCATCATTAAAAAGTAAAGCTTTTTCTCTGGAAATAGAGGTTTCGATCAAACCTCGAAGCATCAGACCTTCTTTATTGAGGGCAATTATAACATAACCTTCAAAATCTTTGTTAGCAAAAATAGCAGCCGAATTATTTTTAGCAACTATTGGCAAGGCAAGCAAATCATTCTTGGGTGAAATGACCAGTCGGCCGATCTCCTTGAGAGCTGGACTATCGGAGCCCTTGCCGCCGAAAGATAATGATTTTTCAGGCGCCGAACTAAGACTAAGTTTTATAGTTGAACTGTCACTACTAAGGGTAAAAGGGCCCTTCTTAAAGCCACCCTCCGAACTCAAAGCTGACTTAAATTCATAATTCTCATCAGTCAAAATTTCGAAACCGTCAGTTGCAAAAGGAAAAAAATAATCCTGTTTAGAGTCGCTCTCACTGGGGAGTCTTTCGATTATATCAAAAGCGGAATTTTCGCACTTTTCTGCCTTTTCACTGCTAAGATATTCTTTAGTTTCCAGAATATATTTGCCGATTTCTGCGTATTTCTGATATTGGCTAAGGTAATCGGACGAAGCCTCGGAGATTTTGAGGATTTTGTTTTTGGAACTTTCTTCCAGACAAGGCAGATAAGCGCCTTTGATCAACTCGGTTTCATCTTTTAGAAAATTTACTTTATCTGAAAGTTGAAAAGCTAGACCGCTCGCCTGGAGAGAATATCTTGTATCTTCAGGAAGTAGATAATAAGTCCGAATAGGCAAAGAGGCGGTATTACTCAGATTGAGCTCGGTATAAACAAAAAGAGACAAAGCGGAATGATGACTAGGAGAAGCGAAAACTTTTGGCCAGTTCCGTTCTGAACCGCGACCGATCAGTTTATAGAGAGTTGATCGTTGGCTACTCAGACTCGAATTGTCATAAGAAATAAACTTCATTTTTCCATTCTCGCTGCTAATTTCCAGAATATTACCATATACCTGAGTAGCGCTAAGTTTCTCGCTGAGCTCTTGATCAGAAATTTGTGAAGTGACAAGACTAAAACCCTTTCCTGGCTCAAGGCACAGAACTGATAGATTTGATCCCTCCAAGAAAAGACCAAAAATCTCAGCTGGATAGTCTAGCTTTTTTAAAAGCTTCCCGTCAGTCAGGCTATGGGCAGTCAGAGTTTTGCCTTCAGAGGAAATAATCATCGTCCGAGTAGCTAGGCTTGTTTTGAAATAATTACTCAAAAAGGATTTTTGGGCTTGATCGAGGACACCGGGCATTTCTTTAGCCGATTGAGAACGTGTCTGCTTGGCTGATTTGTAGGAATAATAAGGGTAATTATCATAAATCTCCTCATTACTAAAAAAGGTGGCTAAATCACTAGCATTTTTCACCTTAAACAAGTCCTGCTCCAAAGATTTATCTTTGACTACTGCAATTTTGTTAGGCATGCTTAGGCCCGCGCTTTCAGATCCATAAGGCGGAGCAGGCGGCTTGATATTTAGAGTGCAAGCACTCAAAATAGAAGCCAATAAAAAGAGGCCTGTAAAATTTTTATAATAAGAAAAATTCATTGTATAAAATATTTGTTCAAGAAAATAACTTACTTTCAATCTCAATCCAATCACCTTCGTCCTCATCCCATTTATAAGTCAGGAGCTTGGAGCTGGTTTCAGTTTCGCTATATTGGTACTCGACCTGTGTTTCTGAGCCGATTCTTTTCGAGTAGCTGGTTTTCTTGCCAGTCACCACCGGCTTGGTGACAAATTCCAAGCGGATTTTACCCATCGGACTTTCGAACTCGAGAAAGGAAATATTTATCCCTCCCTCTTCATCTATTTGCTCCTCCCCTTCATTTGTAACCTTGAAGCGATCTTTAGCAGTTGAGCTGATTTCTTTCCATCTTTCCGGTGTCATAACTTTTCACTTAAATTAATATTTAGTGGAATGGGTATCCATATTCCTGGTCCTGTTTCTCAATGTTTCTTCACTGATCAATCCAGCAGCAAAGAGCTGTTTTAAAGCACTGTTCATCGTGATCATACCCTGACTCTTGCTAGTCTGGATAGCTGAATCGATCTGTTCGATCTGTCCGGCCCGGATCATATTAGAAATCGCATTGTCATTTACCATTATCTCCCGGGCGCAGACCTGTCCTCCGCCAACCTTTGGCAATAGTTGTTGTCCAACAACCGCTCGCAAAACACTGGCAAGCTGATGAGCCACCTGTGTCTGGTATTGAGCCGGATAATAATCAACGATTCGCTCGATAGTTTCCGGAGCCGAAGTCGTGTGAAGAGTAGAGAGAACCAGGTGTCCAGTCTTGGCTGCAGTCAAAACGGCTGAGACCGTTTCCAGATCTCGCATCTCACCGACCATGATCACGTTTGGATCCTGACGAAGAGAATATTTGAGCGCCGAGGCAAAGCTATTAGTGTCGCGACCGAGCTGACGCTGTTCGATAATACTCTTTTTGTCATCAAAAAGATATTCGATCGGGTCTTCGATGGTAATAATATGCGAAGCCCTTTCTTTATTGATGATGTCAAGCATGACAGCCAAGGTTGTCGATTTGCCTGCTCCAGAGGGACCAGTCACCAGGATGAGTCCGTCATTGAACTGGGTAAAACCATAAAGAGTCTGGTTGAAATCAATCTCTTCCGGATTTGGAATATCCTTGGCAATCAGACGGGCAGCTAGACCGACTCTCCCCTCTTGATAGTGGATGTTGATGCGGAAGCGGTGACCGTAGAATTCAGCCGAGATGTCAATATCTTTCTTGCGCAAAAAACGTTCGCGAATGTCTTTTTCCAAGAGGGAAAAGATAGAAAATTTTAGCTCGCCAGCGGGGATAGATTCTTCACCCTGCTTGATCAAATCACCGTTTATGCGTAAAGCAGGAACACTGCCTTCGACCAGATGGAGGTCAGAAGCCTTGGTTTCTATCGCCTTTTTGAAATAATAGGATAGATTCATAAGTATAAGGAATTAATAATAAACGGATTTATTGTCTTGGTTACGGCGCCGATTTTTGGCTACCTCGGCCGTGATCAGACCTTTAGCCTGGAGGATGTCGATGTATTTGTTCATCGGAATCATACCCTGACTCTTGCTGGTCTGGATAAAAGTATCAATCTGCTCGTACTGCTGGTTCCTGATCAGATTGGCAATCGCATTGTCATTCACCATTATTTCGCGTGCGCAAATCAAGCCACCGCCGACCCTGGGTAGCAACTGCTGACTGATTACCGCCCGCAAGACAGATGCCATCTGGTGCGCGATCTGCTGATGATACATAGTGGGATAGAAGTCAATCATGCGCTCAATAGTCTCAGCCGCGCTCGAAGTATGGAGGGTCGAGAGGACCAGATGGCCAGTTTTTGCAGCATTTAGCACCGCTGTAGCCGTATTCTCATCCCGGATTTCTCCGACCATGATTACATTCGGGTCCTGACGCAAGACATATTTCAGAGCGGCCGAAAAGCTATGCGTATCCCGGCCGAGCTGTCGCTGTTCGATAATGCTTTTCTTGTCGTGAAAAGTGTATTCGATCGGATCTTCTACAGTGATGATGTGACAGGCCCGTTCCTCATTTATAATATTGATCATGACGGCCAAAGTCGTGGATTTACCGACACCAGCTGGACCTGTGAGGAGAATGAGGCCATCGCGGAGATGTGTAAGGCTATACATCATCTCATCCAGGTTGATATCTTGCGGAGTAGGAATTACATCGAGCACAAGCCGCGCCGCCATACCGATGCGTCCACCTTGATGATGGATGTTGACGCGAAAATTCACCCCAAAAAAGTTCATGGCAATATCCACATCGCGGTCTTTTTCAAAAGCCTCGATCGTGTGCTTATCAAGATGCTTGTAGATAGCTTGACGTAACTCGCCCTTTTCGAGCGGAGTATCTTCTAAACCGATCAGCTCGCCTGCCACCCGGATAGAGGGAACACTCCCTTCGACCAAATGAAGATCAGATGCTTTGGTCTCGATTGTCTTCTTGAAATATGGGACGATATCCATCTATTTTTTTTCTTCTTTACAATTCTGATTATAACATGTTTATCTCTTTGCAAGCAAACAGACAAAGAGGATTTTCCCTTTACTTTTTCTTCCGAAAACTAAATTCACAGCCACAGTAGTCTTGCCGATAGAGTCCGAGGCTTTTTGAGAGGAGCGAGGCCTCGAGGCTTCCATTTTGCTTCTTGAAATCCTGATCTAAAAAACGGACTCCGGTCTCTGCTTCCAGTCCCTTTCCGATCTCACGGATATAAGCAAAAACCTTGTAAGGAGAAACTGAAAGGGTTGTGGAAAAATTAGCAATCCCTAAGTCCTTGGCCTTGTCAGCAGTTTTTTTCATGCGATAGCGATAACAAAGATAGCAACGCTGTCCCTTCTCAGGCTCCGCCTGATGATCTTTGACTATCTCTAGCCAATCAGCATGATCATAGATGTCCTTTATGAGAGGAAGTCCGTATTTCTCTGCGATCATATCGACTTCTTTTTCTCTTTTTCTATATTCAGACTCTGGAAAAATATTAGGATTGATAAAATACAAGACTACATCATAGCCGAGAGAAAGGACTTGGCTGACATGCGCGCCGCAAGAAGCACAGCAGATCTGAAGCAGGATCTTTTCTTTAGCTTTTGCTGTCACCATACATGAATAATAAAGTCAAAACTATACCGACGAGGCTAGCTAAAAAATCTGCTTCATTAGCCGAGCGGCCCGGGATGAAACTCTGAGCATATTCCAAAACAAAAGAGTAACCGCTGCTAAACAGTAAAGGCAAGACAAATATCGTGATTGGTCCAAACCTCTCCCCTCGGCAAATCAGCTTATCAACTCTTTCTTTCGTCTTCCGATTCTTGAAATTCAAAAAAGAACGATTATTGATACCAAGGAGAAAAAAATATAACAAGAAGGCCAGGATACCAAAAATCAGAGCATGGACGATCTTATCCGAAACAGTCGTTAGCTCTGGACCTTGGCTAGGTGGCAAGGGCGTCAGCAGGAGCGTCATAACTACGATCAACCAGCCAAAAAGGAGATAGGCACGATTTTCAAGGTTAATGTGAATCATTTTGTTTGGGAATATTTAGTTTGTCACGAAAATTAAAAACCGCAATCAAGATGAGCATTATCAAAGAAAGCATCAAAAAAGCCATAAGCTTACCGAAGCTTTGAAGAAACAAAGCCGAAAGACCGAAACTGAGAGCAATTAGATAGTAAAGCAAGACTGTCTGGCGGACACTTAGACCAGAATCAAGCAGACGGAAATGGAGATGTCCCCGATCAGAGAAACGAAAAGGATTCTTTCCCTGGCGTATGCGACGGACAATCGTCCAGACTACATCTAATATCGGGATACCCATGACCAGTAGAGCAATCGCAAATTTACCGCCAGAAATAATTGCCAGGACTCCGAGGGCAAATCCAAGAAACAAAGAAGCGCCTTCACCGAGAAAAATCTTGGCCGGATGCCAATTAAAAATAAGAAAACCGAAACAAGCGGCCGCCAGAACCGCTGAGGCAAGCGCGATATCGGGCTGGAAATATCTCTCTGTAATCGTAAAAAGAAATATAATGACTGAACCGATCATAGTCACTCCTCCGACCAGACCGTCCATGCCATCAAGCAGCTTGGTCGTGTACATCATCCCCAAAAGCCAAAAGCTGATAAGAAGGTCAGACAGCAAAACTATGGTTAATTGCTGTCCAAAAAGAGAGAAAAGCGGCAGGCGGATCGAGTCGAGATAAATATAGCCCTGTCCAAAAGGATTACTTATCTTCTCGATATTTATCCCAAAGAGCAGAAGCAATAGAATGGCAACAAGCGGAAAAATAAGCTGCGCTTTTGGACTAAGATTGAAACGATCATCAAGATAGCCGCCGATAATCAGGACGAGAGAGGAGAGAAAAAAACCAACCCAATGATTCGCGTCCAGATCGCCAGCGATCAGGCGCGGAAAAAATAAGCTGAGCGTCAGAAAAAAAGCGAAAAAAATTGCCGTCCCGCCTAATAACGGAGTCGCCCTTTCGTGGAACTTCCGAATCTTGTCCGGTTTATCGACTATACCCGCCCACAGAGCGATTTTGGCAATCATAGCCGTAAAAAAGGCGGACAAAAGCAAGGAGATAATTACTGCTGGCAGATAAGTCTTGATCATACAGGTGCCCCTTTCTCGATACTAACGCTGGCTTCGCCAGAGATGACGACTGTATCCCGACGTTTCAATTCACCAGCCAAGATTTTGTTCGCAATCTGGTCCTCGATCTTATCCTGGATCACTCTTCGCAAAGGACGAGCCCCGAATTTCGGGTCAAAACCCAATTTAGCCAAGGAGCGAAGCCCTTCATCCTCAATCTTCATCTCCATGCCTTTACCCGCTAATAGTTTCCCGACTTTTTTCAACATCAGCCGCGCGATCTCGACCACATTTCCAAGACTCAGGGGTTCAAAAACGACGATTCCATCAAAACGATTTATCAGCTCTGGTCGCATTACCTTATTAAGGTGATTATTAATCAGCTCCGTGCTTATCTTATCAATGCCCGTGCCCTTAAAAATCTCTTCTTGAATATAATCCGCCCCGACATTAGAAGTGGCAATAATGACATTATTAGTAAAATCGATCAACCTGCCCTGTCCATCGGTCAGGCGGCCATCATCCATTACCTGGAGAAAAAGATTCAAGATATCAGGATGGGCTTTTTCAATCTCATCCAAGAGGATTAGAGAAAAAGGAGATTTGCGAACTAACTCGGTTAAGTGTCCTTTGGTTCCATCACTATCACCAATAAGCTTAACAATACTGTCTTTGTGCTGGTATTCACTCATATCTATCCGTAGCATATATTTTTCGTCTCCGAAATAAGTATGAGCGACCGTTTTGGCCAACTCGGTCTTACCGACTCCGGTCGGACCAAGAAAAAGAAAGCTGGCAATCGGCCGGACCCCTTCTCGAAGCTGAGTACGTGCCCGACAGAGACTAGAGGCTACCATCTTGATCGCTTCATGCTGGCCGACCATACGTTCATGCATCCGCTCTTCAAGATTGAGCAGCTCCTTGCCTTCTGTGGCCGTAACTTTGGTGATCGGTATCTCTGTAATCTCAGATATTATCCGGGCTACCTGTTCTCCGTCAATAATCGGCAGATCTTTATCGTTCTTAGCAGACCGAGCACCAGCCTTCTCCAGAATCTGGATCGCTTTGGCTGGGAGATAAGAGTCATGCATGTATTTGTCCGAAAGAATGACAGCTTTCTCAATGGCACTGTATGAATAATAAACACCGAACCTTTTTTCCAGACCAGCGATTTTGCTTTCAATAATCTGTATGGCCTGATCACCTTTCGGCTCGCGAATCTCAATCTTGGCCATATTGGCATCTAATGAGCGTCCTTCGATATGGCGCAGATAATTTTCCGAGGTGGTAGAAGCAAAAACATAAAGCATTCTGCGACCGATAGCGCTATTTAAGACCTCGGCCAGATCCATACTCCCTTCACTGCCGTCAGTGATGCCGACCATCTTTTCCAGGCCATTTATATATAGAGCGATATTACCAGCCTTGTTAACTTCATCCAAAATCATCATCAATCTTCCCTCGGCCTGAGAAGCGGTGACCCCGCTAACCAGACGGGCGACATCTAGCTCGATCAATCTCTTGTCCAAAAGAAACTTAGGCACATTCTCTTCGACCATTCTCTGCGCAAGACCAGACACAAATGTATTTTTCCCAACCCCATCCGGACCATAAAAAAGGACAGAATTAGCCCCGCTACTCAAGATATCCCAAAGCTCTTGCGTTTCTTTTTCCCGGTCTACACAAAAATCAAGCTTGCTCCACTTGGCAGCGACCGTGAGATCATAGGCAAAGCTATTAAGGACCGGAGTAGCTACTGATGTGTAAGCGCGGTCCATATTATTCGAAGGTTTAAACCTGGCTAAACTACGGAAATGTTGATAAGCCGACACCTGCCTTTCATTGATAGAAAACCAGGCAATCACATTGGCGATCATTGATTGATCGATTTCCATATCGGAAAGAATTTCCGCCA
This sequence comes from uncultured Gammaproteobacteria bacterium, assembly GCA_964539005.1. GTDB lineage: Bacteria > Patescibacteriota > Patescibacteriia > Patescibacteriales > UBA12075 > JBBRXK01. The sequence continues at coordinate 1,613 of CAZIGB010000003.1, read as the reverse complement.
AAAGCGGTTCTTTAGCAATCATGCGGAAAATCAGATTTTTCGGAGTTACCTTTTTCTGATCCCATTCGCTAGAATCAATATAAGCCTCTACAAACGCTTCTTTGCAAAGCGACGAAAGAGCTGTACTTTGATCTGATGGCTCAATTTCACCGATGTGAGCTTTGAGCCGATCAAAAAGCTTCTCAAAATCAGCATTCAAACGAGTAAAAATAGCTGATGCTTCTCTAGTTCCCAATAAAGTAAAAAAAACATGGATAGGCAATAAGGTCCCATGTCGCAGACGACGAGCAAAAAGATACGCTTCCTCGATCGCAGAATAAGCTTCTGGTGAATAGGCTTTTGAAACGTCAACGACAGAGCGAGAATCTGCCTGGCGCAACTCTTCCCAATTTGACAGCTGGCTAATGCTTGTGCCTTGGGATTCTTTTTGACCAAAACGAAAAATTTTTACCCGTCCCTGTTCCATCAAATCACGAGCAAAACGATAGATAATAAAGAAATCCGCAAAAGTACTCAGCCAAAAAATGGCCAAAAGCCAATGCGCCTGTTGCCAAAAAGCAAAATCTTCTATCCTGACGCTGTGAGAAGAAACGTTATAAAACCAGACAAAGAGACAGGCCAAACCGATAAAACCGATTCCAAAGGCAATCAAATTTATCAAAAGATTGGCCTGTTTCCGAAAATGATCAAGCTCTATGACCGCAAAACCGATTTGCGGGCGCCAGTAAAAGAAATGATCTTTATAAAAATGGCCGAGACCGATACCGCCACAAGCTGAACAATCAAGACCGACCCCCTCCTTGCCTGTTCCGGCGCAACTTGGACAAACGATCATTTCTTCATCGGTTTTTATTTTTTTTTCTTCCATTCTAATTAAGCATTAACTGGAAAAATATCTGGTAAATACTATAAAGCGGAAACAGAAGCCAGGCCAGCAAAGCCGTAAAAGACAGAAGCGCCCAAAAGCCAAGAAAAAGAGTACGGAAAATAATCTGGACCAGACGGATAAAGATAGAAATAAGCTTCCCTTGCCAATCTGTCTGGCCGTACATGGGCCGGAAAATATTTTTTATCCAGATCATGACCCCCAGCGATTTTTCTTGTTCGGTAATGAAAGCAATATTTTTTTTCAAAAAAAGAAAAAAGCCTTGGCTATACCACCAGACTGGAAAAAAAAGCAGATCTCTTCCGATTTCAGCGATTATTTTCGCCCCGTAGAGAGCAAGATTGTTGTTTAGCATGAGAAAAGCTAGCTGTTGATTACCTGACTATTATAACATTTTTTCTCAAAATATCCAAACCAAAACAAAAAAGAGCTCTGGTCTGCTCTTTTTTGATTATGGAATATTTGATTATTCGCTGAAACGAAGTTCATCTATCCAGATTCCACCCTCATAATGACCAAACATCAAAGCAAAACGGATATCACTCGGCTCTACTTGTCCGTTGCAAGTAAAAGAAAGATCGATTTTTTGCCAGGTGGTCGTAAGATCGATTTCTTTCCAGAGTCCGAGATTATTCCAGGGACTGGAATCTTTTTGCACTGTTACATAAACCTTCCCGCTCCTTTCTCCCTTTATCCAGATGGATCCTTGATATGTTTTTCCCTGAAC
>CAZIGB010000002.1:38752-40439 GCA_964539005.1 uncultured Gammaproteobacteria bacterium | reverse complement strand
TAGGAATCGACATCTCCCCCGAAGCAATCAAGCTCGCCAAGGAAAGAGCCAAAAAAGAAGGCCTGAATATAGACTTTCGCGTCGGCGATATCGGATCAAAGTACCCATTTCCGAATGGATATTTCGATCTGGTCATCGACGTTATCTCTTCGAATTCTCTGAACGAGAAAGAAAGAGAGATATATCTAAAGGAAACGAAACGAGTCCTAAAACCAGGTGGCCACCTCTTTGTCCGTACCCTCTGCAAAGACGGAGACAAGAACGCCAAGAATCTGATTACTAAGTCCCCTGGCCCTGAAAAAAACACTTACACCATCAAGGAGCTGGGTCTGACCGAGAGAGCCTTCGAGGAAAAAGAAATAAAAGAAATTTACAGTCAATACTTTAGTATTCTGAAACTAGAAAAGAAATCAGCCTACACCAGATACGCTAATCAGAGTTACAAGAGGAATTATTGGCTACTAACTGCCATGAACACTTAACCATTAGCAATTTATTTTTAACTGATACGAGAAAGTTAGAAATCAATTGTTAACTGTCAATTGTTAATTGTCAGTTTCGCCGCGGTAGCTCAGTGGTAGAGCAAAGGACTGATTTTCGGTCCCCTTAGTGGAAACACTATCGTGCAAATCGGGTGAATTCGGGGAAATCTAAGGTCGATAATGACTAAGACAATCCCGAGCCAAGCCTTGAAGGGTAATAGTTTCAAGGAAGGTGTAGAGACTAGTGAGTGAGTCCCAACAATAATCTCACATTAGCGCCCGACTCCGTAGCGAATTCAATTTGCCGGAGATGATATAGTCCGATCCCCCAGGAAACTGGAGAAAATTCCAAGGAAAATCCTTGTGTCGTCAGTTCAATCCTGACCCGCGGCACCATTGTCATTCAACTGAACCTATGGTATATTATCAATATACCGTAGGTTCAGTTTTATGGACAAAAAAGAACATGTCATATCGCTCAGAAAACAAGGTTACAGTTACAGCGATATTCAAAAAAAATACAAGATTCCCAAGAGTACTTTAAGTTACTGGCTAAAGGATATCAATCTTTCCTTAAGTGCTCAAAAAAGAATATCGAAAGGCAAATACGAAAAAAGCACATTAAAACTAATAGAAAGAAACAAAGAACAGACTCAAGTTGCAGCTGATAAACACAAACTTCTTACCGAACAAGGGCAAATGGAATTCGATTCTTTAAAAAATAATCCTCTCTTTCTGTGCGGAGTTTCTCTATACTGGGCGGAAGGGTATAAAAAAGGTGCGGCTGGTAGCAAATGGAAAGTTGTCGACTTTGCCAACTCAGATGAAAAAATGATTTGCTTGATGATGAAATTTTTTCGTAAATTTCTTCATATCACAGACAATAAGTTTCGCCTTCAGTTAATCAGTCATCCCGAAATGAATATTGACAACTCTGTTTTGAAGTGGTCAACCTTAACAGGAATCCCAATTGAACAGTTTATAAAAACATCCGCTGGCCTACCAAAAAGTAGTCAAAAAAAACGAAATAAAAATAATCTTGTTGACGGAACTCTTCATATAAGAATATATGATGTCAATCAATTTTTTAGAGTTATAGGCTGGATAGAGGGATTAAAAAAAGAATTCAAGGTATAAGATTATATACACAGGGTGTGGCCCAGCTGGCTAGGGCGCCTGCTTTGGGAGCAGGAGATCCAGGGTTC
>CAZIGB010000002.1:3023-38652 GCA_964539005.1 uncultured Gammaproteobacteria bacterium | reverse complement strand
GGGTGTGGCCCAGCTGGCTAGGGCGCCTGCTTTGGGAGCAGGAGATCCAGGGTTCCCAGCCCAAGGCTGGTCCGCCTCGGGCGGAAAATCCAAGTATTAAAATATTTTTACAATTGAGTCGGGGTGTGGCCCAGCTGGCTAGGGCGCCTGCTTTGGGAGCAGGAGATCCAGGGTTCAAATCCCTGCACCCCGACCCAGCTGTAAAAAAGAAGAACTCAACCGCGGGTATAGTATAGTGGCTTTTTATGCTAGCCTTCCAAGCTGGAGAGAGGGGTTCGATTCCCCTTACCCGCTCAAGATAAAGCAGTCCCCTTTTGGGACTGTTTTATTTTGTGTGGGTAGAGTGGCGAGAATGCCTACTGATAATACAACAATAAAACCATTAGACATTAGTATTAGAAATATTATAAAAAAACCTCCCTTCGCTGGGCTATAACGGTGTGGGGCTTCCGCCTCTTCGATTCCCCTTACCCGCTCACAAATTAAAGCAACCTCGCAAGAGGTTATTTTAATTTTAGCTCAAGATGTTTACAATAATTATATTATAGTTGACAATAAACAAAATTTAGTTTACAATAAAAAAAATAAACTTTAGAAATAAATAATATGAAAAATAAAACTGCTAAAATTAAAGAATTTATTTATGAAAAAATAGTTAATCATCCAGAGGATATTAGCAATGTCTTGGCCAATGAATTTGGTTTTTCAAGGCAGACAGCCCATAAACATCTTTCAAAAGAAATTAAAAATGGAAAGATTATTAAAATAGGCCGAACAAAGTCAACAAAATATTTTCTTGTTGGTAGTAAAAAAATAAATTTCAGCTGTAAAATAAATTCCGAGCTTGCCGAAGACAAAATTTGGTCAAAATACATCAAACCAATGCTCAGTGAATACAGTAATAACATAAAACAGATTGTTGCATACGGATTTACTGAGATGTTTAACAATGCCATTGATCATTCTGGAGGTAAGAATATTTTTACTGAAGTCGAAATAAAAAACAATGCAATTGAGATATGCATTATTGATGATGGAATCGGAATTTTCAAAAAGATTCAGGAAGCACTGAAGCTTGAATCTGCTCGCGAGTCTTTGTTGCATTTATCAAAGGGCAAGTTTACAACTGACCCATCGAGGCATTCTGGCGAAGGAATATTTTTTACTTCAAGGGTTTTTGATAGTTTCTCAATATTATCAACTGATTTGTATTATCAGTTTAAGGGTGATGAGTGGTTTCTCTCAAAAGAGAAGCCTGAGAGTTTCGGTCAAGGCACTTTGATAAACATGAACCTGTCCCTGGATACAACTAGAACCACAAAAGAAGTAATGGATCGTTTTACGGATCAAAATTTAGGTTTTGACAAAACAATTGTTGCTGTTTCGCTTAGCTCTGATCCAAATGACCCGCACGTTTCAAGATCACAGGCAAAAAGGCTTATGATGGGCTTAGAAAAATTCAAAACCGTAGTGCTGGATTTCAACAATGTTAACTCTGTCGGGCAGGCTTTTGTTGATGAGATTTTCCGCGTTTTTGCAAATGAAAATCCTGGGATAAAAATTAAATATGTTAGAGCTAATGCTGAAGTTGAGTCTATGATTAAAAGAGGATTGGCAAACATTTTGTAATAGAGTTTATTAATAAAATCGTTAACTTACTCGCATAAAGCGCAACTCTTGCCAATAACTGACAGATGCTATGCAAAACGCACAATCGCGCAAAAGGGAATCGATAATATATATTTTACCAACCTTTAAAGTGCCTATAACACCGGGACAATAACAGCTATAATTTTCTGAAGTTACGACTTAATGGGAGCAGGTATAGTATTTTTTTGTAGCAACTTTCCATATTGGAGAGAGATTCGTTCCCCCCTCACCCACCAATAAAACAAAAACGACTCCTTTTCGAAAGGGAGTTTTTGTATTATCCAAAATATAAAAATCCGCTGATTTATTCCAATATTTTCCCACTCTTCCAAATGAAATTAAACAGCTCTTTAACTGTATCCGCCAAGTCCTTATCCTCCACCACAAAAGCAAAGTCCTTTTTATAATTCACGACCACTGTCTTTGACCCGTGCGCCCCCAACATAACTTTTAGATCAAATCCATCCCTTGGGAGCATTCTAGTCTCTCTATTTTCCTCTTTATCTCTTTTCTTCGATTTGATTACGGCTATAGACATCGGGGCTAAAGCGCGAAAGAATACGCCTTGCTTAAGGCGCTTGTTAATTTCCTTTTCTTGGTGTTCGCCTTGTTCGACTGTATAGAATGAATCATCACTAAAGGCGACTGCCTCCTTATCTATCGAGCGCGAGATAAAATTCTCCATCATGCTCGCCAACTCTTTTTTGCCAGAATAATAAACTATCTCCGGCTTCTGTAAATCTTTTTTCTCAAGCTCCTCCAGCGCTTTTAAATTGTTTTCAAAATCTGAAAGTAATTTTTTCTGATTAGATAGTAGCTCTTTTGGCGATACGGCAATAAAAACTTTTTTCTTCTCCTTCTGTGACTGCCTCAAAAATCCTTTATCAATCAATTTTTCCGCAATGTCATAAATATATGTCCGCCCTACTCCCGTGCCTTTCTCGATTTCGCTTGCACCAGTGCTGGTATTTGCCAGGATGTATAGATAAATCATGGCTTCTTTATCGCTTAGGCCGAAGCTTTTAAAAATAGAATAATCGATCATTATATTATGCTATTGTCGTAATTTATTTACATATTTAAGTATAGCTTATTATTTATTATTAAGCAAATATATTTGTATAAAATAACATTATTCGTCTTTTTGTGGCTTATAATTTACATTATAGGCTGTTTGTGTTATAGTATGGTTATCAAAGGAAGGAAATGTTCATTACTACTCAAAAGGGATAAAACGATGAAAAAAAATCCCCTTTATAGACGATCGTCCAAGTGAAATCATGAGACAATGGGAAATATCACGCCTTAATCAATAATGCTCTTTAAAAATAACTTGTGAGAGGAAACATGTAAAATTCCACTTCTAAGTCCCAACAATCCTTAGTTAACAATCCTAAATTTCTTACAGGAGAAATACCATGACTTACTGCTTCTGGACAAAAGGACAATTGGTAAATTTTCTCCGTAAAAAAGCGAAAACTTCAACGGAGACGGAAAGAACCCGATTACAAGAGCTAGCTACAAACATTGAGCATCGGGAATTTGATTTGCCCTACCCTGACTTCAATTGCGACTACGATGTTACATGGATAAGCTGCAACACAATGTGTCATAGGGATTGGGTATTTTATAGAAAAAAATAACAGACAAAAACACACGAGCCAGTTGCTTTACTCAAGTACTGGCTTTTTCTTTTACAAAACAAAAGAAAGTGTAGTTGGGCTACTTTTTACAAACCGCTTATTCAAACTCCCTGGGATGACTTTTGGCCACTCCCATTTTTCAAATCTTTACCCATAAAATATGTCAAAGAACCTAAATATAGAAAAACGGCCCAAGCAGATGCTTGGGCCGTGTTGTTCGCTCATTTGTTCAGAGCTTAATTTCCGGGGGCCTTTTAATCGCCCCTTCGTCTTCAACGCTGAGCTGATTTTTGACCTGATGTCCAAAAACCTTAGCTGTGAGACTTGTGGGAAAGGAGCGGACAACATTGTTGTACTGCATCACTTCCCGGGTATAACGATTTCTGGCCGCCACGATCTGATTTTCGATCTGCACCAGCTCCGCTTGGAGATGTTGAAAATTTTGATCCGCTTTGAGCTGCGGATAATTTTCAGCGACAACGATCAGCCGTGACAATCCGGCAGAAAGCTCCTTTTGCGACTCAAGAAACTTGCTGTTTTTCCCTTCATCGTTGCCCAATTTTGCGTCATGGACCGAAGCCTTTGCCCGTGCTTCTGTGACGGCGACAAACACGCTACGTTCATGCGCCGCATAGGCCTGGACAACTTTCACGAGATTCGGAATCAAGTCTGTCCTTTTCTGATAAACAGACTGTAACTGCGACCAAGACATCTTCACTCTTTCATCCCGCTGCTCGAGGGTGTTATAGCCACAGGCAGATAAAGAAGAGATGAGACAAAGTCCGACAAAAAAAGTAAATATTTTTTGCGAGGAATACAACATCAGAAATCCTCCTTCAAGGAATGAGAGAAAAAGCATTTATCACGCCGATACAGATGGATGCGCCTGCGTAGAAAATCGCGACAGCTTGATTGTCGCTCTCGATTTCTCGAGGCAAGAATCGATACAAAAACTTGAAACAAGCCAACTGTAAGCAACCCGCAATAAAACTCCAAAAAACATAATCCAGAAATGCGACACTGTGATAGGACATTGAAGCAATGGGCAAAACAAAACCGATCATCGCCCCTGCCAAGGCTATCGCTGGCGCTTTCTTTCCGTCTTTGATCTCCTGTATTTCATCATAGGGAGTAACGTACATATAGAGCTTCGCAAAAAGCCAAAGCATCGATACGCCAGACACGAAATACACCAGAAACAACCACAAAGATATAGCCGCATTCATCTTATTCTCTCCTCAAAGTAGTGGGGGGCGAAACAACTGGAATTTCCAGTCACTAAACCTTTGTCTTCTCGAATACCGATGCCAGCCGTATCGTCACCGACAACCCATGACCCGATGACTGGATGCCAGCCGTCAAATGACGGAAAATCGCACCACTGCTGCAAGACATAATCAGCATCATAGGCCGGGACAAAACTTGACCCAGACAAGGAAACGGAACGGCCATTTTCAAACAGTGAGATATTGGAGCCCTCTCTGGCAAGACAGGGCTTACGCACCCACTTGCCCTTTTTGCACACTTCCTTGTTTTCACTTTCGAAATATGCTGGCAATAGGAACGGATGATCCGGGTGTTTCTTCCAGAGAAGTGGCAGCAAGGCTTTATTTGAAAGAAGCATCTTCCAAGCCGGCTCAAGAAAAAGCGTGCTCGACTTAGCCAGATTCCCATAAATATCGTCCTGCAATAACCATTCCCAGGGATACAGCTTGAAAAGGGCGACAATCGGATTGTCGAATATATCGCTGTGGTACCGTCCCTTTTCTTGCCAACCGATATCCTCAAGGTTGATCAGCGAGCAGTCCTTATCGGCCTGAACCGCCGTTTCTGCAAGATAGCTCAGATTTCCCCAATCTTCATCTCCCGCCTCCTTGATCGTAGACAGATATATCTTTTGGCCAAGGGGCAATCGATCCGAAATCCGTTGCCACCTTTCAATTAGTTTCTCATGAATACTGTTGAATTGATCAGGTAGTTCCAGATCTTCGAGCCAGTTCCACTGGATAACAGCGGCCTCCAACAAAGAAGTCGGCGTATCAGCATTATACTCGAGGAGCTTGATCTCATTGTCTCGAAAGCAGAAATCAAAGCGACCATAGATATGCGGATCCTTTTTTTTCCAGGAGGACTCGATCATTGATTTAGCCCAATCCGGAAAAGAGTAACCTTCATAATCGCCACTTTTCACGACCTCTTCCACATGGCTAATGCACATGGAGTGAAGTTCAAGGGTTGCGTCATCTATGGCGTCGATTTCTTGGAGAGAAAAACAATAAGCGACTCCCTCCTGCCAATATCGCTCTCCTTCTATCGTGTGAAAAAGAAAGCCCGAGTCTTCACAACGCTTCTTCCAATTGCCTCGCTCCCGGAATAATTTTCTTTCCATTTCAAGCTCCCATGCCGGAGAAACGGCTCATTGATCTTCCAGTTGCCCCCAGACCAGCTCGTGCTGAAATCTTTGAGGGTATTGTTGAAGACCTGACAAAAGTTGACTTTGTGCTAGCTGCTCGGAAACCCTTGGCGGCTACTTCCCGATCACCGACATAGGCAACCCTTTGGCTACCGTAATAGGTGGGTCCATAAAAAGGGTGACCGAGATAAACAAAGCTGCCACCACCGCCTGAAGAATTGTTTTTGACCTTTTCCTCTTCCAATTCTTTTTTGGCAGTTTCATCCATTTGCTGACACAGGGCCATATCGCCCCAATCAGCCACACAATCTTCGATTCTGGAATAAACATCTCTTTGCGCGCTGACATTCGGATCATAATCGCAAGCCGTCAGTGAACCCAAAAGAGCTGTTAACACTGCGACCGAGATCACTCTTTTTTTCCCTTCCATGACTTCCTCCTTTTTTTTCATGGATTTGACCAGTAATTCAATCGGACAGATCAATTGTAAATGAACAAAAACCACTTAAACATTCTCAGTTTTTAGCATATTATTGACAAAATGTCAATTATCCCGCTAATCAACCTTATTTTGGGCCAAAATTTACGCCTTTGATCAGAATATCGATTATTATATTTAAAATTAGACAAAAATTAATCACCAAACAATTGAGTGGTGCTTATTTGAACTCAATCATCCCCTGATCAAGCTTCCAAGCCAAAAAGAGACCCGTATCATCTTCTCCTCTCTGTTTCATCATTCAACACTAGCAAAGCACCAGATAGCGATCTCATTATCAGAAAACAAAAAAAGGTCCGACCAAAGATCGGACCCTGACAAGATTGGCATAGAAGATTATCTGACGATGTTAAGCTGGGGCGCCCTTTTAGTCGCTCCCCCATCTTGGACTGCCAGCGTCTTCTTGGCTTCATGACCGAGCGTTTTGGCGGTCAAATTAGCCGGAAAGGCCTGGATCGATTCATTATAATCTTTGATTGCCGACACATACCTCTTCTGAGCAGACACGATCTGGCCCTCGACTGTTGCCAGCTCACTGTGAATACGTTTGAAGTTTGCATCAGCCTTGATCACCGGATTTTTTTCCGCTAATGCGATGAGCTTAACCAGCTTCACAGAAAGCTCCTTCTGCTTAGCGACAAATTTATTAGCCTTTTCCGCATCGGCGCTGCTATCCGTCTCAGCCGTCAAAAGATTTGCCCGTGCTTCGATAACCGCAACGAATACATCTCTTTTATCAGCTGCATAATTCTGAACGACTCCGACCAGATCAGGTACCAGCTCAGCTCTTTTCTGATAAGCCGAATGCATTTCAGACCAGCTTTTTTCTATTAGCTCCTCCCTCTCTCCGGGTGTGTTGTTACCGCAAGCGGATAAAATCGTCATACAGACAAAAAAAGATATCACCCTAATCTTATTCATCGCTTATCTCCTTTTTAAGCTGGGTTATTTTTCGTATTTTTCCAACAAAGCATAATCCAGATCAATGGGCGGAAATGCATGTTTTGCCCCTTTGTCAAAAAAACGAACCACATCGTCGAGATAAATAATCTGATCAGCCAGCTCTTTCCACAACGGATTTAACTGATCACTCCAGGAAAAAATACGCAGATGCACTTTATAACCCAAACTTTCCTGGTGTTCTTTTAAATTCTTGACCAGAATCAGATAGTCAGCATCACCGCTCACCAGATTCAGGCAAATATTTCCTTCGAAGGAGCGCAGAGCAGCGATATCTTCGACAATCAAAGGGTCAACATCTTTATTCGCCGAGAGACTGAACAAAACCTGAAAACCGGCTAAACGCATCCGCTCAAAGAAATCCCATTTTTCATCGTGCAGGCTGTGATGCGGCTTGAAATAAATCTTCGAGCTTCGCACACAGTTTAATCCTGGCATCTGATAGACATTCAAAACACCTTGCAGCCCAAAGAAATTTAGCCGAAAAAAAGATAATTCTTCCCGATGAAAATTTGGAAAATCCAGGTAAGTAAAAACGTTGTAAAGAACAGTTTCTTGCTTACAGAACAAAGGCCGCAATATCGAAGCCAAATGCCCCAGATCCACCTTTATCAGAAGCTGACTGCTGTCAACCTCCAGATCACTCCCGATCATGACCATTCCATCCATTTTTTTCTTCCTCTCTGTTATTGTTTTGTCTTTCAGGCTCTTCGCCTGTCCATGCTGATATTTCTATCACAAATCAAAAGATAATTCAAGCCACCAGAAAAGCCTTTTTCTAAAAAAAAGAACAGCTCCAGAATCGGAGCTATTCTCATATTTGATCCAAATATCTTCTATCTGTCTCCCCGCATCGAACGCTGGAAACGCTCTCTATCGGTCAGCATCCTTTCTGGACGCTTTGGCATCGCTCGCTTGTTATCGCGCGGCTTAGCTCCTCGTCTTTCCCGGCTGGGATAGATCCGCTCCTTGCTCGGAGCCAAGGGATCAGACGATTCAGGAAAAAAATCACTCAGGCCAGCTGATGCTAATGCAGATTTATTTGGTCGAGCTGATCGAGAAACTGGAGCTGGTGCCGGTCTTTTAGCGACCACCTTGGGCTTTGAATAATTGACAATCGACCCGCCACGATAAGCGGGCTTCGGTCTTTCACTGGCCGTATTGCCGCCTGAACGAACTGGAGACATGCGTCGCCCCGAAGAAGAACGCCGATTGGCATTCTTCTGGATCTTCAAGATCTTTTCCTCGATCGAGGCGTCACGATACAGTTCCTTCAGTTCTTCCTCATTCTTATTGATCGTCAGCTTCTTGCGGATTAATTTTTCAATCTCCTTCACATCTCGAATCTGAGCTGGCAAGACAAAAGAAATCGCCCGGCCCGTTCTATCTGCTCGGCCGGTCCGACCGATACGATGCACATAATCACCCGACTTCTCCGGCAGATCATAATTGATTACAAGGCCGATGCCTTTGACATCGATACCGCGGGCAGCGATATCGGTCGCGACTAAAATCTGATATTTGCCTTCTTTAAAGCCCTGGAGAGCTTGCTGACGCTGGCTCTGGGAGCGGTTCGAATGGATCTCGGCTGCTTTATAACCGAGAGTATTGATCTTCCTTGTGATACCTTTGACCGTATGCTTGGTACGCAAGAAAATAAGCATTGTCCCGTCATTTTCTTTAAGTAAACGCTCGAGCTCAGCAAATTTTTCTTCCTTACGGACAACGATCAACTCTTGCTCGACATTCTCCGAAGAAGTCCCGGCTGGCGCCACTTCGATCCGGATCGGTGTCTTCATATACTCAGTAGCTATGCCTACGATATCGCCAGGCATAGTAGCGGAAAAAAGCATGGTCTGACGCTCAGACGGCACGAGCTTTAGTATCCGCTTGATCTGAGGCAAAAAGCCCATATCAAGCATCATATCCGCTTCATCAAGGACCAGAGTCTTGGTCTTGGACAGGTCAACAGTGCGCTGTTCAGCATGATCCAGAAGACGGCCTGGAGTAGCGACAATAATGTGCGGATCAGCTTTCAGGGCTTTGTGTTGCTTGCCGATCGGCTCTCCGCCGATAAGAACTGCCGTGCGCAAACCAAATTTTGCTCCGACTTCTCGGAGACTCTCTTCGACCTGCACAGCCAGCTCTCTTGTCGGCAGAACGACTAGCCCCTTCCCTTTGTGCTGAGGCAACATCTGGATCATCGGCAGACCAAAAGCCAGAGTTTTACCCGTACCGGTCTGAGCGATACCGAATACATCTTGTCCGGACAAAACGACCGGAATTGCTTGTTGCTGGATAGGAGTCGGATTTTCATAGCCCAGACTATCGAGCATTTTTAAAAGACTCGGCACGATGCCGAGACCTGCGAAGCCTGAGGCTTCTTGTGTCTTTTTCATCATATTCTTTTGCGACCCGAGTCCTATATGTAGGTCACTAAGAAATAATGAGCCAATATCAGAATAAGTTCGAGTCCATGCCCCGCAGGGCTTATATCTGTTGTCTTTTGACAAACAGAGTTTATATAAAAGATACTATAGCATCTTTAGAGAAAATAATCAAGCAAAAGTCAATAACCAAAAAAAATCACAGTCTAGGCTAAAAATCATTGGGAAATAAAAAACCATGGATCAAAGATCCATGGCGTTGAAAATGAAGAGCTTTCATTTTGAAATAATCTTGCCATTAAAGCAAAAAAGTTTACGCCCATAGCTGTCATACAAGGGTTCTCCTTGGCCACCATACAAGCGACCACATTTCTGACAGGCATGAGCGCATTGGAATGAATTACTGAACTGGATTTTTTGGAAATCGCGATAATTTATCTGACCCCCACAGCCTTGCTCTTTGCAATCCATTAGCTCCCTCCTTTTTTAGTCTGATCTTTTTCTTTTTTAGTATCTTCCTTTCTGCTATACTTTAGACATGAAAATAAAATTAGTCAAATTTGCCTACCTCTTATTTTTTCTCCTTTTACTCCTTTCTTTCTGGCAGAAAAAATCATTACCCGACAAACAAGAAATCGATAAAAGGCTACTGCAAGCGCCGGTCCAGGCTAGTTCTACTGCTCTCACCGACTTCCGCTTCGATTACCGCAAAAAATCCTACACTGTCCAGCCGATTGCCGACTACGAGCTCTGGGGACTGGTCGTATCAGTCAATGATATCAAGGCCTGGTACAACATGTATCATGACAAGGACTCAGTCAATCTGAAGGACATCTGCGTTATCTGGGGAGACAATCTAAAAAGCGATGCCTACCAGCAAGTCAGCTTCAAGAGCGGCGAGTGGACTTGTTATTATCGCTGGTTTGGCCAGCTAAATGGCGCCTTTCATGGCAATCAGCTCTCAAACAATCACCTGTTTTCTGACAAGGAAAAAGTCCGTGATACCATCCGTCAGATGCAGATCGGTGACCAGGTCCACATTCGCGGTGTCTTATCGCGCTACGCAGAAAACGACTCAAGCAATTATCGCGGGACGAGCCTGAGTCGCGATGATTCGGGCAATGGCGCCTGTGAAACTATCTATGTAAAAGAGGCAAAAATAATCAAAAAAAGATTCCCGGACTGGGAACTTCTTAAAATTTTTTCACTCTATTCCTTATTCGCTTTATTAGTTTTGGACATCTGGCTTTTTTTGCGCGCCGCTCGGATAAGACGGCAAAACAGGCCAAGCTAGAGCAGCTTGAGATAACGCAAGACTGCCTCAGCCATGATCCTTTTTCGCGGATCACTGACCTTAGCTAGCCGAGCGCCTTCTTCTGAACGGATAAAATCCATTATATCCGATCCTATATCCTGCCCGCTGTTTAGCTTAAGACGAAATTCTTCCAGCTTTTCTGGCTTGATATCGTAAGCCCCTTTTGTCATACCCCCTTCGATTGATTGTCCTTGATTCTCTCTCTCGATCAGGACCCCGATCCGCTTGACCGCTTTTATCTCAAAAGAGCGTTTGTCTGCGATCGACACCCAGAGATCATTGAAATTCCTAAGAACATCGTGACTCATCTCACCCGAAAGCTGAGCATCAGCCATTAGTTCACGATAAATCTTCAAAGCTTCGGAAATATTCGCAAAACCAACATCAATATTTGGCACTAAGCCATAATCCCCCAGACCAGCCAGATCTTTCATATCATTGATCTCTTTTTCTGTCTGCTTTTTTTTATCGATCAATAGGGATAAATTCTCGTCATATATCCCGCAAAGCTCATCACCGCCGTAGCGAAAAGCTATCCCGAACTTTTCCTTGATCTTTTCCGCTATTCCTTTTAACAAAGCGTCCCCATTAGCATGCCCGATATAATTGTTCGCCAAACCGAGATAAGAGACATCGGACATCATGACATTCAGGTCTTGCTTGCTCAGTCTCTGTTCACTCTCTCGAATCGCTTCCAGCCATTCCTCGTCACTGGGTTCTTGTTCCGCTTTGAATCCCAAGGCAACTTTGGCTTGAGCCTTTAGACGGACGAAAAACTCGCCTCGAGTCAGAAGCTCAGTTACATTATCATAACGCAGCTCATCGAGCTTCGAATTCACAACATTTATCGCTTCCAGATCATCTCCCTGTCTCCGATTATCAACTTCGAGCAATTCCTTATGCACATGTTCTACCCGCAAATCATCGATCAAGGCTTCATGGACACCGGCTGCAAGCAGGCGCTTTCCCACAGTCTGATCAAACTGCTGTTCCGCCCCTTTGATCGCTTCCAGATCATTGTTCACCCCTTGGCTTTCATAGCTTTGCGGTAAATCCTTAAAATAACGAGCATATTCACCGTAATCCAAGTCCTTACCCAGATTTTTTTCTTTGAATCCAGACATTTATATCTTTTTATATAATCAATAATCAAGACGCTCATCTCTGCCGCATCCCTACCAATATAATAGCAAAAAACGAACAGTTCCAAAAGGATAAGCGCCAAAATTTAATTTCTAGCTCGCCCAGCCAGTCGCTCTTGACTTTAGGGGCGGCTTCTGTTAGACTATTAGCAGGTTTAGACTAGCTCTAAACCCCTTATTTTATTAAAAATCAGGCACTGGTCGAACCGTCGTTCATGCTCAAGCCAGTCCCGAAAAAAGAGAAAAATGCTTACCATCAGACTATCAAGATTCGGCAAGAAGAAAAAGCCGATGTACCGCCTGATCATCTCAGAAAAAACTCGTGACACCTATGCCACGGCTCTGGAAATCTTGGGCTCTTACAATCCTTTCAGCAAAGAACTGGTCGCCAAGAAAGACCGGATCGATCACTATCTCAGCAATGGCGCTCAGATGTCCGAAACCGTGAATAACCTCTTGGTCGGTCAAGGGATTATCGAGGGCGAGAAGGTTAAAGCTTCCAAGCCAGGCAAGGCTAAAGAAGAGAAAAAATAACGATTTCTTTAACAAAGCGGAGCCGCTCAAAGTTTTTGACAATAAACGGCAAAACTGCTATCATATCATATAGATGGGTCATCACCGAAATGATGATTTATATTACTAATTAATAATTGATCTTTCGGATCACGAGCAGACAATTATCCTGACTGATCCCAAAGGACAAAAGTATGGCAGAAAACTACCAGGACCAAGAATTCTTAGAATTTGTAGTCAAGTCTATCGTTGCTTCACCGGACAAGGTCTCGACCGACAGGACAGTTGATGAAAGAGGTGTCCTCCTGACACTGAACATCGATCCATCCGATATGGGCTATGTGATCGGCCGCCGCGGCCAGACCGCGCAAGCCATCCGCACGCTTCTGAAGATCGTCGGCGCCAAGAACAACGCCCGCGTCAATCTGAAGATTAACGAACCGGAAGGGTCCCAGAGACCGCCACGTCGCGAACGCGAACCGGAAATCGCAGACATTGATACTTCTTCAATCGACGATTTCAAGATCTAGTATCTACTAGATATAAAATACCAAAAAACCACAATCCTGACTGTTTTGTGGTTTTTTGTTAAAGATAAATATATGAATATCCACATCTTGAGCATCTTTCCTCATATACTCGACTCTTACATCAACGAAAGCATAATCAAACGAGCCCAAGAAAATAAGTTTATAAAAATCCAGACCCACGATCTGCGCGATTGGACCACAGACAAGCATCGCAGTGTCGATGATACACCTTTTGGCGGCGGCGCTGGCATGCTCATGAAGATCGAGCCTCTTTATCGTGCTCTAAAGGACATAAAAAAGAAGATAGGACAAGAAAGAACAAGAACTATCCTCCTTTCTGCCCGCGGAAAAGGCTGGAAACAAAGCTTAGCCCAGGACTATGCGCGCGATTACGAAAATCTAATCTTTATTTGCGGCCGTTACGAGGGAGTAGATGAACGCCTCCTAAATTATATCGATATAGAAATCTCAATCGGCGACTATGTCCTGACAGGCGGGGAGCTCGGCGCCATGGTCATGATCGACTCTATCGTCCGTCTCCTTCCCGGCGTCCTTGGTAATCCCGCTAGTCCGGAGAGTGAATCCCATTCAGTGCCTGGTGTATTAGAATATCCCCAATACACGAGACCGGAAACCTTTCAGGACGACGAAGGCCAAGTCCTTAAAGTGCCAGAAGTCCTGCTCTCGGGCGACCATGCCAAGATCGAAGCCTGGAAAGAAAAAAACAAAAAAACCGGCTAAAAATAGCCGGTTACTTAGTGAGTGCAGAATGAACGATTTTCAACGATGAGCAAGAAATCAAGAAACAACTCTGCATCATCAAAGTTCATCGTTTGCTCGGAAATATCCCACAGTCCCAGATCGATTTCGGCCTCGATCTCATTGATCGTCCAGCGGATATTCCCACTACAAACACATCTGCCATCAAAGCCGATTGCAAGCAATTCCCCTTGATTGATACCGTATTTCATTATCTCTTCATTTGCAACTAAAACTGTGCCTCTTTCTAGCCCGAATGAATTATTTGGAAATGGAAAAAGGAAATATTCTCTCATGCCGCTACCTCCTTATTTTTGAAAGATCAGAGTCAAATATAGCTTAATCTAGATTAAATGTCAAAAAAACCGCCCGATCGGGCGGTTTTGTATTTTAGGCATTTATTTTTTTGCCAACCAATTTTTCGAAATCATCTTTTTCAATCGTTTCTTGCTTGAGCAAGGTTTCAACAATCTTTTCTAACTCTGTCTTTTTGGTCCGGATTATTTCTTTGGCCTTTTCGGCAGCCTGGCTTATGAAACGAGAAATTTCTTCATCGATCTGTTCAGCTACCTTTTCGCTATAATCTTTCTGCTCGCTAATCTCCCGTCCGAGAAAAATCATTTCTTCTTTCTGACCATATGTTCGTGGCCCCAGGACATCCGACATGCCGAAATCAGTAATCAAACGACGAGCGGTCGCAGTTGCGCGCCGTAAATCAGAGGTGGCTCCAGTCGTTACTTCTCCGAATGTTTCTTTCTCGGTGATAAAGCCGGCCAAAAGGACAGAAAGCTCTTCGACATACTCGGACTTAGTATGCATGTGCTTATCCTCCAGTGGTAGTTTCAGAGTATAGCCACCAGCCTGGCCACGGGCGATGATCGAGATCTTGTGGACTGGATCCGTATTCGGCAAAAAGTGGGCGACTAGGGCGTGGCCTGCTTCATGATAAGCCGTAATCTTCTTTTCCTTGTCATTGATAATGCGCGATTTGCGCTCTGGTCCGAGCATCACTTTCTCGATCGCATCATAGATCTCTTCGTCATCGATCGTTTTCTTATTCTTGCGCGCTGCCAATATCGCTCCTTCATTCAAAAGATTCGCCAGATCGGCCCCGCTAAATCCTGGTGTTCTCTCAGCAATACGACGAATTTTAACCTCGCTTCCGAGCGGTTTTTTGCGAGCATGGATCTTTAAAATCGCTTCCCGATCAGCAATATCCGGATTTTCCATTATCACTTGGCGATCGAAACGGCCAGGGCGAAGCAGGGCCGGGTCGAGGACATCTGGTCGATTGGTCGCGGCAATCACGATTACATTGGTGTGAGGATCAAAGCCGTCCATCTCGACCAGGATCTGATTCAGGGTCTGCTCCCGCTCATCATGCGAGCCACCGAGTCCGGCCCCGCGCCGACGGCCGACTGCATCGATCTCATCGATAAAGATGATACAAGGGGCATTCTTTTTTGCTTTCTTAAAAAGATCACGGACCCGCGAAGCGCCAACCCCGACAAACATCTCGACAAATTCTGAACCGGAAATATGGAAAAAAGGAACATTGGCTTCACCGGCCACGGCCCTAGCCATCAAGGTCTTGCCAGTACCGGGACTACCGAGGAGCAAGACCCCGCGCGGGATCCGGGCTCCCAGATCTTGAAACTTTTTGGGAAAACGCAAAAACTCGACTACTTCTGACAATTCTTCTTTGGCTTCTTTGACTCCGGCCACGTCCTTAAAAGTTACTTTGTCCTTGTTATCCTTATCGAATTCCTTTGCGCCGGATTGGCCAAACATCATTGCCCGACTATTCGCGCCCTGGACACTCTTCATCATAAAATAGATAAAGACGCCGATTATGAGGAAAGGCAAAAGAAAAGGCAAGATATTGGCGAAGAAATAAGCACTACCTTCATTTTCTTTGATTTCGATATTTATCTTGGTCGCCTTATCCGGCTCCACGCCATAATTCTTAAAGACCTCGGACAGAGATTCGCTACTCTCTTTCTTGACGATCTGCTGCTTGTCATCTTTCAAGGTCACTGTCATCTTTGTCCCCTCGACAACGATGGATTTCACTTCTTCATTCTTGACCTGAGCAATAAATTTCTCTGTCCCGATGCGCTCGACATTGCTTCCGCCACCATTTAGGCTGGAAAATATCATTGCGACCGCCAAAAAGACAATCAAGAGGATGGCAAAGTTTTTGAATAGATTTTTCATTTATTTGGAAAAGCTTATCATAATATTGACAGATTATATAAAAAATGATATAATAATCCATCGTTCTCTAAAATAAGGCTTTTGTGCTTAGTTTCGGTGTTTATTAGAAAATATCACAAGCTAAGTATAGCCTAATCATTGCAATTGCGCAACCCATTCACCAAGGAGAGAAAAATGAAAAAAGCAAAGAAGTCCGTATTCGCGAGCGTTCTGGTATTTGTTGCAATGGCCTTGAGTGCTTGCGGGCACGTAGTCTACGAAAAGGCCCCCGTACAATTCATTGCCGAAGATTACCACGGCGGTGTAGTCGTCTACGTCGTAAACAATTCTTTCGGCGGTGTCGAATTCTTTGACGGCGCCCTGGCTGGCCTCACCCTGGCGCCACGCCAATGCTACAAAGCTCAGCTCCGGATGGGAACTCATGAAATCGGCTGGAACCAATACGTACCCCACAAAGCGCGGGTAATCGACTACCACGACCGGCTCATCATTTCGAGCCGGACCAAGGTCATCGCCATCCCACCCTCGCCTCGAGACGATCTTTACTATGTCGACTCCTGGAATCATCTTCAGACACGGGATTATCTGACAATAGATGTTTCTCAGTGTCAATAGTCTCACAAAAGCAAAAAGCGGCTATCCTGATAGCCGCTTCTTTTTATTGAAAAAAAGAATATTCTTAACCAGGTGAGCCGACTAATCCGGACAAAGCTTTGAAGACAAAAGCGGTTATGATATAAGCCGTAACGACGATGATCAGACCGATTACCCCGCGGAAAATGGTAGCCTTGGCCTTATCGACCTTGCCAGCATCACCGGCCGCTGTCATCCAATTGAAACCAGCGATTATAATCATGATCAGGAAGATGATGCCCAAAAGTCCGAGAACCGCTGCCACGACCTTGCCCGCCACCGTAGAAAAGATAAACGAGCCGTCACCGCCAGCTGTGTTGTAGCCGCCTTTATCGCCCGCGCCTTTCATATTATCCTTAATCGCGGTCTGCCCTTCGGTATTGAGGAGATTAGCCCTGGCAATACCCGCAAAAGCAAAAGACAAAGATATAAAAAGATATGAATAGATTATAGTGCTAAGTTTCTTCATAAGCTTAACCGGCTAATGTATAAACGACGAATTGGCTGATCGCATAAGCGCCGACCACTATGATCAAGCCGATAATTGCCCGCTTCATCGTGTCTTTGGACTTGGTAACCTTGCTCTCGTCACCGGCGGCAATCATCCACATTATACCGGCATAGATTATCAGACCGAGAAAGATGACACCTAAAAGACCGAGTAGCATGCTAATCACTTTGCCAACTGCCGCGGGCAAAGAAATATTAGCCGCATTATCATTAAAGCCGCTTTCTTTGGCCGTCTTATTCAGCTTACCAAGCGGTCCATCCGGACTCGGATTTGCCAGGGCTAGAGCCGGCAACATCAGGACAAAGGCCAGGATCAGAGCGGAGAGGAATGAGCGGAAAATTTTCTGCATAAGGATTATTTTTAGAAAGACAGAGTGGCACCCGTCAAGGCTTTTATTACAAAATAACTGACCGCATAAGAAACCAGAACCAAGATCAGACCGATAACAGCCGCCGTAATCGTATTCTTGGCCTTTTCAACCTTCTCATTCCCGCCCATGGCCGTCATCCAAGTAAAACCGCCATAAATCATCAGGATCAAAAAGAGGACGCCAAGTAGAGACAATAAAGTCTTGATAACAACACCGATTACCGGCTCGGGTGAAGTCAGCTCTGTCTTGTAGCCTGCTCCGCCTGCACCGGCCCCATCATCCAGGACCCCCTTCCAGTCGGTCAGATTTTGCGCGCTAGCGCTAGTCAAAAAAAAGAAAGAAAAAAAGCCCAAAACAAGAACCAAGACTGATAAATGAAAAAAATATTTTCGGAACATAAGATTAAACTGCGCGGGTAATTGCTTGAGTGACAAATACCGTAATAGCATAAGCCATCAATACGACAATCAAACCGATAAGGGCATTCTGCATAATCTTCTTTGCCTTTTCAATATCTTGGGTATTGCCGCGCGAAAGCATCCAGATAAAACCAGCATATAAGAAAAGGAGAAAAAAGAAAACACCGATGAGCGAAAGAAGGATCCGGATAATCTTGCCGACTGTCTGCGAAAAAGAAACATCAGTCAGGTTTGCCGCGTCATAGCCAGCCGCAGAGCCAGTGTTCTTGATACCGCTATGGGATTCAAAATTAAAAGCAGAAACCGGAATGGCAAAAAAAGAAGCAATGAGAATAAATGAAAGTGAAAAAGCTAGCAAGTATCGGATCAACATATTAATTCGGGCCAGTCACCGCGCCGCTTGTCAAGGCATTGCCGACAAAGATAGTGAGAGCATAAGCAGACAAGACAATGATCAGACCGATGATTGCTGATTGGATAAGATCTTTGGCTTTGCTTACTTCCTGGTCATTACCTCTGGCAAACATCCAGATTACCCCGCCATAGACCATCAGCACAAAAAAAGCCAGACCGATAAAAGAGAGGACAATTCCGATGACCCGGCCGATCGCCGACGGGATGTCCTGGACCATCTTGCTTTCCTTGCCGATCTTGGCCTTGCCAGCTGCTTCATCCAAGCCCTTTACGGTCGAATCACTAGCCTGTGCCACAAAGGCAAAACCCATCAGACTAAGGATAAAAGCAGAGAGTAATGATCTTAGATAAAACTTTTTTGTGTGATTGAACATCTAATTTCAGCTAATCGGTTGTAGCCCGATATACCGCATCCAGCACGAACGATGACAAGGCAAATGCAGAAAGAATAATTATTAACCCAATAACAGCTGCTACTAGTAATTTTTTAGCGTCACCTACCTGGGTCTCATTTCCAGCCGCTGTCATCCACTTAAATCCAGCATAAATAATCAAAACAAGCGCAATGATACCAAGGAAACCAAGGATGATATTGATAATATTAGCGGCGATATGACGAGGATCATCCTCCCCTAAGCCAGTAGTATCCCGAATATCATCCGCATAACCGCCCCAAAGGCGCGCATCCGATCCACCCTCTCCGCTCTGCGCTAAAAGCGGCTGACAAACAGCGAAAGAAAAAATAATCAACAAAGAGGCTAGTATTCTTTTGAAAAACATAGTATTTTTATTATTTAACTCCTCTGCCGCTAGCAAAATCTAGAAGCAAGGGAGTGGGCTCGAAACATAATCTCGAGCCCAAAAAAATATTTCGGTTATTATGGCTCAATATACTCTCCTGAAGTAGTAGCACGGAAGACGGCGTCAAGAATAAAGGTAGAGAGAGCAAAGGCAGCTAAGATAATTATCAAACCGATCACACCAGCGACCAGCAGCTTTTTAGCTTCTGAAACCTTATCTTCGTTGCCGGCCGCGGTCATCCATTTGAATCCGCCATAGAGGATGAGGACAACTGCCAAAATACCAAGGAAACCCAAGATGATATTGATGACATTAGCCGCGATATTGCGAGGATCATCATTACCAAGGGCTGCTCTTTGCTGAATGTTTTCAGCTGTATTACCCCAAGTGGTCTGATTGGCACTACCTGATTGAGTATCCCATCCGATACCCTGACCAACCTGAGCTGAAACATTCGAAACAAGAACTAACGAAAAAGCAAATACCATTACGATAAGCAGTGATGATGCTTTTTTCAAAATTTGTTTAGTCATAATTCACCCCCATTCTATTTATTTCAAACCATTATCAAGGAATCATTACATGACTTCTTAATTCATGGCTTGAAAAGATTAGTTATTAACATTTCCTAAATTTTACCATAATCAGCAATATTCCACAACAAAGCGCAAGCCGTCTTGCTGAAAAAACAGAAATAATCTATCCTAATAAATGCATATTTAATATATCGTCCGTCATTACGCGGAATAAATAGCCAAAATGTCATTATCCATCGGAATAGTCGGGCTCCCGAATGTCGGCAAGTCCACCCTCTTCAACTCACTCTCCAATAGTCGCGCCGAAGCCTCAAACTACCCCTTCTGCACCATCGACCCGAATGTGGGGGTTGTCAAAGTGCCAGATAGCCGGCTCGAAAAACTAGCCAATATCTCCAAGCCCAAAAAGATCATCCCGACCACCATCGAATTTGTCGATATTGCTGGCCTGGTCAAGGGCGCTCACCAAGGTGAAGGTCTAGGCAATAAATTTCTTTCTAATATCCGGGAATGCGACGCGATCTGCATGGTTATCCGTGATTTCGAAGATGACAATATCATCCATGTCAATGGCCGTATCGCGCCGCTCGAAGACAAAGAAACGATCGAACTCGAGCTCATCATGGCAGACATGGCAACAGTCGAAAAGCACCTGAACAAAGTCAGCAAGGAAGCCAAAGCGGGAATAAAAACCGCGATCGAAGAAAAGCTCATCCTGGACAAAGTAAATACAGAGCTTCTGGCTGGCCGACCAGCTCGCCTGGCCAATCTCAGCGAAGATGAAATAAAGATAGTCAAGAGTCTTGGCCTACTCTCTCTCAAGCCGATTATTTATGTCATCAACACAAGTGAGCCGGACAAATGCCAGATCAAGATCGAGGGGGCGACCGTCTTACCATTAAACATCAAGCAAGAAGAAGAAATCTCGGCCCTTGATGATGAAGAAAAAAAAGAATACATCGAGGCACTCGGACTCGAGCTCTCAGGCCTAGACAAGCTTATTCGCAGCGCTTATGAACTACTCGGCCTTATCACTTACTTCACGACTGGCGAGATAGAAACCAGAGCCTGGACAGTAAAAAAAGGCAGCAAAGCCCCTCAGGCCGCCGCAGTCATCCATACTGATTTTGAAAAAGCCTTTATCCGGGCCGAGATCGTCCCCTATGATACTTTTGTCGAGCTTGGCGGAGAAACAGCGGCGAGAGACAAGGGTCTTCTCCGGAGCGAAGGCAAAGACTATGTGGTTCAGGATGGAGATGTCTGTCATTTCCTCGTCAACCGTTAAAAAAATACAAAAAAACACAGTGCTTTATGAACTGTGTTTTTTATTTGCCTTATTACTCTTTTTCAAGCACGATTATTTCTCGCCAGACCTTCTGCCCCTCCCGACCATAGATGATGGTGTTTCTTTTGCTCAAGTGACGCCTGGTCTCTGCCTCAAAGCCCGCTGGCAAAAGCGACACATGCCGATAGCCCCTGGTATCCGGCGCCAAAAAAATCTGTTTGCCTGCTTCGATCCTGATCGGCCAGATCATGACCACTCTTCCGTCTCTAGTAAGGACTGATTGGAAAGAACGAAGAGACGCGGTATAGAGTCCGTCCAATTCCCTCTTCCATTTTACAGGATCTACTTGCCCCCTTTGCGGTCCGAGATAAGGCTCTGTGATGATTGCTTTGATGGATGCTGGCTTATGGGTCTTGTGAAGCAGCCTAGCATCGAGCTCGCTTATTTCCACGATCCGAGAGACTGAGGGATATTTCTTTTCTAGCCAGGCAATATTAGCCCGACTATCTTCTACCGCCTTGGCTGATATATCGCTCCCATAGACATGCGTCTGACCGAGAACTATCGCCTCGCCAAGCACTGTGCCCGAGCCGCAAAAAGGATCCAAGATCGGCTCATCCTTTTTTGCTCCTGCCAAATTCAGCATCAGAAGCGCGAGCTTAGGCGGAAGCATGCCAGAATGGTCATCTCGACTCGGCCGGCCATAATCACGAAAGGATAACTCCTTCCAGGGCTGAACCGCTAAAGTACGCGCCACGAAACTTTTTTTGTAATCACCGGCAATCACGATTTCCGCTCCGTTCCGCATCAGATTCTGCTCGACAATAACCGAGCTCAGGATCGGCTCTTTCGAAATTACCCAGCGACAACTAATCCCCTTTTCTTTTAGAAAATTCTTTATCCCTAAGGCCAAGCGTTTATCCTTGGCTGGAGAAGCAAATTTGGCATGATTCGAAATCCCGAATTTGAACTTTCCTTCGCCCGGCTCAAAAGATTCTGTTATCACTTTTAACATTTCTGGACTATAAAGAGGGATTCCCTGCGCTAAAACCTGAGCGATCTTAATCGTCCCGCCCAGTCTAGCCATTAGCGCCGTGGCGTCTAAAGCCTGATCCAAATCGACCAGAAATAAATCCTTAGCAACAAAACTACCTTTGTTTGCCAGCGGGAGAACTGAGAAAAGCTCAGCCAAAGAAAGAGCGGTGTTTGTTCCAAGATGGAAAAAATAAGTCATTTTTAGCGATTATTATTAGTCTTGCTTTTTTATAACACTTATGTTAGTCTTTAGTCAAATAAGACGTTACCTTTTCCATAACCAAATGAGGTTGGTCCGGATTCGGACCAAAGGTATCCTAAAAGCCGAACGGGAACTAGCCGGATCGCAAGAGGATATCTTGCGTTTTTTTATTTCTTAATAAACCTATGGCAAAAAACAAGACAAGCGAAATCCCCCACTATGAACTGCTCTACATCGTGCCAAATCGCTACACCGAAGACGAGGCAAAGGGCATCAAGGGGAGAGTACATCAGATGATCGAAGAAAAAGGAGGCAAGGTCACCTATGATGAGAACTGGGGCAAGAAGAAATTCTGCTACCCGGTCAAACACGAACATTACGGCTACTACTTCCTGGCCGAATTCGATCTTCCCGGGATCGACCTGGACAAAGTCCACACTGAGCTACGCATGAATCACGAAATCCTTCGTCACATGATCGTGAATCGAGCCGCCAAGACCGAGGAACAGATTGCGGCTGAAAAAGCTCGCAACGAACGGATCGTCAGCGAAAAAGCGGCTAAAAAAGCGGCTGAAGAAGAAAAGAAGGCCACTCCCAAAGAAAAAGAAAGCGTCCGCAAACTTTCTGCCAAAGAGCTCGATGACAAACTGGACAAGATCCTCGAGACTGATGACCTCCTCTAAAAAAGATCTAATTAAACATTCTCGCCTCTCCGTCTGCGCTTCGCGCGCGCCGGAAAGGCCAAAAAACTATGGACTTGAACAAAGCCATGATCATTGGACGCCTAACCAAGGATCCCGAAGTACGTAACACTCCCTCGGGACAGAATGTCGCCACTTTCTCTCTGGCCACCAATTATGTCTGGACCGACCAGAGCGGCCAGAAACAGGAAAAAGTAGAATTCCACAATATCGTCGCCTGGCGCAAGCTTGCCGATGTTATCGGACGCTACCTCAAAAAAGGAGCCAAAGTCTATATCGAAGGCCGGCTCCAGACCAGGGACTGGGTAGGACAAGACAGTATCAAGCGTTATCGCACCGAGATAATCGTCGAAAACATGATCATGCTCGATCGAGCCGGCGCCACCCAAGGTGGCTATGGCAATGAGCACGTACCGATGCCGAGCGGTCCCGAAGAAAATTTTATCTCCATAGATGAGAATAACGACGTCCAAGAAGACGAGATAAGGGTAGAAAATATTCCCTTCTAAACTAAAGCTATGAAACAAGAAATGAACGAAGAAAAGATGTGCCACTTCTGCGTAGAAGGCATCGATGACATCGATTACAAAGACATTCGCACGATCAATCGCTTTGTGAACATGTACAAAAAGATTCTTCCCCGCAAAAGAACCGGTGTCTGCTCCAAACACCAGAGACAATTGTCCAATGCCATCAAGCGCGCCCGTATCATGGCTCTGATGCCTTTCACTAACCAATAAAGAACTATGCTAAGCCTCAGCGAGATAAAGATCGGCAAAGTAATCATTGCCAACAATGAACCTTACATCGTAGTCAAAGCCGAACATCACAAGATGGGCCGTGGCGGCGCTGTGCTCAAAACCAAGCTCAAGAACCTGATCAGCGGTAATGCCCTGGAACGGACTTTCCAGGGCAATGATAAAGCCGAAGAAGCAGACATCAATCGCAAGAAAGCTAATTATATGTACAAAGACGAGCGGGACGCTTATCTCATGGACAATGAAAGCTTCGAGCAATTCAATGTTCCCCTGGACCAAGTCGGTGATCAGATCCGCTTTCTCAAGGAAGGTATCGATGTCGACGTCCTTTACTTCAACGGCCAGCCGGTCGCGATCGACCTGCCGATCAAAATGACCTTTAAGGTGACGAGCGCGCCACCCGGAGTCAAAGGCAATTCGGCTGGTAATGTCCAGAAACAGATCGAGCTCGAAACCGGCGCTGTTATCAACGCCCCGATGTTCATCAACGAAGGAGACCTGATCAAAGTCAACACCGAGACTGGCGAATACGTAGAAAGAGCATAGAGAAAAAATTGACAATTGACTTTTGACATCTGCCTAGCGGCAGGATTGACTATTTCTCAAATTTAATAAACAAAAAAGACGATACAATTTTTAAGTAACGTCTTTTTTGTTTATTAACAGGAAGTAAATAGGTGAAAAGTCAATTGTTAAATGTCAATTGTCAATCTATCAAAAGTTAAGCGTCAGCTGTCGTCGTCACCGCCGCTTCACCTGTATCGCCTTCGGCCGCATTCACTTCAACCATGATCTTCTTCCTGATCTCTTTCATGAGCTTCTTGTCAGCCTTAAGGAAGCGTTTGGCATTTTCGCGCCCGACCCCGAGTTTTACGTCGCCAAAGCTATAAGAATTGCCCGCCTTCTTGATCACGCCATAAGCAACACCCGTATCAAGTAGATCGCCCGAGATAGAAATGCCTTCATTGTACATGATATCGAATTCACAGGTCCGGAAAGGGGCGGCCACCTTGTTCTTTACGACTTTTACCTTGACGCGGTTACCGATTATCTTGTCAGCCTGCTTGATCTGAGCGCTACGTCTCACCTCGACTCGGATAGAGCAGTAAAACTTGAGCGCATTGCCACCGCTTGTTGTTTCTGGATTACCAAAGAAAACTCCGATCTTATGCCGGATCTGATTGATAAAGATCACGACGGTCTTGGTCTTGGATACCACGCCAGTGAGCTTGCGCAGGGCCTGGCTCATGAGTCTCGCTTGAAGCCCCATGTGCTGGTCGCCCATCTCGCCCTCGATTTCTTTCTGCGGTACCAGCGCTGCCACGCTATCGATGACAATCACGTCAACAGCATTAGAACGGACCAGAGTCTCGACGATTTCCATTGCCTGCTCGCCTGTATCGGGCTGCGATATAAGCATCTCTTTGATATTGATACCGATCTTCTGCGCATAATCCGGATCAAGAGCATGTTCAGCATCGACAAAAGCGGCAATTCCGCCGAGCTTCTGTACTTCAGCTACGATATGCTGGGCCAGAGTAGTCTTGCCCGATGATTCTGGACCGAATATCTCGATAATGCGTCCTCGTGGCACCCCGCCGATTCCGAGCGCGATATCGAGAGACAAGCAGCCAGTCGGCACGGCATCAACATTTGTTTTGCGCGCTTCACCGAATTTCATGATTGCGCCATCGCCAAACTTGGACTTGATCTGCTCCATGGCCTCATTGGCAGCCACGAATCTCATGTCCTTATCGCTAGCATCCTTTTTTTCCTGATTTTTCGATTCTTTATTCATATTATTAGCCTGCGGACATCCCGTGGAAGATGTCATTTTTATTTAAAAAGAAGCATCATATGCTTCTATTGTGAACTATATGATATTTAGAGCCAAAATGCAAACCAGGGTTTAGCCCCCAGAAACAAGCACTTTCTTTACCTGCTCGCTGACTCGGCTATATTTTTTCTGGGCACTGATTACGATCGTATTCAAGCCACTCCGCAATTCTACCTTTTTTTCGAATACACCGCTCTTGTCAGCCAGGACCAGTTCGTCATTGATGTGGACTTCAGCCTCGGGCACAGTCGTTCCCCGGACCATGATCTCTTTTTCTTCGGTTATCGTATCAAGTGAGGGGGAATCAATACTAAGCTCCGGGGGAGCCACTATGTCATTGATACTCAATGCCAAATAGGTCAAACAGACGGCTGAAGCTGAAAAGATAAGCAAATTCTTGATTAACTTGGGAATCGTCAATGAGAAATGCACATTACCTGCTTTTCGCACGAACAAATCCTCTTCCCGAAGAATATTCTGACCTCGTTGGCTATCTTCAAAAAGATCCAAAAACTCTTCCAGTGGCAAACCAAGAAACAAGACATATTCCCGAAGAAAATTAACTTTATAGATACCGGTTGGCAGTAATGAAAAATTTCCGCATTCCATTGCTTCCAAATAATTTACATTCATCTTGAGTATTTCCGCAACTTCAGCCAAACAAAGACCGCGTGTTTCGCGCGCCTGTCTAAGCTCTCGGGCAATGACTTGAGAGCTCTCAATAATCGGTTTTTTTTCAAACAAATTCATAATCCAATCTTTAGTCAACCGCGTTCCATTTGCCAAAATCTTCGTTTCCATCTGTCCAGCCTAGACTCTTGAGGAAAAAATCAACCGCGGTATAAGCTAGGAGCACTATCGCCAGTCCGATTACTCCACCAATAAGTGAGGTCTTCCCTTTTTCGACTCGCTCCTTATTACCAGCCGAAAAGACAAACATAAAACCACCCCAGACAAAAGCAAGGACCGCCATCGCGCCCGATACAGCCAGAATCATCTTGGCTACCGTTAATGCGACCAAGACAAAATCACTAAGCTGATAATCGCCATTCTCCTTGCCCTTATCAGGGACCAGATGCAAGTTCTCATCCCAGGCCAATGTTTCTTTGGCAAAAGCAAAAACAAGCACGATCGTTCCGACAATATAATTGAATCTCTTCATCATATATTAAGGTAAAATAGTCCTAAAATTCAGCATCAACCGTCTGCTGCACCTTGGAGACGGCCGCGCCGATCGCCTCTTTGATAGCCACCTCGCCCTTGGCAACACTATCCATCATATCACGCATCGCTTTTTCCGCTGCCCCCGCATCATTACCCTTGTACCAGCTCTTGGCTGTAAGCACCTGATCAGCATAAGGACCGACCTCTAAGTCCTGCTTCTGATATTCGACCAAGGTCCTAATGGCTGACAATTTTTTGGTGGCTTCCAGATAATTCGGGACTTGTTCAGCAGCGGTCGCAAATTTGATAAAATCCCAAGCCTCATTCTGATGCTTGCTCTTTGAAGCCACGGTTTCCACCCAATAATTCGCAAAATTAACCGGGTCATTACCCTCGATCTGAGGCAGACGACTGATAACCAGGTTCATCTTTGGATTACCAGCCTTGATCTGTGGCATCATATAGCTATAGCCGAACATGATCGCCAGCTTGCCCCGGATAAAAAGATCAAGCGAATTATCCATAGTATTGTTCCAAGCGTAGATTTCCTTAGCCGGATTAGCAAAATCGCTATAAAAGCGTAGCGCGTCTTCACCTGGTATCTTGGATTTATCCGTGATACCGATCGGGGGAGCATTAAAAGTGACGAGCGTATTTTCCAAGTTCATCATTTCTGCCCCATTCTGCATCATGAGGATAGACAATATATCGCTAGATCGATCGATATTCCCACCCACTCCGAGAGCTACACCCGATTGGATTATCTGTCCCTTGTTGTCCATCTTGGTTAGCCTGCGGACTGTTTGCTGGAACTCCTTGTTCCAATACTCAGGAATACTGGTGATGCCGGCATTATTGAAAAGATCCCGATTAACAAACATGAGCAAGGTGTCCACCCCCATTGGCAGGCCATAGACACCCGTCTTCCCGTCTTTGCCTTTTATGACTACATCATCATAAACCGTATCGACATATCGGCTTCGGATTTCATTGAGCGAAGGACTCGGATTCTTGCGTAAAGTCGGAACGATTTCTTTCTTGATCGAGCCTTTCACTTCCGGATAGACCATTGTAGTCTCGGCCGGCATTTCCTTCAGCCAACCTCGATTATGATATTTCCTGGTCCAAGTATTGTGTATAGAAAAAATATCCGGAGCGCGATCGCTTGCAAAAGCTTCCAGTAATTTCTGCTCATATTCTTCATAACGCAAAAGCTTATATTCGATCTTTACAAAAGGATGATTTTCCTGATATTTGTTGATAATCGCGCTAAAAGTATCCGGCCCATCCCAAACCCGCCAATAAGTCAGCTTGACTGATTCCATTTTTTGAGTCACGCTCTTATCCTGAACCTTACAGCTTGCCCCTGAAAGAAGGACAAAAACAAGCACCAAAGAAAGCATTTTAAGCTTTTTCCTCATAATATCAACATGCTAAATTCTTACCTGCTTATTATAACACATTCATCCCCGACTATGGAAGCGGGCGCCACAAAACAAAATGTCCACCCAAAGCGCCTCCTTGACATCTAAAAACAAAAATGTAAACATCTCAGAAATAACCGTTTGTTCCTTCAAAATCCAGGAGAAAAATAAAATGAACAAAAATGATCCAGACCGCCAAGAACGAAGACTCGAACTCAAAAATAAATACCGAAGCGGCCATGTGCGCCCTAACTCCCCAGAAACCAAGATATCAACAACTCCTCATTTATTACCAAAAAGATCAGAAATAATCGAGCTAATCTCTGTCTTCGGCGCCCCTGATCTCGACTATTCCTACCTGGCCAATATCCTTCATTTTATCCCTCACTGTTCTGATCTCCAGCCTGGAACAATCTGTCAGAATGGCCATATTCTAGACTATGAACTAGTGAAAAGCCTATACGACAAGATATATCTCTCCGAAGCCAGTACAAACCCAAAATACCAGCAGGAACAAATACAAGCAATTATCGCTACTACCTATTACCTCTGGCAATATCGCCACTACGATCAAAGATTAGAAGACTATTTGAGGCTCGCAAACCGGATAATATTCCAGCAAAACGCTCCTTTGCTCGGTTCGTGGATACAGTTGAAGCAGATGATCCGTTATCTGGAATGGAATGATGACCCCTTTGAGCTTGGCATTGATAAATATGCCCTCGGTAAGCTCATGAAAGAGCACGATTATTATCATTGCCTCTTAAACAAGTACGCCAACTATGCTCTAAAACTCATCAACATTCTTCCCTTCGGCGATGAATCAAGCTTTATTCAATGGAAAATAGGCAGAGAATTACCCTATCGCAAACCAGACAGTGGTCAGATCGACTTAAAAGCACTCACGCATGATGTCAAAAAACTAAAAGTATCAAATCACGGGATCAGATCAGCCAAGCAGATTGCCCAAAAATGGCTTGAACACGAAATTTTTCAATTAATAATGATCCGTGATCTTCCAGAAATCAGCTCGATCATTGAAACATCGAGCGCTTGCGAAAGGCGTTTTTATTCCAATCTTTCGCTAATAGAAGCTCAAGCAGACATCGACCGATTGAACAAAAATAATCATTGCCGCAAAATCATTTTTGGCAATCACATGTGTGCCCCAAACCAAAAAGTCGAAACAGAAAAAGACTGCTATAGCTGCACTCTACACAATCGCCAGAAAAATTAGCTTCCAGAAATCAAAAAGGCCGCCACTCTAGTGACGGTCTATTTTTTAAATATTCCTAGTCCTTCTATGACTAGACCTCCTGCTTGCCTGTTCTGCCCTTTCTATTAGAAGATAATCTTAATAATCCGACCAAAGCAATAATCAACCAGAACAAAACGGAAAGATCATTCTTAAAATATGGCACATCGACAATGCCATGAATCAGAATCACGAAAATCGTAGCCAGCAAAGTAATTGCCAGGCTGCGGCGCGCTGGATCTTTTTCCCCGAACAAGCCCAAAAAAGACTGGTAAAGCGCTTTGAATATTATCCAAAGAAAAACCAAAAACCCCATCAAACCCAGCTCGACCCAGAAATTTAAAAAGATATTATGAGGATACATAAATATTTCCAAAGGCTGCCAATATCGGGCTTGATACTCGGGCGAGCTCACGATCAATTCTTCATGATCCGGATTATCCGTATGCAGATATATGCCTGGAGCATGATAAGGCTCGATCGCTGTGCTATAGCCGGATAGACCAGCTCCCCAGAGCCAATTACCGTCGCGTAACATAATGCCGGTTTCTTGCCATTGGGCTTTTCTGACCTGGCCAGAAAAATCTTCCAAGCGTAAATACTCCCAGGCCCTTTGTCGCAACGAAGGCAGTATGAGAGCAGATATTATCGATATCCCGATAATAAATGCCAAAATAAAACGAATGATACCGATCCGTGTCAGAGGTTCATAGAAAAAGGCCATAAGCCCGACAGCCAAGACGACTGCAATCAAAGCTCCATCAGACTTAGCAAAATAGATTGCCAGAAGAGAAAAGACAGTGCTAATTTTTAGCAAACCAATAATTGCCTTCTCGAAGAATGGCAAATCAAAAAACCAAGAGAAAGAAAAGGGCGACCAAGTTTCACAAGCCTCGCGACCACAAAAACGCTGACTGTGCTTGGCCGCGATCGAGAGCAAAAATCCGCTCATCAGGACAATGATCGGACCGAGATAAAGTCCGACTGCATTCGGATAAGCAAACAAGGAAGTGACGCGTCGCGTGCCAGCTGCTGCCCAGAGCGGATTCGGAATAAAGTCACCACTAATTTTCTGGTATATCGCAAACAGAGAAATCAGCAAAGCGGAGAATGACAGAGGCAAGATAATCTTTGCCCAAGACCGATGCAAATAATCAATATCCGCTTTTTCTTCCTGGCTAGGAGCAAAAAAAACATTAAAGACAAGAATATAAACCAGGAGAGGTTCAAAAAAATAAGCCTTCCAGATACCCATTGCCGGATTAGAAAAATCCGACACAGCCATAGCCAGAAAAGAGACAAACAAGACTAGGATAATCTCAACATCGAAAGGATAACGAAAGTTCGGGCTTGCAAGATCTCTCTCTGACTGTTTCCAAAAAATAAGCCGGGCTTTTATCCGTTGACTCATTTTTCTCCCATTCTTAATGAGCCACACTCCGAAACAAATCAAGATCATCCCCTCAAGCAGAGTAAGTGGCAAACCAAAAAAAGAAAAGCGCACAACATAAAGAGGCAAAGAAAAAATCAAAAACCCAAGAGCCCAATCTATCCGCCAAGTTGCCAAAACACCGTAAAAAAATAAAAATAACAGCGAGATATACGTAAGCATAGACTTTGTTAAAAAGACAATTTAAATGACTAACAGATAAAGTCCGGCGCAAACCAGGCTCGCTCCGATCAGTTTCTGCGTCAAGATTCCAGCAGAAAGTTCCTCTTTCATTATTTTAGGAAAACGGCTCGAAAGAAGAAGGACGATCGCCAGGAGAAACATATATTGGACGCCTTGAAGCGAATTTATCAGCGCAACATTACCCAGAGAAATAGCCCAATTGAGCATTATAAAAGCAATGGCCGCCAAAAAGCGGACCGAGAGAAAGAAGGTCATATTGCCCGGAGATTTCTGGCCCTTCTGGTGACGGATTATCAAGTGGCGCCACTCCGGGACAAACAAGATAAGCATGGTACCGATAAATGTGCCAAGCCGCGACCAAACAAAGGCGCCGATAAAGGGCTGAGTTGTATAGATATATTTTACCAAAACATAATACGAAGCAAAAAGCAGAGCCGAGGCAGCCGAGTTAAAAATCAGGCGTCTGGTCGGACGATAACTAGCGTGAATACCGCCAAAAATATCTCCAAAAACATTACGAAAACGATCTAATACCTCGCGAATTACCTGGAAACGAGCGGGCTTGATCGAAATCAGAATACCACCAAATATAAGAACTACAAAAGCGACGAACTGTTGCAGATTGAGTGTCTCGCCCAGGAAGATATAAGAGAGCATAAAACTGAAGATAGGGATCAAGGCTCCGACAATCGGCACCACTCTGGTCGCCTCTGATTGGTGGAGGGCTTTGTACCAAATTACGAGCGTAAAAAGAAAAAGCAGACCAGCAGAAATATCCAAACCAAACTCGCGCAAATTGGGCACCCAAGGATCAAGTGGCAAGATTAGGAAATTAAAAATACTCCAGACCCCGACAAAAAAAGCATATGTAACCGAAGAATGGATCTTCTTGGAAAGAAGAAACTTGTCTGCCACATATACTCCGGCATTGATAAAATAAGACGTTAGGGCAACAAAAAGCCACATAGTAAAGATGCTTAAAAAAAATGACTCACCTGATTACAGACAACTAATCTTGCGAGATTCTAAAACCATTAGCCTGACAGATTTGCCGATAAACAGCTGCGCTCGGCCTTTCTATCCGAGCAAAGGTCTGACGATCCACTTCATAAAGACCGAATTTAGCCGTCCAGCCCTTAGCCCATTCGAAATTATCCAGTAATGACCAATGGAAATAGCCGCACACATCAATCCCTTCGCTGATCGCGGTATGGATATAATACAGATGTTCTTTGATAAAATTGGCTCGGTATTTGTCCTCGCTATCAGCCAGACCGTTCTCCATTATATAGATCGGCTTTTTGAAT
Source organism: uncultured Gammaproteobacteria bacterium (assembly GCA_964539005.1). GTDB lineage: Bacteria > Patescibacteriota > Patescibacteriia > Patescibacteriales > UBA12075 > JBBRXK01. The sequence goes on along the minus strand of CAZIGB010000002.1, from coordinate 6,339 downwards.
CCCTGGAGATAACGCAAGACTTCTAAGATTCCTTCTGGGTAAATCTCCCAATTCAGATCAGTCACGCGCTCGTTCTTGTTTTTGTGGAAGGGTGGATACCAGACTATGCGGTCATGGAAATAATAATCAAGCCCGATGAAATCCATCTGCTTGCGGATCTTGGCTAGGAAACGGTGGTTCCAGAAATAATGGGAAAATGAGGCGATGGCTAGCTCGATCAGATTGAATTCGCTAGCTGGTTCGAAATGATTTATAAGTCCGGTAATTGAGACTTGCGCTTTTGGGAAATGGGCATGGATACGCTTGTAAGCCGCCTTATGCGCTCGCCCGAGATGGCGAAAAACCTTTTCTGCCAGATAAGGATTATGTTTGGCCGGCGGAAACTCGCCTTTGAGATAGCCATTGCTTACGTGGACCAGGGGCTCATTCAAGGTCAGCCAGAGATCGATCTCGGCCCCTAATTCACGAATGATCACCTCAGTATAGGCTTCGAAATATTGGATCACTTTCTTATTGGTCCAGCCACCTTGCTCGGTGAGCCAGAGCGGGTTTGTCCAATGCCAGAGCGTAACGGCAGTAGTCAGTCCTTTGGCCTTGGCTTCGCGCAAAAGCTCGCGGTAATGATTGATTGCGGTCGCATCCCAGGTGTCTTCGGCGGGCTGGATTCTAGCCCATTCCAGGCCGATCCGGATCGCATTATTACCCAGATCTTTGGCCAGGGCAATATCGGCTGAAGCTCGCTCATAATGATCCACTGCCTGACCGCAGATATAATCATCTTTGTCTTTGCCTTCCCGCTCGAGGGCCGCTAGCCGCGCTTCACTCTTTTCCCATTCGCTCCAGTCATTCTTTATCCCTCCTTCTACCTGATAAGCAGAGCTAGAGCTTCCCCAAAGAAAGGTTTCTGGAAAAAAATAATCACCTTCGGGCACCAAGGGCGGCTCTATGAATCCACTCAACTCCATTTCTCCGTTATCAGCTATTTTTTTAGTCATATTGGCTAATATTAGTTACTGTTTTTACCTAGTAATATTATAGCATTATTAGGGTAAAAAATTAAGCTCGCCATTGACGAAAAAGTCAAAATATGCTATAATTCTCTATTACCCTGAACATTTAGACCTAAACGAGAAAATAATCAAGCTTTGCCAATATTTAGGCTTATTTTAAACAAAATAAGCTCATAATGAGGGCAAAATGCGCCAAGCGCTACCTCACCGGACTTTGACAATTTAACAAAAACAATACCCAGGAGGACACAATGGCAAATGGAAATCAGAATCAAGGACAAGCCGGAACCCCGCAGAATCAGCCGAACCAGCAGAAAAAAACACCGCCCAAAACTGATAAGATCGAAATCTGCCAGGTAGGCGCGATTAGAATTACCCCTACTGCTTATCGTATCACTCTACTGGTGGTAATCGATGACAAAAACGGCAAAAGTAAGACCAACACTCCTTTCAGGCTCTACAAAGACGGCGAATTTATTGCTGCTGGTCGGAGCGACAACGAAGGCAAGTCATCGCTCAGCTTGAATATCAGCTATGACCCCTACTGTAAAAAGGCCGAATTCATGGCCGAAATCAGCGGCACTGATAAGCGCGGCAAAAAAACGATCGATCTGCCCTATCCGGCCAAGATCGAGCTCGACGGAACGATCAAGCCAGGAAACAAAGCCTACGTCGCTAAGATGAGAGCCAAAGTCCTGACCGTTTCGGATCTGCCCCGCCCGCATTGCCCGCTGAGCTGGTCTCTGAACAACGAGGTCAAAGGCCAAGGAAGAACCGACGCCAATGGCCACTTCGAGTTCGAAGACTCGATTTCTCGGAAAATGGTGGGGGATGAGCTTGAATATTTGGTCAGCACCGGAAATGTCGACCAAAAACTGATCAAAACCGTACCTGGATGGAAAAAACAAAGCGAATTCACCAAAATCCTGAATTCGAGTGAAAACTGGAAACACAACCGAAAAGAAGCGATAAGCTATGTGTTGACCACGACTTTGCTCTTTGGTAGTATTTACCTTCTCTGCCAGTTTACAGGCTGGTTCGGCAAATACATTGCCTGTTTGGTCCTTGGCTTTGTTATGTGGTACAAGGTTGACAGTGACGGAAAACGAGGAATTTGGGGTCCCATTATCATTACCCTTTTGGCTTTTGCTCTACTCGACGGATTGGCTTTTGCATCAATTGCAATTATCCTTTCCCTGCCGGTTTATATTTACGAAGAACTTACCCAGCCGGTAGACCCAGTAAGTAAAAAATCGCAAAGCCACCCCCAAAATCCTTATCCGAAATGGCCCGTCCTTTTCGGAATAGGTATGATCATCTTGATCATGGTGAGCAGGATTTCATTGGTAGATTACCATGGTACCGCCTACGATCACCCCCTGGGTGCCGAAGCAGTTGAAATGTTTACTCAGATGGGAATGATAGTTGATAGCCCTGATCCCAGTTTCTTGGCTTGGGTCACGAACTTGTTCAAGCTCTTGTTCGCAAAAGTAGGCACGCTCAGTATAAACAACTGGATATCATTCTGCGTGATTCTGACCGTCTACAAGTCTAGAACCGAGGTAATGGATTTCTTTACCCAGAAAAGCTCAGGCACCGATGCAAGCAGCATCGCCGGCTTCTTCTTCTCGCTTAAAGAAATCTGGCAATTCATCAAAAAGAACATCCTGAAAAAATAGGAGTCGTCATGAAAGTCTTCTTTTCCCTTCTCGCAGCCGTTTTCGTCTTTTTTCTCTTTCATGATTTTTGGCAATCCCGCCACCCCGAACCCATCCCCAAACCGGCAATCAGTGATCAGGCAATGGTAAACATCTTTGTCAACAAGTATCTCGGAAGTGCCGAAATGCAAAATCAAAGGATCCCGGTCAAGAAAAACGAAATCATCATTATTGATGATCAGAACGAAAGCCTTTTTAAGGTGTTTCTCCCCTTCTTCACCTGGGACGAAACGATTATGACCCTGGAAAGCGCCAAGAAGATTCCGATCCGTGATATCATCAGCCTCAAAGTTCCTGGTCGTTCAGAAAAATTCTATCTGGCCGATCAATCACCGACAATCATAAAGGCGGAGGCGGATGGATATCTGGAATTTTCACTGGATTATCCTGAATTTCTCTCGAGCTTTTTCACTGCTCGTAGAACGGTTGACAACAGGAAATTCAGAGAAGCGGTTCTTATCCCGATCGGCATTTCCGTAAAAAGAAGTATTAAGCCGATCGGTAATCCACCCAGACAGTTCGTCCGTCTAGGTGGTATTCTCGGAGAAGTTTTCCCCGACTACAAAACGGAGAACAAGCTTCCCGACA
>CAZIGB010000002.1:0-2923 GCA_964539005.1 uncultured Gammaproteobacteria bacterium | reverse complement strand
TTCCTCTACGTTTATCTCGAAGGGGCAGGAGTAAAGAGTATCTTTGGCTTGCATGAGGCGGAGCTCAAGATTTTCTATTTCGTTTTGCTCGGTATCATCGCCGTCAACACGATTGGCGCCTTCCGTTGCTACATCCAGCAACGCTACGCCAATATGCTTGCCGTTATTGTCTTGGCCGTAACCGGTCTAGCGATCATCGAAATGATGTATGGGATCGCCGTTATTGACAAGTTCAAAAACGATGGTCTTTCCGCCTGGATGGCTCCGGCTATCATCGTTTTTCTGGCGGGCTTCGTTTCCTTGATTTACAGCAAAGAAAAGCCATGGAATCGGCGGATCACATATTTTATCTGCTGGATCGGCATCCTGACCTTTATCTCGGTGACCGGCTATAAGCTTTACCTCTTTGCTGCTGGCCGAAGTATCGCCCAAGTGGACGATGCGATCAAGGCCGAGAACGCAATCCAGATAAGGGTCTGCGAAGCCGCGATCGAGGCCCTGGAAGACGAAGTCATCCATGGTCTCAGCTATAAACAAGCGCTGAAAATCTCGAAAGAGGGGAGCCGCAACCAAGATGAGCTGATTGCAGCCGTCAAGCGCATCCGGGCCTTCCGCGCCAGCATCGAAGCGATGCCCGAGGAATGCAAGAAGAGCGAAAGTACGCTCGACGTGACTGAGCCGTTCAAAAAAGGCAGCGCCTGGATCAAGGAAAAAGCAGTCCTGATCAGCCTGCCCGAACCGGCCCCGTTCACGAGTCCGAAGCCCGAGACTAGCATCGAAAAAGATGAAAGTCCGGTCCAGGCCCCCCAAACGTCCCGGACGGTGGTCTACAGCCCCGGCATCTACACAATCCATCTGGAACAGGGAGAAACTATCGATCATTGGATAACCTTTCCTTCAGACCGTCGATATGACGGAAGATTTAAATCAGAGAATGATAACTTCAACGTCATTCTCGACAACGGGGAAGTATATTACATGAAGGGATTGGTAAATATCCCTCATCGAAAAAGATTGAAGATGAAATTTTCGGCTCTTGATGAGCCGCAAACCATCATCTTTCAAGTATTATGAACCCCTACCGAGGAGACAAGCATTTGTCTCCTCTTTTTTTATTTCTGATTTTATGCTTTAATTGATATATGAAAATCAACAAGAAAAAAATTCAATCATTTATTTTAGTCCTTTTGCTTTTTTCTCCATTCCTTGTATCTGCAGCAGGAACAGTTTCTAGTGGCGGCGACGGAACTGTTTCCCTCCCAAACCCGCTCGGAGATGTTAAGAATCCCAATATTGTCATCGGCAACATCATTGCCGCCATCCTAACCCTCGTCGGCTCCTTGGCTCTGCTTATGTTTGTCTATGGCGGTCTGGTCTGGATGACAGCGGCTGGCAACAAAGAAAAAGTCAGCAAAGGCAAAGATATCCTCATCTGGGCGACTATCGGTATGGCTGTTATTTTCTCCTCCTACGCGATGGTCAAATTTGTCCTCCAAGGACTCGGTGTCAGCGCTGAATAAAGACAGCGTTTAGAATCGATAAAAGCACCTCATGGGTGTTTTTTTATTTTCAACGCTGAATCTGTTATAATAATCTAATATGGACCTCTTTTTCGATACGATCAACCTGACACTCTTAAACATTGCCGCAATCCACGCTGCCTATCTTTTTCTTATCCTGTGGAAGAGCCAGAAAAATCCGATCCGCCTCACCTTTGCCGCCACTATCCTCAGTCTTCTTCTCTGGACCTTGTGCCTGGCCATTTTCCGCGCCTCATCAGCTGAATCAAGCCTCTTCTGGGCCAAGACTTTATCCGCTCTTGCCAGCTTGATCGCTACGAGCTTCTTCGCTTTTGCCCACACCTTTCCCCATCCCAAGCCGATCGAAGACTGGCTGGTCTGGCTGATGGCAGCGGCGAATGCGACCATGATCCTTTTGGCTTATACTCCCCATGTCTTGATCGAAAAAGTCATAATAAGCGATGGAGAAAAGATGCTCGTCTGGGGGCCGCTCTTTATTTTTTACAATCTTTATTTTTTTGCTTTCCTGATCGCTGGTCTTGCTAAACTCTACCTAAAACACGAAAAGAATTATGGCCGGATCCGGAGCCAGCTCAAGCTGGTATTCTTGGGCTGTTTTATCAGCACCGGCTTATATCTATTGAACTATCTAGCTGCCTCTATTATCAATACCCAAAAAACTGCCTGGCTCAGTCCGATCACCCCGCTCATCATGATCATTTTTACCACTTATGCCATCATCGCCCACCGCTTGATGGATATCCGCTTGGTCCTTCGCAAATATTCAGTCAATCTCGGCTCCTCGCTCTTCATTATCATTTTTTATATTATAACGATATTATTTACTCAGCTTTATGCGCCCCTCTACAGCGACTTAGTCAGCCTTCTCTATTTTATTTTTTCAATCCTGGCTTTCAGTCATATCCGTCACGGCTTTTATCATATCGCCAACCGTTTTTTCTTTTCTTCTCTCTATGACAGCAATCGCATCCTCTCCGAAACCAGTGACGCGCTCTCATCGACCTTAGAAGCTATAAAGATTTATGACGCAATGTATCATCAGATCGATCAAGCCATGCACCTCCGTTCCTTCGGTCTTCTTTATTATCAAAAAGAAAAAAGATTCTTTTCCACGATCTATAATGTCAATTTTAACCTTGGCCGGAGAGTCAATTTCGAACAGAACGATTATCTCCAAGAAGTTTTCTTCAAAAAAAATGTTCCGATCATTGTATCAGAACTTAAACAAGATTATTATAATGAGCGTTCCCAAGATACGATCAATCTGCTCGAATCGATGCAGATCGAAATAATCTGCCCCCTTATCTCCAAAAAAAGCATTATCGGCCTCATGGTCCTCGGCCCCAAGGAATCCGGCGACATGTACAACGAAGATGATCTGC
>CAZIGB010000001.1:0-42390 GCA_964539005.1 uncultured Gammaproteobacteria bacterium | reverse complement strand
CGTTAATTCAATTAAGAAAAGAGAAATAAAAATTTGGGAGAAGATATTTTTTACTCCTTGATGTTAAATTCTTTAGAGTAAAAACATCTGAACCGCTTATCGCGTTGTTAGATGATGTAATAATAATTTTTTCCTTATTATAAAGGGGTAAATTTATTTTTTATTTTTATCAGTTCGTAAATCTTCATACACCTCAACAGGATAGTTGAAATCGTCTTTTTCTGTTTCTAAAATGATTGTAAATTCTTGTTCATCATTGTTTTTTATAAATTGCCATGAACCCTCGGGCTCGTTTTGAAAACCGCTATTATTAATGATGTATATAAAACCATTTTCTTTGCTTATAAATTTGCCATTTGGAGGAGTGTGTATTTTCAAAACGAGTGGATTATCTTTGTCAAAAAAATAAGGATAACTAAGGTTAACATTTATGTTTGAATATAGTGACTTCATTATGGCAATAGCAGATTTATTTGAAGCAAATAGTTTACCTTGAGAAGATTTTAGTTTGTTGCCAGGAATCTCGTGAATAGAACCATGTAATAAATAGCCGTGTTTTTGACAAAGATAATCTAAAAAAATTTCAGTTGATATGCCTTTATCTTTTAGTTCTTTCATCTGTTCTGTAGAGATTCTTTTAACATCTTGGTCATCCTTGTCAGAAAATTTTTTTAGAAAACTTTCCATTAGATCTTTTTGCGTTTGGAAATCTTCAAATGTTTGATTTGGTGTATAGTTTTCCATACGTGAGAATAAAAAATAAATTTGCCCCAATTAAATTAAGAAAATTATTATTATTTTATCTAACTCGTTATATACGAACCTATCGTTTTCTTTTTATATATTAGGCAAATTTTCACTAAAAATGTGTTACCAGAAAGAAGCACGATTTAATTTTGTAGCCCCAAAACAATCCCATCTACCCCAATTATAACAAAAATTAGCTAATTATAAAACCAATCAAAAAGACACCCTCGAATCTCGGGGGTGTCTTTGTATCCTTGAATTGCAAAGCTATTTCTTCTTGCCCGCTGGCTTTTTACTTGTCTTTGCCGGTCTGCCCGCTTTCGCTTTTGGTTTTGCTTTAGCGGTCGCGGCCTTCTTTGTTCCTTTCTTACCTGACATTGAATCCTCTTTTTTTAGCACTGCCAGTGTAGTAGGCACAACCGTGTCTGGAATGAGCGAGATCGAATCGATGCCGAGCTCGACCAGGAAAGTGGCGAAATCTGGGAAATCGCTCGGAGCCTGGCCACAAATACCGACCTTGGTGCCGGTCTGTTTGGAGACTTCGATCAGATATTGGATGAGCGTCTTCACGGCTTCGTTCTTCTCATTGGATACACCAGCCACTTCAAGTGTGCCCCCCGCATCACGATCAATACCGAGCGTCAGCTGAGTCAGGTCATTGGAGCCGATCGAGAAACCGTCGAATTCCTGGGCAAATTCATGAGCCAAGATGATATTGGCAGGTATTTCAGCCATCACATAGACTTCGAGACCGTTCTTGCCTTGCTTGAGACCGTGTTTGGCCATGATATCCTTGACGCGCCTGCCCTCTTCGACTGTACGACAGAAAGGAATCATCACTTTTACATTCGTTAGGCCCATTTCATCACGCACTTTCATAAGAGCCTTGCACTCGAGCTCAAAAGCCGGAACAAAAGCTGGAGCATAGTAACGACTCGCACCGCGCCAACCGATCATCGGGTTCGATTCGACTGGTTCGTATTCTGTACCACCGATCAAATTGGCATACTCATTAGTTTTGAAATCAGAGAGACGCACGATCACATCCTTCGGGTAGAAGGCTGCGCCGATCATACCTACCCCTTCAGCCAGCTTATCGATAAAGAATTGCTTCTTGTCCGTATAGCCGATCGTAATCTCGTCAATCTTCTTTTTCAACTCCTTATCCTTGATCTTGGCGTAATTAAGAAGAGCGAGTGGATGGACCTTAATGTAGTTATTAATGATGAATTCGAGACGAGCTAGTCCCACCCCGTCATTAGGGATAAAGGAATCTCCAAAAGCCGCTTCTGGTTCGCCCACATTCATCATGATCTTAGTCCTCGGTTTGCGCAGATTCTTGATGTTGGTCCTATTGATCTTGAAAGGCAAGACGCCGTCATAAACAAAACCGTCTTCACCCTCGGCACAGCTCACTGTCACCTTCTTGCCACTCTTGATCTTCTGGCTGCCTGTCTCGGTCCCGACTACGCAGGGGATCCCCATCTCACGGGAAATAATTGCCGCATGGCAAGTGCGTCCGCCCTTGTCCGTGACGATCGCGCTAGCGATCTTCATGATCGGCTCCCAATCCGGATCAGTCATATCGGTCACCAGTACCTGGCCGGGCTTGAATTTGTGGATGTCCTTGATATCCATGATCCGATTCGCTTCACCGGCCCCGATCTTTGAGCCGACACTCTGGCCCTCGACGATCAGCTTGCCCTTCTTCTCTAGTTTGAACTTCTCGATCACGTTCGGATCCTTCTGGCTCATCACCGTCTCTGGTCGGGCCTGGATGATATAGAGTTCATTGTCCTGGCCATCAAGCGCCCACTCCATGTCCATCGGGCGCTTGTAGTGCTTCTCGATAATCATTGCCCATTCAGCCAGCTTAATCGCTTGCGCATCCGTAATTGAAAATTTATTCTGGTCCTCTGTCTTCACCGCTTCATCCTTCACTGGATTTTTCGGATCATTCGAATAGACCATACGCAGAGCTTTCTGGCCAAGTTTCTTGAGAATTATCTTTTTAGTCGGTTTAAAGACATAATATTCATCCGGATTCACCTTGCCCTGCACGATATTTTCACCTAGACCGTAAATAGAATTGATCAGGACTGCATTCTCAAAACCAGACTCGGTGTCGATCGAAAACATGACACCCGAAGCCGCCTTGTCCGAACGGGCCATCTTCTGCACGCCGACCGAAAGCGCAATCTTGAAATGATCGAAGCCCTTGTCTACGCGATAAGAGATGGCGCGATTAGTAAAGAGAGAAGCGATGCATTTTTTTACCGCCTCCAGTACATATTCATCACCACGGACATTGAGAAAAGTTTCCTGTTGGCCGGCAAAAGATGCATCGGGCAGATCTTCAGCTGTCGCTGAAGAGCGGATCGCCACATCGACATTCTCCGTCTTATACTGCTTGGACAATTTCTTGTAGGCCGCTAACACATCTTTTTTCAGCTCAGCCGACATCTCAGCCGCGAGGATAGTCTTGCGGACCTCCTCGCCCCGCTTCATAAGATCTCTCACATCGTGCGTATCGAGTCCCTTGAGAATGCGGCGGATCTCCTTCTTGAGTCCGGCCTCCTCCATGAAATAATCATAAGCCGCCGCTGTAGTTGCGAAACCATTCGGCACCTTGACACCGGCCTTGGTGAGCTTGCGGTACATCTCGCCTAGGCTCGCATTCTTGCCTCCGACACTCGGCACATCCTTGATGCCAAGCTCGTCGAAGAACATCACTAGTTTTTTCTTTGCCATATTTAGTCTTATTCCAAAAGAGGATATAAGGCCTGGAAAGCATGGGTCAGATCCAAGCCCGATATCCCATTTCGGGTTTCATAGTAATAAATAAATGATTTCAGAATTTCAGATACCGTTCTGCGTAAGAACCGATAATCGGCAGCTGTTTCTTGTCTCCATTGGCCGCGTTTATGATTCCGACTATCGCCAAGACCGCTGTCGCCAGATTTACCAAAGGCACTAAAAACACCAGAATAAAAGTCGCAAGCATCACCGATGACAAAGCGATACCGATAATGAGAAGATTCGCGGCTTGCTTGACATGGAATCTGGCAAACTCGCTCTTCTTCAGATCCTCATCCACAAAATACCAGATAATTCCGACCAGTAAATAAGAAAGAATGGCGCAAGTCTTGCTGTCATCGCCCTTTGGCGCCGATGCCGGACTAGGAGCCGGGCTCGAAGAAGACGAGTTGTCAGTCCCTTGCTCTTTGGTCTCAGTCTGCGCTTTTGTTTCTTCGCTCATATTTTTTTATAAGTGGATAGCTTTCCACATTTTAATTATAACACATATTCTGTTATAATAATAGCAATTTACACATTATCATCCCATTAGAATCAGAGGGTGAGCCTCTGAATCTTTTTTTTCTCGCTCAAATGTCGATAAAAAGCATCCTCAATCTTGATTTCTGGCTCAAAAGCGCATTTTTTCTCGCCCTTAGCGCTTTTATTCTCTGGGTATCCTTCGATTATCTCGACCATGACTTCCCTTGGCATCTGCGGATCGGAGAACAGATAGCGAGAGAAGGCCAAGCGCCTAGCATCGATCTCTATAATCATAGCATGCTCGGCCGCGAATACATTGATCATGAATGGCTCTTCAATCTCCTCTTTTACAAGCTCTATTCTATCTCCGGCTTTATTTCTTTGAATATTTTTTTTGCTCTTGTCTTGGCTGCGACTTTTTTCGGACTCAAAGAATTATCCCAGCGTTTTTTTATTGCCCCTTATGAAGCCCACTCCGACCAAAAAAGAAACAACCTTGCCCTGGCTGGCATCATGACTCTCTCCGCTTTTGCCGCTTATGCCATGACCCCCTTTTATGGTGTCCGGATGCAGATCTTCGGCAATCTGCTCTTCCTGGTCCTGCTCATCATCCTCGAGTCGGCTCATCGCCGCCAAAACTGGAAAATCCTTTTCTTGCTCCCGCCTCTTTTCCTATTCTGGGCCAATCTGCACGGCAGCTTCCTGCTCGGACTGGTCATCATGTGGGCCTGGATCGCTTATCGTCTTTGCGAGCGATTAGCCACCAAGATCTGGATCAGATATTTCGAGCATAATCCTTGGCCTTGGATCAGCATCGGCAGAGCTAGTTTCATTGCCACATTTGCCAGTCTGCTTACCCTGCTCAATCCCTATGGCCCGAAACTTTATAGCTTTTTGTCTGGCTACAAGAACACCTATTACATGAGTAGCATTCTCGAATGGCGCCCTTTCCATCATTTGCCCATCTCTTATCCGCAGATTTTTCTGATGACTATTTTCCTAGCCGTCCTGATCATCCGCCTGATGGATCGCCAGCAAGCCAATGACAAAACCGAAGGAATAAAAAGATACATCAAAAAGCCCTATCTCTGGCAATGGTCGCTCGCTTTGCTTTTTTTACTGATGGCCTTTCGTTCCAAAAGACATTTTCCTCTCTTTCTGATCGCCTCCTTTCCCTTAATCATCCAATTCTATTATTTCGGACTGCGCAAAGAAATCAGCTTCTCCCTAAACAAGCGCGCAAAAACAATAGTCAAGCTTGCTTTTCTAGCTGTATTTGTCTTTTCAAGTCTATATTTTCTCAGTAAAGCAAGGATTACGAACGACCCCTTTAGCCCGGCTTATTCTCCGGCAATGCCGCACCGATTGACTGCTTATCTAGAAAGCCTGACTGACCTTGATCAGAAAAAGATTCTTAATGATTATGGCTGGGGCGGTTTTTTTCTCTGGAAAATACCCGAAGCCAAGCTCATGATCGACGGCCGTATGCCCCAAGCCGAGTATGGACATCATAGCTTGATTGAAGAATATAGCGCCTTCTTTGAAGAAAACAAAACAGAAGACATGATCAAGAAGCACGCCATCGATATGGTCATCCTCCAAAAAGAGCCAGCGATAAAACTGAGCGGCTTCGAAAAAAAGTTCTTCCGTCTAGACGAAAAAGACCTCGAAGAAGAGCCAAATCATCTGCGGAAATATCTCGAAAAGCAGTCCAGCTGGAAAAAGATTTACGAAGACGAGCTGGGACTGATTTATGAATTGACAGATTAAGCTCTCTCATATACCAGCCCTATCTAATCATAAAAAATGCTGATCTCACTTATCGTCCCGGCCTACAACGAAGAAAAAACCCTCGAAAAGAATATCAAGGGGTTTTCCGCTTATCTGGATAAAGAAAAATCAGACTATGAGATAATTATAATCAATGATGCTTCGACCGATCAGACCGGGGCAATCATCAGCAAGCTCTGCCAAGAAAATCAAAGGATAAAAGCCTTGGTTTTCAAAAAAAATTCAGGCAAAGGCGCCGCTCTGCGCGCCGGACTCTTGGCCGGACAAGGCGATTATCATCTCTTTCTGGATGCTGACAATGCCACCTCCATCGATCATCTCCGCCTGGTCTGGCCACTCGTCAAAGACGGCTGCGAGCTAGTGATCGGTTCGCGCAATCCCGATGATGCGCCTGGAGCCCGCCAGTCGCGCCCGCAAAATATCTGCAAACGCAAGCTCGGAAACCTTGGCAATCTCCTCATCCGCGCGGCTACCGGCACAAATATCAAGGACACCCAATGCGGTTTCAAATTCCTTTCAAAATCAGCAGTCAAGAAAATCATTCCCAAAACAAAAATCAAGCGCTGGGCGCTTGATATCGAAATCATCCTCTTGGCCGAAAAGCTCGGCCTCCGCATCGGCATCATTCCGATAATCTGGAACTGCGGTCCCATCAGCCGCGTCGGCTACAAAGGTTATCTGATCGCTCTCAAAGAATTATTGCTCATAAAATATTATGACTTTAGAGGCGAGTATGAGAACAAAAGAGAATCAGAATAAAAATTCTGACCAATTATCTTTTGTCAGCTCCGAAAGCTTTTTGGCATTTTCAACGGAATGCTGACCGATCGTAATCCGTCGCAAAGCGCCAAGATAGGCGCCTGCCCCTAGCTTTTCACCGATGTCTGCTCCGAGCACACGGATATAGGTTCCGCTCGAGACTTCGGTGCGGATTATGAGCTTCGGCCACGCATAGCTAAGAAGCTCGAGAGAATATATCTTTATGTGGAACGCTTTGCGTTCGATTTCTTTTCCCTGGCGCGCGAGCTCATAAAGTTTTTTGCCGCCGATCTTCTTGGCGCTATACATAGGCGGGATCTGTTCCTGTTCGCCAATAAACATAGCCAGCGCGGCTTCGATTTCTTGCGTATGAGGCGGAACAGCATCAGATGTGGCGACAATCTCGCCCTCGGGATCATGGGTCGCGCTTCGCGCCCCGAGAATTATTTCCGCCTCATAACTCTTGTCCTGTTTGACAAAATGGCTTATCTCTTTGGTCGCTCCGCGTCCAATAGCGATAATCAAGAGTCCGCTCGCAAAAGGATCAAGCGTACCAGCATGCCCGATTTTCTTGATCCCCGTAAGGCCGCGCAGCCTATGCACCACTCCGTGCGAAGTAATGCCCGGCTCCTTATCTATTAGTAAAAATCCGCTTTTTTCCTCTTGTTTTTCAATCATACCCTTTGTCTTATCCAAAAGAATTATTACACTTCCCGCTCAGCTAGTCAAACGCCTAGCCATGATCAAGATTGACAAGCAAGCCCAGAATAATATAATCTAAAAGCATAATTCTAAACCATATGGAATCAACAATCGAAGAGATGCTTGTTCTCATCCGCAAGAAGATCGCCGAACAAGGCGCCTATGACCGCGAAGCCTATCGCCATTTTGTCGGTGAGACCATCGAGTATTTCCGCGAACGCGGCAAGCTCGGAGACGATGAGAATGAAGACTATCTCGAAAATGCCCTGATGAATCGTTATCAGGAAGTCCGAGACGACTTTCTGGATGGCGAAGATGAAGGGATCGATTTCTAAGAGCAAAAACGCGCGACTCTTGTCAGCCTGATCATTTTTCATGATGGCATAAAACAAAAAACAGCCCAAGAAAATTTTCTACAGGCTGTTTTTTTATCAGCTAAATATTGCCAAATCAGACCTTGATCACCACCGGCAAAACCATCGGCCGACGCTTGGTCTGGGCAAAGAGATATTTACCGACTTCATTCCGGATCTTATTCTTGATATAATCATCATCCGCGGCAGTTTTCTGATCATGATCATCTACGATCTTCTTGACCTTCATGCGCGTCTGCTCGATCAGCTTCCGATTTTCTTTCATATAGACGAATCCGCGCGAAATAATATCCGGATTGCCGATCGTATTCGAGGTTTTGGAATCGACGGTCGCAATGATTACGATCATACCATCTTCCGCCATTACGCGCCGATCACGAAGAACGATATTGGAAACATCGCCGACACCGAGACCGTCGACCATTACATAGTCAGAAGGGATCTTTTCTTGAGTAAGCGCGCCTTGGACGCCCCGCTCATTCTTGATAAAACTGATTACTTGGCCATTGTCCGGCACAAAAATCTTTTCCTTCGGTATCCCCACCTGCTCCGCCAGATCAGCGTGCGCCCGGAGCATATAGTGACTACCTTCGATCGGAATAAAGAATTCCGGCTTGATAAGACGCATCATGAGCTTTAGGTCTTCTTGCTTGGCATGGCCGCCAGCGTGGACATCCATCATCTGATAATGGATAATGCGCGCGCCTTGCCGCACGACCTGGTCCTTGAGATTGGCGATACTGCGCTCATTGCCTGGAATCACTGAAGAAGAGAAGATAACCGTATCCCCATCCTTGAGACTGATCGAGCGATGTTCTCCAGTCACGACACGAACGAGAAAAGCATTACTCTCGCCTTGGGCGCCGGTGCCGAGAATCATGACCTTGTCGTCCGGCAAACGGCTGAGCTCATTATCCTCCACCAAAATGCGCGGATTGAACTTCAAATAACCGATCTGATGAGCGATCTCTACATTCGTATTCATGCTCCGACCCTGGAGATTCACGCGCCGCTTGTGCTTGGCCGCCAGATCAAAAAGCTTCTGCAGGCGGGAAAGCTGGGAGGCGAAAGTACCGATAACAACACGACCAGTGATGTTCTCGAGAATCCGGTCCATCTCATCACCGATCGCCGATTCCGATACCTGATAACCAGGATGAGTAGAATCAGTCGAATCAGCCATCATGAGCATAATGCCGCGGTCACCGAGCAAGGCGATGCGATTGAGATCGGCCGGCTTATCATTGACAGGCGAATAATCGATCTTGAAATCACCCGTATGGATGATGGTCCCGATCGGCGTATGGACGATAATAGCAAAAGAATCCGGAATAGAATGATTGACCCTGAGAAACTCCAGGCGGAAATGCTGTCCGAGGCGGAGTTTCGACTCCTCATCAATCTCGGAAATATTCAGGACTGGACAGGTCTTGAATTCTTCACAACGTTTGCGCACGAGTCCGGCTGTCAGCTTGCCAGTAAACATTGGCGGATTGCCGATCTTGCCCATGATATGCGGGATACCGCCGATGTGGTCCATGTGGCCGTGTGTGATCACTACGCCTTTGACTTGATCGATCTTATCTTCCAGATAAGCGATATTAGGAATGATATAATCGATTCCCGGCATATCCTCTTCCGGAAACTGGAGACCCATATCGATCAAGATTATCTCCTTTTCATATTCGATCAAAGTCATGTTGCGGCCGACTTCCTCCGCGCCGCCCACGACCACCACTTTCAATTTTCCTTTATCAAAAACCGTCCGAGTAGGCCGCTCGGTCTTATGGTCCTGGAATTTTTTCTCTGCGTGTTTAGGCCTAGGCTTAAAAGCCTCTTTTTTCGGCTCTGGGCGATCCTCTTTCGGGGCAGCGCTCCGATCGAGCCGTTTTCTCGGTTTATAAGTCGAGATCATAAAATTTATGATAATATCCTCAGCTATTTTTCACTAGCCGAGACTTTGTCCGCTCCGATAGCTCCCGCATAAAAAAGAATTTGTCGGAAACGGCAATTTGATTATTTAGAGACCAGACAGCCCGATTGACGATAGTCAAAAACCATCTGGTAAGAAAGCTCCGAAAAACGGAGCGAAGAGAATAAGCATCCAAAAAACAGATACTTCTTTATAAAAAGTTTCTCCTTGTCAGCGAGATGCCGCCAGCCTCTGAGCTTGAGCGGTCTCACGTGTTTATGCTGTGCCGAAGAGAGGACTCGAACCTCCATGATATTGCTATCACATGGACCTGAACCATGCGCGTCTACCAATTTCGCCACCTCGGCCTTTTATTATCTGATGATAATACTTTCTATCTAAATTTTCAAGCACTACTGATCCTGCTTGAAACGGAGCTTGCGTCCTGTTTTCAGATACCAATCAGTTATATTCGAGAAGCGATCCTTAGGAACCAGGATATTCTCCACGGCAAAACCTTTGATATCGTTTTTCTGGACATAGGTGTAATGGGGAGAATACATGAATATGACCGGCTCTTCCTCGGCTACGATCTCCTGAAAACGCTTATACTTTTCTTGTCTCACCGCTGGCTCTACATTGAGGCGCGCCTCTTCGAGCAGCTTGTCGACTTCCTTATTAGAAAAAGATGCGATATTGTAACCCTGCTCAGCTTGGGAAGAATGCCAGAAAGCATAAGGATCAGGATCAGCTCCGAGCACCTGGGCATAGAAAAGAGCTTCGAAATTCCTATTTCTCAGCAATTCGCTCTGAACCTGGCTCGCCTCTAATACTTGGATCTCCGTTTTGACACCGATCTGCTCCCAATACTCCTTGATCTTTTCGATAACAGCCGTGTTTTCTTGGCGCTCGACCGTGGAAAGAACTATCTTTAGATACTGGCCATCTTTTTGGCGCCATTTCCCCACGCCCTGAGCGACCAAGGCTGCCGCGCTTGTCTTTTTCTTTTCATCATCTGATTGCAGATTCGTTTCTGCCGCTGCCAAAGCCTCAGCTGTAATTTCCAACTCTTTCCATCCGCTCTTGTCTAGAATCTCTCTTGCCTGAGACTGGTCAAAGACATACTTCCTGATATTCTGATCATAAGCAAAGCTATTGGCCAGGATCGGACTATCAACCGTATTGGCATCCCCGCCCAAAACTCCATCAATAATCGCTTGTCGATCAAGGCTATAAGCCAAGGCTTGACGAACTGACTTGTCCGCTAAAACGGGATTTTTCTTCTGATTGAAAAATATCAGAGTAATCTGAGGAAAAAGCAATTTGTGAAACTGTAATGATTTCGGTGTAGTGAGAAACTCCCGATACTCAGCCGGCAGATAGCTGATACCTTCCACATCACCATTATTCAGAGCATTGACCGCTTCTTCAAAATTCGGATAAAAGCGGAAAGATAGATCGATCTTGGCCTTCTCAGCATAATAATCTTCATTGGCCTTGAGCTTGTATTCTTTTACATTACCCGAAGCGTCCTTACTCCAGGCGTCAGACTTGAAGGGACCGCTGCCGACCGGTTTCAGATTGAGAGTAGCTAGCTGCGCTGATGCGGGCTGGATACCGGACCAAAGATGGGCCGGCATGACCCCGAAAGTGAGCAAATCGAGAAAAGCCGCATAAGGCGAAGCAAGAACGAATCGAAAATTATGATCATCAATCACCTCGACTTGGACACCGCTAAAGCTTTGCTTGAGCGGAGATTTATAGGCCGGGTCGTTTATCGCGCCAAAAGTAAAAGCGATATCAGCAGCAGTCAATGGCGTGCCGTCATGCCATCGAACATCATTCCTGATCGTAAATTCATAGCTCTTGTTATCACTAGTAACAAAGAACTCCGCCACCAGATCCTTATCGAGCGCACCATTCTTCGCCCGCTTAAAAAGGGAAGAATAGACGAGTCCGGAAAGATCCGAGTCAACATCATTGGTAATCGAGTAAAGCGGATTGACAGAAGTCGGCGCACCGAGCAGGGCCTCATGATAAAGGCCACCAGCCACCGGCATAGTCTCGAGATGCCCCAGATAAAATCTGCCCCCTAGAAACAGAGTACTGACAATCAAGAGAAAAACCGATATGTCGAATAAACGCTTCTCCGGCCGGGAAAGATAACGACTGAGATATTTGAGCTGGCGCCAGGTAGGAAAACGGGAACGCTTGAGCGAATAGACTAGCTTTTTGTCAAGCTCTTTTTGCCTGGTAGCCTGGCTATCTAAGCTATTTTTTCTCGAACCTTTCTTAAAATAAGAAAAAAAAGATAAAAAATAAGACTTAGCCCCCTTTGGAAGCGCCATAAAAAAAGACCTTATACGGGTTGAGAGAGGTTTTTTGAGATCCACAAAGGATTCTGCTAATTACGCTTAAGAATCTGGCTAAATCAGGCAGCCAGAACAACATTGAGAAGAGAAACACCAAAGAAAATGACAGACAAGACAATGGTCGCGATGAAGATTTTCTTCTCCAGACCCCGCTTCGTCATATAGACATTGCTGCCAGTACCGCCAAAGATGCCTGATATCCCGCCACCCCGATTCTGCATGAGAATAAGAGTAATGAGAAGTACTGCGCTAGCTAATTGGATTATACTGAGTATTTTCATTCTTATTTTTTGACTGCCGAAACAACGCCAAGCATGATCTCGCTGTTATTAGCCGAGAGATCGGCTAAAACTTTGCGATCAAGCGCGATGTTTTCTTTCTTCAGGGCATCGATAAAACGGGAATAAGAAAGACCATGCTGTCTGACAAAAGCGCTGATGCGAATCTGCCAAAGACCGCGATTGGTTCGCTTTTTCTTCCTCCGATCCATAAAGGCATGAGCGCCAGCATGGATAACCGCCTCAGTGGCTTGTTTGATCTTGCTTTTACGGCCCCACATATACCCCTTAGTCTCTTTTAGGAGATTTCGTCGGTATTTGGTGTGCATGGTGCCTCTTTTGACTCTTGGCATAATGATATATAGAGGGACGATTCGGCTTTCGTGAGCTTATGAATCTCTGTAATCCCGTTCTTTCTTAGTTATATGGCATAAGACTCCTGATAGTCGTTGTCAGGGTCTTGCTAGTATCGATATCACGGCGCTTTTGGCGCTTGGTATTGCCGGTTTCACGGGCATTATAATGATCCTGTCCGGCCTTGCGCTGCTTGACCTTGCCACCTTTAGTGAGGACAAATCTTTTGGCAGTCGCTTTATGGGTCTTTATCTTTGGCATACAATTAAAAAAACAGGACTCATCCTGCGGTTTATAATAGAATCAATCCTTCTTATTTACCAGAATCATTATAAACCTTCCACCTTGTCTTGTCAAGTCTTGTTCTTTGATAATATTTAAATCTTCCTTAGCTTCAAGCTTAGCCGCAAAATCCTTGATAGTCTCGACAGCCAGCTCCGGATGCGCTCTTTCTCGGCCTTTAAGAATAAGGTCAATCTTTAGTTTATGACCCTTTTTGAGAAATTTATCAGCCTGATCGAGGCGCATACCGAGGTCATGGTCAGAGATACGGACAGACAGGCGAACACCTTTGGTATCGATCTTTTTTTGCTGGACTTTCTGCTTATGCGCTTTCTTTTCCTGTTCGTACTTAAATTGGCCAAAATCCATGATTTTGCAGACTGGCGGCTCAGCAGTCGGATTTACTTCGACCAGATCAAGATCAGACTCCCTGGCCATTTTCAAGGCCTCAGCTAAGCTCATAACCCCTTTCTGTTCCCCTTCTTCATCAATAACAAAAACATCGGTCGCCCGGATCTTTTCATTCATCCAGAATCTTTTCTGAGGTTTTGGCTTTGCCTTTCTCCACGTTCTACGCATTTTTTATTTTATCTAAGACAATATTTAAACAAGCTAATCCTTTTATATTAAAATAATTACTGGCACGGCAGTAATCGCTCTATTTAGAGTAATCCTACAATAAAATTATTAAAAATGCAAGCCCTGCAGAGATTTTTAAAAATCTATTTGACACAAGCGCCTAAATAATCTAAAAATAAATAAGTATCAAGCGGACGTGGTGAAATTGGTAGACACGCTAGCCTTAGGAGCTAGTAACGCAAGTTGTGTGGGTTCGAGTCCCACCGTCCGCACAAAGCAGAAATCGCCTCGCAATAGGCGGTTTTTTTTATCCGCAAAAAATGTTACAATAAGCATCATGACCGGGACGGTCTCTTTAAGCTTGCTCATCTATGAAAGAAGAAACTATCATCATCTCACTCGGCGGATCGCTCATTGTGCCAAAAGAAGGAATTGATTGGAAATTTTTGAAAAAATTCCGAGCTGTCATCTTGGACGAGATCAAAGTTGGCAAGAGGTTCGTCATCATCACCGGTGGCGGCTCCACTGCTCGCGCCTATCAACAAGCGGCTGACAAAGTGGACACACTCACCAAAGACGATCAGGATTGGCTCGGTATCCACGCCACTCGTCTGAATGCTCATCTTATCAAAACTATTTTCCGCAAATACGCCCACCCCCGGATCAATAAGAATCCACGCACCAAGGCTGACATTCGTTCCCACTTTTCCAAAGGTGAAAAAATCATGGTCGCCGCTGGCTGGCGACCAGGCTGGTCCACTGATTTTGTCGCCACTATTCTCGCTGAGCGTCTCGGCGCCAAGACCGTGATCAATCTCTCTAATATCGATTACGCCTACACCAAGGACCCGAAAAAATACGCCGATGCTGAGAAATTAGTTAGCTGCGACTGGAAACGCTTCCGCAAGCTCGTCGGCAACAAATGGGACCCGGGCTTATCCGCCCCCTTTGATCCGATCGCTTCTAAACACGCCGAAAAGCTCGGTCTCCGCGTCATTATCTGCGACGGTCAAAACATCGCGAATCTGAAAAAAGTTTTTGCTGGAGAGAAATATAAAGGGACAACCATCATTTAATTCAATTTGAAATTTTCAATTTACAATTTGAAAATTGTCTTAACATGTTTCTTGGCATAAATAAGTAAAATGGTTTTGAAAATTGTAAATTTCAAATTGTAAATTTCAAATTCAACATAATGAATCGTCACTCAGCTCATATCCATCTCATCAAATACCATAATCTGCGCAGCGCCCTCCATGATAAATTCAACGACCTTGTGATCGCTGACACTTTTCGTTTGCTCGCGCTCTCCATCATCTCAATTTTCATCCCGATCTACCTCCTCGACAAAGTAAAGATGGGTCTCTTTGAGGTGGCTATTTGCGAGCTTGGTGGCTTCATCCTCAGTATTTTTCTCCACTACTTTATCGTCTCCATTTCTGGCCGGGTCGGAGTAAAAAAAATAATGATTGGCTCATATCTGACCAACATCATCGCTTGTATTGTCCTTTACTTCGGGATTCCTCTCTACGCCAATCTTGGTTCGCCTCTCTTTATAACTCTAATCATCCTTCTCAATGCCCTGCCGCTCTCGATGTATTGGAGCGCCCATCATATCTATTTTCTGGAAAGCACCAAAAGTCTCGAGATGGGACGCAAGCTCGGAGTTCTCCAGAGCGTGCCGATGGTTATAAGCATTGCTGGTCCCTTTCTCGGCAGTGTCCTGATTTCTCACTACTCTTTCCGCGGCGTTTTTCTCATGAGCATTGTTTTCCTTCTTTCTGCCTCGCTTTCTCTTACCTTTTCCGAGGACATAAAAATCAAAACCAGACTATCTCCGAAAAGAATTGTTGACACGAAAAATTTCAAGAAAAATTCCGTCTTTTTTCTCCAAGGACTCGGCTATTGCGCCACTTCTTTCATCTGGCCAGTCCTTCTTTTTCTCGCTTCTATCAATCTCGTCATGATGGGCTTCTTCTATCTCTTATCCAATCTCCTGAATGGCATAATTGTCTTTTTGGGCGGCAAAGACGCTGATAAGAATGGCACTAGTCGCATCATCCGGATCGGAGCAGCTGGTCACAGCTTATCCATCATCATGCGCGCCCTCTCTGATACTGTTCTTTCTATGGCTACCTTCCAGTCAATGGGCGGTCTTTTTGGCGGACTTCTCCATGTCGCTATCGACACTAGCTTTTACAAAAGTTCACATAAGAATGTCGCTGATGCCATCATGAATCGGGAACTATACATGCATCTTGGCCGCATTACGACTGTCATCACTCTCCTGCTCGCATTATCCGTTTTTCCGCCAAAAATCGCATTGGTCGCTATTCTTCTCCTGGCTGGTATCGCCACCTTTCTTCTTACACTGGTGGTTGGCAATGACTATTCATTCATGGAGGAAACTTTTCCCGAAAAGATAAACTTCACGGTCAGCTGATGGTCAAAAATAGATTTCAAAAAATGCTGACATTTCTCAGGAAAAAATACCGGCTGCTCATTCTGGTTTTTTTCGTTTTGCTATATCTTTCTGTCTGGACCAGACAAGCCCTCAAGCCCTTACCGGAAGGCCTAAGTTTTGCCAGTAAGAATTTCATCACCAAAAGTGAAAATATCCGCTTCCTGTCTGACCTCAGTTTTCGCCAAGAAGAGCAAACGATAAAAGAACAAGAAATATTCGACACTATCCTTGCGCGCATAGACCAAGCCGAGCACTACATACTGATAGACATGTTTCTTTTTAATGGCCTCATGAAAGACGGCCTCACCCCTTACCGAAACCTCTCCTCAGAGCTCGCCCAGAGTCTGGTCCAAAAAAAGACAAACAGCCCCGGCATCAAGATCGACTTGATAAGCGACCCGATAAACACAGTTTATGGTAGCCATCATTCACCAGAAATCCAAGCTCTGCGAGACGCCGGTATTAACGTGATCATTAGTGATCTTTCCCCTTTAAGGGATAGCAATCCCCTGTATTCAAGCCTCTGGCGCCTGAGCGCTGGTCTATTCGGAACCGGTAATAGAGGCTGGCTCAAAAATCCCTTTGGCGCGAATGGCGATCCGGTCACGCTCCGCTCCTATCTGTCTTTGTTCAATTTCAAAGCCAATCATCGCAAGACCTTCCTGGCCGACAACAAGAAACAAATGGTCAGTATCATTAGCTCTGCCAACCCGCATGACGGCAGCTCGGGCCATTCTAATGCCGGCATCGAGATCCGAGGAGACTTCTGGCAAAGCCTCTGGTATGCCGAATCTGCCGTCGCCGCCCTCTCGGGGGCCAAGCTGCAATCACCGCCCATCTTTGATAATCTCAACTCCAATAATCCTGGCGATCACGATATCTCCGTCAGTTTATTGACCGAATCAAAAATCAAGGAAGCCTTGCTCCAAGCAATCGAAGGAACGCGGATCGGAGAGGAAATTTTTCTGGCAATATTTTATTTTTCTGATCGCGATCTGATCCAAGCCCTTCTCAAGGCTGACCAGCGCGGAGTAAACATCCGCCTCATCATGGATCCGAATAAGGATGCCTTTGGCTATGAAAAGATCGGCATCCCTAACCGCCAAGTAGCGCGTGAATTGCGCAAGAAAAGCGATGCCCGAATCAAGATCCGCTGGTACGATACGCGCGGCGAACAATTCCACACCAAGCTCGCCTACATTGCCCATCACAATGGACCAAGTCGGATCATACTAGGCTCGGCAAATTTTACCCGTCGCAATCTCGATGATTACAATCTCGAAAGCGATGTCCAAGTGATAGCGCCCGGCTCGAGTGTCTTTGTCCAAGATACCAAGAATTATCTTGAGCGCATCTGGAATAACCTTGACGCTAGCTACAGTCTGGACTATGCTGCCTATGCAGATGACTCTATCCTAAAATACCTGATCTACCACTTCCAAGAATGGAGCGGATTAAGCAGTTTTTAACTGTCAATTGTTAATAGTTAATAGTAGAATATGTTTCTCTTTTTCGATACCGAAACCACGGGCTTGCCTAAGTCCTGGCACGCGCCGGCCAGCGATCTGGCCAATTGGCCGCGCTTAGTCCAGCTCGCCTGGATTCTCGCGGACAAAGAAGGCAATGAGCTTGCCCGACACGAATCCATTATCAAGCCAGTCGGTTTTATAATTCCCGCAAAAGTCTCTGAGGTGCATGGCGTGACGACTGAACGCGCCCTTACCGAAGGAATCGATCTCGATGCCGCGCTCGATATGTTTGTCTGGGCCCTCAAGGAGTCAGGCACGCTAGTGGCTCACAATATAAGATTTGACGAGAAGATAATGGGCGCTGAGCTCATCCGGCAAGGCTTCAATCATCAGCTCTTGAACATGAACAAGATCTGCACTATGGCCGAAAGCACAAACTATTGCCAGATTCCCGGTGCCTATGGCTATAAATGGCCCCGTCTTTCCGAGCTTCACCAAAAACTTTTCGGACACGATTTCAAAAACGCACACAACGCTCTAGCCGATGTCGAGGCCATGCAGAAATGCTTCTTTGAAATGAAAGCGCGTGGCATTATTTAAACCAGAAACGGATTACCAAAACAAAACATCCTGACTGCTAAGCAGTCAGGATGTTTTTTATTTCCCGATCTTTTTAAAAATTATAATTTTTCACCTATTGCAGACCGAGATTAGGATCAGCTATAAAATCTTTCCGATAAGGCTTGGGCCGCTTCAGTTTAAAAACGCCAGCGCAGGCGATCATTGCGGCATTGTCTGTAGTGTAGTGCTGCTCTGGCATCACGAATGCCAAACCTTGCGCTTCAGTGGCGACTGAAAGAGCCTCGCGCAAACGCCGATTAGCAGATACTCCCCCCGCCAGGATCAAAGTCCTGGCAGCAGATCTCCGAGCAGCTTTGATCGCTTTTACCCGCAACACCTCAACTACCGCTTCTTCGAATTCATGACAATATTCATCGATTCGCTCTTGCCAATCCTCATCCGCCTGCAAAGCATAGCGGATCGCTGTCTTTAATCCGGAAAAAGAAAAATCTAAGACATCCGAATCAATCATCGGACGAGGCAAATGGACACTTCCGCTCTTTGCCAATAATTTTTCCGACCGATATCGCTGAGCTCGCTCCGCAATTATCGGACCCCCGGGATAAGCCAGTCCCATCAGCTGCGCCGCCTTATCAAAGGCCTCTCCAGCCGCATCATCTCTGGTCTCGCCCACTATACGCAGTTGTCCGTGTCCTTTCATCTCAACCAAGAGCGTATGTCCGCCCGACACAGTCAGAACCAGAGCAGGAAAGCGTATCTCCTCCTGCCTGTTTATAAAATTGGAATAAATATGCCCTTCAATGTGATTGATCGCTAGGGCCGGCACACCCCAAACCCAAGCAAGCGCCTTAGCTGTCTCTACGCCGGTCTGGAGCGCGCTCATCAGACCCGGTCCAGCGCTGACCGCGATTGCATCCAGGCCGTCCCTCTGCCTGCTCATATTCCGGGGGTCAAGACCGGCTTGCCGCAATGTCTCGTCAATCACTGGCAGAATATTCAAAACATGCTCACGCGCCGCCACTTCCGGCACCACCCCGCCATATCGCCGATGCAGATCGATCTGCGAAGAAACAAGCTCCGAAACGATCCGGATCGAATTCCCGCTATCATCGGCAATCGCCGCCGCTGTCTCATCACAGCTTGTCTCTATACCAAGTACCCACATATAAGAAATTATAATAAAAGCTCCTAAAAAAGGAGCATTTATATGTGATCCCTAGGGGAATCGAACCCCTGTTATCAGGATGAAAACCTGGTGTCCTAACCATTAGACGAAGGGACCTGGAAAAAATAATAGCCCTTTACGGGACTGAAAATAGCATAATATAGCCAAGCTCGATTGTCAAGCCGCTAGCCATTATTGAATATAGTCTCACCCATGCTATAATAAAAGCATGATCAGATTTTCTCAAAACAATTACCATGAAGACTGGCCACGCCTCTTAGTAGATAGCTTCCTTTGGCTCGTGTTTTTGCTTTCTATTCTTGTCTCTACCCTCTTTTTTGCCCTGGTCTGCCATGTGACCATTTCTGCCGATTGGGAAATAGCCAAGCTTTATAGTGATAGTATTGCCTCATTCTTCCTAATCATCTTTCCAATCAAGGCCTTTGTGGTCGCGCTTATCACGCTTTTCATCGCTTGTCTATCTTATTTCAGTCTTATGCGCCGTTCATTTTATCGGCTAAAGCCGCTTATTATCGTTATTTTCTTATCCTTGGCTATCAGCCTCGGAGCTTGCTACCTAGATATTTCCCGGTCTCTCGAAAATCTTGTTCTTGATTCACCTTCTTATCTCTGGCTAATGGGTGATCGTGATCGCGTCTGGCAAGCCGCGGAAAAGGGACTTCTCTCTGGCACGGTTGCCACGATTGAATCGACCGACAGCTTCATTCTGGCCGGATTCGATGGTAAAACCTGGAATCTCGGTTTTGCCAGCTCTGCTCAGATCGACTCTTCCCTGATTTATCCCGGCAATAAGCTCCGTCTGATCGGACGCATCACTGATACGAATCATTTCGAAGCGCAAAAGATTCTTTCTTATGAAAAAGATTAATTCCAAACAACTGGCCATCCTTAGCCTTGTCCTCATTATCGCTACTCTCGGGCTTAGTTATTATCATCAGAAAAAAAAGAGCCAACCCGCTCCGACCGCTACAGAGTTTGAGCACTCTATCCCTCCGCGCCCCGCTGATTTCCAGGAGAGCGTGACCTCTTTCCTTGCCACGATCAGACTGATGCGGATCGCTACCCATGACAATGACCTGGAAAAATTCAGCTTTTACCAAAAAGACCTGCTCGCTCTTTGGCGCGACACGATCAACGAGTTCATCAATACTCCGCCAAGCGATATCGAAGCAGAGACATGGCAAAAAACCCTATCCGAAATCTACGAAAAACTCCAAGCATCAGAAAAAATCGCCAAGGCGCCCGCGGACGCCATCATTCTCATTGACCAGTGCCAAGCTATGCTACTCGAAATTAGCGACCCCAAAAATCATTTTCCTGAGGAAAATCAGCTTTATTTAATGTATAAAGCAACCAAAAATCTCTCCTCTGCCTCCTCTAGCGCTGAGGCGCTGCTTCTCTTGCCCGATCTCAAGCTAAGCTACACTGCCTACAAAGAATTAACGGAAAGCGCCAGAACTTATGACCAGAACAAGTATTTCGAGTCTGTCCTGAGCGACATCGAGAACGCAACCGAAACGACTTTCCCCAAAGAACTAGCCAAGCTGGAACCTGCCTTCTTTGAGATCTATCGCAACTTCTAATTTTCCGGATAAAAAAAGGACAGCTTCAATGCGTCCTTTTTTTGTGACAAAAATTTATTTCAGCTGTTCCTTGAACCAATCCACCCAGGGAATATCAGCCGGCTTTACGCCATAATTTATGCCCATATAATATCCAAGCCAAGAGCCGAGCTGGAGAAGCTCGAAACATTGAGCCTTGCGACTCCCCTCTTTACTTGCATATTCGACTACCTCGATCCCGTTTTTCTTCACCACTTCGATTGTCAGATCCATTCGCTTCTTCACTCGAGCTGAATACAAATCAGATTTAAAAAAGACAAAGACCAGAGCCTCCTTATTGAGAGCCGGATTCACAAGTCCTTCCATCGCAAAATGATTAGCATCAGGCAGGATCAGATAAGATGAGAAAGCCTTCGCATTCTCATTGATCTGATTGCGCATAACATGGAGATTGCCAGACAGATGCTCCGCTGCGACCAAAATCGGCATCTTGCCAGCAACAGCCAGAGCAATTCGTTTTGCCTGATTGAGATCAGTCGGCTCATTCACGCCCAGCTTCCGACTACCGATCTCGAGCTGAGCGATTATGTCTTCTGTTTCTTTTACATCGATCTCGATTATGCCCGCCTTAGCCAAGAGAAGCGCTATTCCAAAAATTGAATAGCCTAAGCCAAGCCTCGGTTGACCGGACGGATTCTCTCCTGCCTTGAATATGTAGCCCGGAATGTCTTCCTCGAGCATGAGATCTTTCAAGGGATTATTCTCTCCATCCTTGGTAATGGCAATAATCTTTGCTCCTCGCCGACGCGCTTCCTGATAAGTCGACAGCGGTTCTTCTGTTCCGCCAGAATAAGATGATATGATATAAAGGGTTCTTTCATTCACATAGGCAGGGACACCGTATCCAGCTGTGATATTGATCGGTACCTTGATTTGATCCGCAAAAGCCTGGCGCATAATCCGGATACCGAGATTCGATCCGCCCATGCCAGCCAATACGATATTATCGATTTCGGAATACTCCTTCGGGATTTTCAGTACCCGAGCGTCTTCTATTACCTGCCTGATCTGATCAGGCAACTTGGCGATAGACTCTGCTATCCTGTCCTGATCTAATTTCTGATAGATCGATTTGTCGTCAAGACTCATAGTTTTTTCTTTAATTAAAAATCTATCAACATTATAGCACGAGAAGAAAAAAATCCGCAAAGATTCGCACTCTCGCCTCCCCATCTCAAGACCTAGAGAAACCGCTTAAAACACTTGATTTTTTCGATTATTATGCTAAGCTGATAGCATCAGGCAAGGCCTGATTTTCTTATATTCAAGCTAATCAAAAAAAGATATGTCAGGACACAGCAAATGGGCCACCATCAAGCGCAAAAAAGGCGCGACTGACGCAAAAAGAGGGGCCACCTTTACCAAACTTTCCAATCTTATAACCATTGCTGCCAAGGAAAAAGGCGGCGATATCGATACGAACTTTATGCTCCGCATGGCGGTTGACAAAGCCAAACAAGTCAACATGCCCAAGGATAATATTGAAAAAGCAATCAAAAGAGGCACTGGCGAGCTAGCCGGAGATACGATCATGGAGCTTATTTACGAAGCAATCGGTCCTGCCAACACTCAATATGTCATAAAAGTCCTTTCAGACAACAAGAATCGCAGCGCCTCCAACATTCGGCACCTACTCTCCAAATGTAACGCAGCGCTGGGATCGGTAATGTGGAATTTTTCCCAAAAAGGCGTCATCCGCATTCCCATCAGTCACGCCACTGCTTTAAATGAAGATGTCGAGCTTGAACTAATCGAGCTAGGGGCTGAAGATCTGCAAAAAGAAGAAGAGGGAATTACCATAATCTCCTCAGTCGAATCTCTGCAAGAATTAAAAAAACATCTCGACTCCAGACAGATAGAGATCGAATCGGCTGATATTGAATTTATCGCCAAGGATACGCTTAGCCTTGGCGATGAAGAGCAGGAAAAAGCTGATAAGCTCGAAGAAGCTCTGGAAGACTGCGAAGATGTGGCTGATTATTACTCCAACCTGGCTTGATCCCTATGAAAGATATCATAATCGGGATCGATCCAGGTATCGCGGATACCGGCTATGGTGTCATTCGAGCCAAAAAAGGAAAACTTGAATGTCTTGATTATGGTAGCATAAGGACAGCGGCCAGCCTGGATCTGCCGGAACGTCTCTGGCAACTCTACGAATCTCTCGATCAGCTCATTACGCGCTATCAGCCTGAGCTCGTCTCGGTCGAACAGCTTTTTTTCTGCAAGAACGTAAAAACCGCGCTTATTGTCGGGCATGCTCGCGGTGTTGTCCTTCTAGCCGCCAAAAGACACGGTATCCACTTGGTCGAATTCACACCCCTCCAGATCAAGCAAGCTGTCGCTTCCTATGGCCAAGCCGACAAGAAACAAGTCCAACGCATGGTCAAGACCATTCTCAATCTCAATGAGATCCCCCAGCCGGATGATGCGGCTGATGCTCTCGCGGGCGCGATCTGCGCTTCAAACCATTTGCCAAGATAGAAAATACCTTCTATGTCCAAACCTCTAAAAATCGTTTCGATAAGCTCTGAGCTCGATCCCTACTCCAAAACCGGCGGACTAGCTGATGTCGCGCGCAGCTTGCCCAAGGCGCTCCATCGTCTTGGCCACGAGATAATCATCATTACCCCCTTTTACAACCAACTGATCGACAAGAACAAGTACCAGATAAAACTTTTCCTAAAAGACGTCAATATCTATATCAATTCTGTCGAATCGGTACGGGTTAGCTATCACAAAGCCTACCTCTTAAACGGCCTGGTTGTCTATTTCATCGAGAGCAAAGAATATCTAGCCAAGAAGAAGAGTCCTTACGCCTCTACCCAGGAGAATGCTTGCTGGATGGTTTTTGACGTAGCCGCCCTCAAGCTGATCTCTCTTCTGAAATTTGAGGCTGATATCGTCCATTGCCATGACTGGCAGACCGGCCTCATTCCCTATTATCTCAAAACTGATTTCCGCTATTCAAAAACACTCAAAAAAGCCAAGACTATTTTCACCATCCACAATCTCGTCTTTCAGATGGGACGCAACTGGTGGGATGTCCCGCTTGAAGAGAAAGATTACGGCCACAGTCGCTTGCCGCGCTTAAGCGACCCCAATCTCTGCAATGTCAACTTTGTCAAACGAGCCATCTTGTCTGCCGATGGCATCTCCACCGTCAGCGAGCAATACCGGGAAGAGATAATGACCAAAAAATTCGGCCAAGACCTGCATCGCATCCTGAAAAATCGCGAAGATCGGCTTTTCGGCATCATAAACGGTATCGACTATCATGCTTACAATCCTGAAAAAGACCCGGGTCTGTTCCGCCGCTACGACCATCGTAAAGTAAAACGAAAAAAGCTCAACAAGGAACATTTGCAAAAATTGCTCAGTCTGCCTATCGACCGCGAAGTGCCGGTAATCTGCCTGACCTCGAGAATCGCCTATCAGAAAGGCTTTGAGCTCTTTGCCGAGCTTATCGAGCCGCTCCTGCGCTTCGATCTCCAGATCATTGTCATGGGTGACGGAGACAAGAACTATATCCAGACGCTGAAAAAATTTCACAAAAAACATCCGAAAAAAATAGTCTGGCTCCCCTTCAAGGGCAATCGGCGTATCGAAACCTTGATTTATGCCGGCTCCGATATCTTTCTTCTTCCTTCGCATCATGAGCCTTGCGGCATAAACCAGCTGATAGCGATGCGCTATGGCTGCATACCGGTCGTGCGCAAAGTCGGCGGCCTGAATGACACTGTCCAAAACTTCAATCCGAAAACCGGTCGTGGCAACGGCTTCTCATTCAGCGCTTTCAATGCCTTGGCTCTCTATGGCTCTATCATTGCCGCCTTGGAAAATTTTAAGCATCGCCAAGTCTGGCGCGACCTCGTAGTCCGCGCCATGAGAGAATCGAACACCTGGGAAATACCCGCCAAAAAATACGTCGTGCTTTATAAGAAAATATTAAAAACGAGCAATAATTGACAATCAACTCTTTAACACTGAAATATTGTCCCTAAATAAAAGACCCCTGAATAATCAATAAATACAATAGCTATCAATCGTTAGCTGTTAATTCTTAATAGTCAAAAAATGCTTTGGCTGAATTTTCTCCACCTTTACCAACCGGTCAACACGGATGCCCACATCATCCGCGAAGCGACCGAGCTGAGCTACAAAAGGATCATCCGCGCCCTCAAAGAGAGTCCGGATATCCATTTTACTCTCAATATCAACGGCTCTCTGCTCTTGCGCTGGGAAGATTTGGGCTACGACAAATTGATCAAAGACATCCATTCACTGATTGAAAAAGGCCAGATTGAGCTTTCCGGAACCGCCTGCTACCATCCACTTCTGCCCCTTATCCCCGAGAATGAAATCAGGCAACAGATCAAAGAAAACGAAGCCTTGTTGCAGAAACATTTTGGATCCGATTTCAAGCCGGCCGGCTTCTTTCTTCCGGAAATGGCCTACGGAGAAAACGTAGCCAAAATAATCGCCCAGAGCGGCTACCAATGGATCATTCTCGATGAAATATCCGGAAAGGGCGCACTCGGCGCCTTAGACACAGAAAGATACTATACTCTCGAAGGCTTAGACCTTTCTGTCATCTTTCGCTCTCGCAGACATTCCAGCACCTTTGTCCCAAAGACGATCAATCATTTCCTAAACAGCGACAAAACGATTATCACCGCCACGGATGGCGAACTCTATGGCCTAAGACACCTTGACCAGACTGGAGAATTCGAGGCTCTGCTTCATCGGGGCGGCTTTGACACGATGACCATCTCTCAATTTATCAGTAAAAACGATTCTGCCGGAAAAGTGAAGCCGCTTCCTTCGAACTGGGAGTCCAGCCTTGAAGACCTCGAACAGAATAAGCCTTATTTCATGTGGCAAGACCACGATAACCCCATTCACGCCAAACTTTGGGAGCTAGCCGACCTCGCCTACAAGACCTCGGAAAAATTTTCTGCAGATGAGAATCATTACTGGTCTCGCTGGCACCTAGTCCGCGGTCTGGCTAGCTGTACTTTCTGGTGGGCCAGCGGCAAAGACTTCAGCCACATCTTCGGACCACATGCCTGGAATCCGGACGAGATCGAACGGGGCATGAATGAGTTCATCCGTTCCATCCGCGCGATCGAAGATGTTGCCAGTCGCGCCACCAAAGTAAAAGCTGAAAATCTATTCATTGACCTCAAAAAAATGATCTGGGAAAAACACTGGACCAGTCATTGGAAAAATGAGGCTTCCTAGACTTCTATGAACAAAATCCGCAAACTGCTCGACGAAAAATACGTCACTGATTATCTTCGCAAAAAACTTCTCCCCCTCTATCCAGACTTTCGAACAATAGAAAAAATCCGGATCATCCCGCACAAAAAACTGATCTGGGAAACAACTTACCATGTTGTCTTTGAATTCGAAGCTAGTTTTCTCGCGCATGACGGCACTCATCACACCTTGCCCATCTTCTGTACTGCCCACAGCAACGAATCTCGCAAATGTGTTTTTAAATCCTTGGACTTTCTCTGGCGCCAAGGCTTCTCTTCCGGTAACCTCTCCATTCCTCATCCACTGTTTTATTCTCCTTATTTCAAAGGCACTTTCTATCGCGGCGTAGAAGGTCGTAATCTCTATTATTACATCCGAAAAAACGATCGAGAAATAATCGAAGAGATGATACCCAGGACAGCCGGTCTTTTTGCAAAACTTCACAGTATATTTCCTGACCCCAGCTTCCAACCAGACAAGCATTATGCGCGCATAAAAACGATCAATCCAGGCGTAATCCACATCCTAGACCGGATCAAGAACGAACACCCGGATTACTTCTCCTTTTACCAAGAAGCTTACAACATCTTCCTAACTCACGAAAAATCCTTCTTTACACCAGGACAAGAGCGCTGGCTCGTTCACGGTGATGCCCATCCGGAAAACATCATCCGAATGAGCTCGGACAAGATCGCCCTCATCGATTTTACGGATCTATCGCTATCTGATTTTGCCCGCGACCTCGGCTCCTTCACCCAGCAGACCGCTTACATGATCGGCCGCAAGATCAATGACCAAACTTTCAGTGACCGCATGTGCCGTCTTTTCCTGTCTGAATATTCCCGGATCACCGGCATCAATCTTGATTCTCCAGAAATTCTAGCCCGGATCAAGCTCTATCACAATTGGACCAACATGAGAACCGCTACCCACTTCTTGCTCAAAATTGATCCAGAACCCTTGCGCGCCGAAGAGCTCATGCGCCTAGTCAGCCAGGATCTAAACATCAAACTCTAAATATAAAAATTATCCCAAGCCTATGCGTATCGACCTCCAATTGCATTCCACCTATTCTGACGGCTATCTCAGTCCGACCGAATTAGCCGAATTCATCCATAAACAAAGCGTAAAAGTTGCTGCCCTGACCGATCACAATACTGTCCGCGGAACCTATGAATTCCGCAAGGCCTGCGAAAAGTTAAAAATAAAAACAATCACAGGCATAGAACTGTATGCAACTCTGGGCAGCCACAAATTCAATGTCCTTTGGTATAACTTTGACGAGACTGATCCGCGTCTGCACGATCTTTTGCGCCTTAGCCAACAAAGACGCCGCCAGCAGATGCGCCGCATCCTTGCCCGGATGATAGATCAAGGATTCAAGATTGACATCGACCGCATAATCGACAAATACAACCACTATGTTCCAGTCAATCGGGTAATCGATGATATAGTGGCCACACCTCACAACTTCAAACTAATCCAAAAGCAACTCGATACCAAAAACCCGCGCGAAAATGACATTATCAGTGAATACTTCCACAACAAAAAAAGTTTGCCAATGCTCAAAAATAGCCACATAGACATCAGACGGGTTCTCGAGCTCCGCAAAAAAATCGGCGGTCAAATCATCCTCTGTCATCCAGCCAAATCATCCTATATCAACCGCAAGCTTTGGCAAAAATTGAAACAGATCGGCTTTGATGGTATCGAAGTCCTTTCCCCCCATCATTCCTACGGAGCGATCATGTATATCCAACATTTAGCTCGTGAATACGGCTTTATTGAAACAGGCGGCTCGGATTTCCACAAGATTGAAGGAAACGGCTTTCTACTGCAAAGATCCTGGGACTATTTCCGGATCGACTCAGAGCACTTGAACGGCATCGAAAAAATCATCTCCTGATCAAAAACAGGCTCTTCGGAGCCTGTTTTTATATGCCTGATGCAAGACAGAGCGTCTTGTGGTATAATGACAAAAAGATTTTATGGCCAATCACTTGATATTTGAAGGGGCTGAACTAGCTGGCAAAAGCTGGCTCATGTCACAAGTCTATGACCAGCTCGAAGCCCGCTACAATCAGAATAAAGTCCTCCTTGATGGCTGCCATTGGTTCAACTGCGATGTCGGTATTTTCGGCACTGAGCACGGTCGTCCGATAATCGGCCATTATCTCAATATTTTCAAAGAGCTCAGCAGCAAGAATCTGCTCATCGAGAAATTTCATTTATCCGATATAGTCTACAATCGGCTCCATTTCGGTCGCGAACCTGACTATATCGCGCTCGAGAGAGAACTTCTTGAACTTGACTTCCGAATTATTTTAGTCCGCTTCCCGCGCGAAGAAGCTGTTCTCAAACAAAGGATTAAGGACCGCCTAAATCTCTACCCTCATTACGAAAAAATTCTTCGTTCCCCAGCCTGGTACATTGCCCAACAAGACGAATACGAACGTGAGCTAAAAAGATCCTCTCTCAAGAATCTGATCATAGATACGAATATCCTGCCCGACCAGACCCTGGTCAAAAAAATCATGGCCTTTATCGGCGAAGAATATTCTGCATAAATCAAATGAAAAACAAACTGAAAATCCTTATGGCCACGGCCGAAGCCGCCCCCTTTGCCAAGGTTGGCGGCCTAGCCGACGTCTTATCAAGCCTGCCGCCAGCAATCAAAAAGCTAGGACCAGATGTCCGCCTTATCATGCCTCTCTATGGCTCTATTGATCCAAAAAAACACGATCTAAAGCGGATCATGAGAGACAAAGCCGTCCGTTCAGGACGCCTCGATATCGCCTGTTCTGTCTGGCAAGGCAAATTACCCGGATCCGATGTTGTGGTCTATTTTTTAGAAGCCCCTGATTATTTCCGCTTTCAAAGCGTCTATGTAAACAATGATAATTCCGAACGTTTTCTCTTTTTTTCTCTGGCCACGCTTAGTCTCCTTAATGACATCGGCTTCCACCCAGATATCATCCATTGTCACGATTTTCACACAGCTCTGATTCCTGATCTCATAAAAGCCAAAGGTATTCCCGGTTTAGAAAAGATTAAGACCATATATACCATCCACAATTTCAGCTACCAAGGCAAAACCACGCCCCAAGTGCTTTCGACCGGCAATCTTAACCCCGAATCCCTGAAGACACTGAGTAAAGACGCGCAGAACGGTGACATCAATTTCATGGTTCAAGGAATCTTGAATGCCGATCTTGTCAGCACAGTCAGTCCGAACTATGCCAAAGAGATAAAAACAGAGATTTACGGCGCCGGCTTAGAAAGAATTATCAAAAAAAGAAGCGATGATCTATTTGGCATCCTGAATGGCATCGACATCGATTCCTATGATCCCGCTACTGACAAATACTTAGTCAAGAATTTTTCCGCCAATGAGCTAAAAGGAAAAATAAGTTGCCGTAGCGCGCTAGAAAAAGAGTTAGGCCTAAAACCGGATCGCAAGCGGCCAATCGTCGCCATCATCAGCCGTCTCACCTGGCAAAAGGGACTTGATCTAATTACAGAAAGATTCGCCGAGCTTGATTGTTATTTTGTTATCCTGGGTGAAGGCGAAAAAAAATACGAAGATACCTTACGCATATTAGCCGACCGACACCCGGACAGGATTGCCTTTGTTTCCCAGTTCGATGAAGCTCTGGCCAGACGGATCTACGCTGCTTGCGATATCTTCATGATGCCATCCCGATTCGAGCCCTGTGGCCTCGGCCAGATGATCGCCATGCGCTACGGCGCTGTCCCGCTTGTGCGTTCTACCGGAGGACTAA
The DNA here is from genome assembly GCA_964539005.1 of uncultured Gammaproteobacteria bacterium. Lineage (GTDB taxonomy): Bacteria > Patescibacteriota > Patescibacteriia > Patescibacteriales > UBA12075 > JBBRXK01. Next base: position 12,594 of record CAZIGB010000001.1, on the reverse strand, counting down.
AAGACACTGTCATAAATACTGAATTCGAGAGACAAGCAGGCGGCTTCGTTTTTAATAACCTAGAACAGGCCAATGGCTTTACTTTTGAAAAGATAGATAGCGAAGCCTTGTTACAGACTCTTGAAACAGCCATCGATGTCTACTTTAGCCAGACCAAAGACTGGAAAAAACTCATGCGCAATTGCATGCTAAAAGATTTTTCTTGGGACAGATCAGCCCTTGAATATCTTTCTCTTTACGAAAAAGTCCTGAAAAAAGACTAAATCTCAAAAAAAAGAACACCTTCCGGTGTTCTTTTTTTATTGCTTCTTTTTTCTATCTATTCATCGGCGGTCTTGGGCCTCTATCTCTCTGGGCACCTGGTCGACGATCATTAAATCTTCCCCCATTACTACCGCCACGATCGCCGCCAAATCCCCCGCCTTGCTGCTTTCCTTTTTCATCTTTCCAGAGATGCTCATTTTCCGGCTGTCCCTTCATAGTCAGATTTACCCGGCCCTGATCATCTATTTCTTTCACGCGAACCGTTACGGTATCGCCTTCACTGATCAGATCAGACGGTTTTCCGATCCGATAAGGAGCAAGCTCGCTCACATGGACCATCCCATCCCGACCGGGAAGAAGCTCGACAAAGGCGCCGAAATCAAGCATCCGCACTACCTTGCCGGTAAAAACCTCACCCGCTTCGATCTCTCGGACAATGTCCTTGATCCAGCTCACGGCTTTAGCCGTGTTATCCGCATTGACACCGCAGACCATGACAAAGCCGTCATCTTCGATATCGATCTGAACATCGCAAGCGGCAATAATCTCATTAATAACTTTGCCTCCGGTACCGATAACTTCCCGGATTTTATCAGGATTGATATGGAAGCTGACAATCCGCGGCGCATAAGGAGATAATTCTTTATTTGGCTCCGGAATCTCTTCGAGCATGACTGTCAATATTTTCATCCGCGCCTCTTTTGCTTGGCGTAAAGCCTCCTTGACTATCTCCGCTGTCAAGCCGATAGTTTTAGTGTCAAGCTGGATAGCCGTGATGCCATCAGCCGAGCCAGCCACCTTGAAATCCATTCCCCCCTTGCCGTCTTCCAAGTCCTGGATATCAGTGATTACTTTCCACTTGCTCATGTCTTCATTCGAAGCAAGACCGATAGCGATTCCGGCCACTGGCTTACGGATCGGCACACCAGCGTGCATCAGGGCCAGAGTCGAGGCGCAAGTCGCCCCCATCGAGGAGGAGCCGTTCGATCCGAGAGTTTCGGATACCACGCGGATAGTATAAGGAAAGTCTTCCTTGGCTGGGATCATCGGATCAAGCGCTTTCTCAGCGAGCGCTCCGTGCCCGATATCACGCCTAGACGGACCGCGGTTCGGACGAGCCTCGCCGACCGAAAACGACGGAAAATTATAGTGGTGCATGTAGCGCTTCGTGCCCGTGCCTTCGATGCCTTCAAGGGTCTGCGCCATGCCAGCTGAGCCTAAGGTTACGATCGACATCACCTGAGTTTCTCCACGAGAGAAAAGACCAGCGCCATGGTTACGAGGCAACACGTTCACATCAGCCGTGAGAGCGCGGATCTCAGTGATGCCACGACCGTCCACCCGACGATCATTCTCGAGAATCTCTCTGGTTACCTCAGCGTCAATCGCCTTTTCCGCTGTCCGACCGATAGCATATGAACGCATGTCCTTGCCGTAGCCCTCGCTAAAAAGATATTCATCCAGATTTTCCTTGATCGCAGATACTGCCAATTTTCGCTCGCCTTTAGTATAATACTCCTTATTGAACAATGTCTGATTAACGTTCTGCTTGAGCCAAGCTTCTGCCTTATTGATGACTTCCTCTTTCTGTTTATCCTTCTCCTGATCATCGACACTCTTTCTGACTTCTTTTTCCGTATGCGTTTTTACGCCCACTGTCCGCTTGAGCTCTTTGACCAGCTCGATAGCTGGCAACATTTCGCGCTGTCCAGCCAGGATTGCCTCGTACATATCAGCCTCGCTCACCTCATTGGCACCCGCTTCGATCATTAGCGTCCGCTTCTCCGTACCAGAGACGATGAGATCGAGATCACTCTCAGCCCTATCTGCATAAGTCGGGTTAAAGATGAGTTGGCCATCCTTGCGACCGACCCGGATACCGCCGATCGGACCGTCCCATTTTACACCCGCGATCGAAAGAGCCGCCGAGGCAGCTACCATAGCGACCACGTCGTGATCATTTTCCTGATCTACGGAAAATACCGTCAAAACGAGCTGTACTTCCTTGCGAGAACTATCATCAAAGAGCGGCCGCACCGAACGATCGATCATGCGTCCGGAAAGGATAGACTCTTCGGTCGGTCGTCCTTCACGTTTGACCCAACGAGAGCCTTTGATGATTCCGGCGGCATAAAGCCTTTCCTCAAAATCAACCATGAGCGGAAAATAGTCTATCCCCTCCCGGTCCTCCTTGCCCTGGACCACTGTCGCAAGCACGACCGTATCGCCGTATTGCGCGATCACGGCTGCATCTGCTTGTTTCGCGAGCAGGCCGGTGCGCAAGGTCAAAGTGCGTCCATGCCAAAGAGTTGAGAATTCTTGATCTTTCTTGGTCATAGATTTGTCAAGGGCTGCCTTTGTCCAAAAATAAAAACAGCCTTTTTATGCTGGTCTTCAGATTAAAGACTTGTAGCCATCGACTACAGTTCTCAATATCCGAAGACCAGTCGATTATGAATTAAGACCTAGGCGCGAGGACTATCAACACCCAGAGCTCGACACACAATCAGAAGGGGAGGCGCTAAGCCTCCCCTCGTCATGCTATCTCAATAAGAATTTTCTATCTTCGCTCAGATTAAGAAAGTCGTCCGCTGCTTCGATCAAAGCGCTCGAGGTAGTCTGGCGGAAACCCACCACCTCGACCAGGCATCCTTTCGTATTCTGGAGGTAGGAGACCATCGGCAGATAATCTCCGTCACCCGACACGAGCACGACCACATCCAGCTTATCGCCGAGCTTGATCGCATCCATGGCAATACCGACATCCCAATCGGCTTTCTTGGCTCCGCCGGCAAATACCTGGAGATCCTTCATCTTGACTTCGAAGCCTTGCTGGCTCAAAGCCTCGAAAAAAGGTGTTTCTTCTTCACTCTCGGTCCGTACTGCATAGGCAGTCGCACGGATCAGCTTGCGACCAGCCACGGCTGATTCCAAGACCTCCCGGAAATTGACTTTCTTGTTATACAGATTCTTGGCCGAATGATACATGTTTGAAACATCTACCAATATGCCCACTCTCTGCTCCTTGTGTTTTATCATAAAAAGTTTGAGTTTTTATTCCTTATCTTTTTCCTCCACTTCGTCTTCTTCCTCATCTTCGTGCTTTGCATTTTCGAGCGCGAGCAAAGCTTCTTCTTTTCGCTTCTTTTCTTCTTCGTCCTCGATCATTTTCTTGGCAATCTTGAGTTTGAGCTTCTTGGCCACATCCTGGAATGATTCCTCATTTTCCTTCTGCAGATATTTGAGCAGACGACGACGTTCGCCAACCTTCTTGAGGAGACCACGACGAGATGAATGATCCTGCTTGTGAGCCTTTAAGTGCTCTGAGAGCTGGCTAATCTCCTCGGTCAGAATAGCGATCTGAACTTCGGTCGAACCAGTGTCATTATCATGTTTCTTGAAGCGGTTGATAATCCGCTGTTTTAGTTTCTTGTCTATCATAGACTTCGTTCCTTAGCCGAGAAAAGGTTTCAAATCCTTATCCAAGCCAAGGCAATATTAATAATATAACGTGCTTACGATAACATTTTTGAAAAAATAATGCAAGAGTCCTGATCAGCTTGACTTTGTGGCTTATATCTATTATAGTGTCCATATGGAGCCGAATAATTGTCCGGCTTTTTCTTTTATCTCTCCATAATAGAAAAGATAAGAAAAAGCCATTTCTGCTTATTTCCAATTACTTCGCTTTTTCCACCAAGGGTCCTCATAGTTCAATGGATAGAACACCAGCCTTCTAAGCTGGTTATGTAGGTTCGATCCCTGCTGAGGACACGGCCATTATTATTAGCACTCTGACCAGCCTATGGAACTACTCCTTATTCTATTTTTCTTTTTCCTGCTCGTCTTTGCTGTTTTTTTCAGTGTCCAATTTTACAACATTCTCTTCCGCGGCTTTGCTCCCTATCTGAATACGCACGGCCAGACTATAAAAGCGATTATTTCCCATCTTGACCTCAAGGGAAATGAGTGTTTTTATGAGCTTGGCTGTGGTAGCGCTGGCTTTCTCCAAGAAATCGCCCGTCGCTTTCCGCAGAGTCGATCGATCGGTTTCGAATATTCTTTCCTGCCTTATTTGATCGCAAAGCTCCAGATCAAGCTTCATGGCTACAAAAATATCACGATAAAAAGAAAGAATATTTTCAAGATTGACTTAAAAGAAGCGGATGTTATATACTGTTATCTGAACATAGACACCATGGCCAAGCTCAAAGAAAAATTCAAAAAAGAGTGCCGTCCTGGTGCCCGGATCATAAGCTACAAATTTCCAGTCCCGGGCTGGGAGCCAAAAGGCAAGCTTGAATCAGAAAAAGCAAAAATCTATTTTTACAAGGATTGAATTATGGTGGCTATAGTACAACGGTTAGTACACCGGGTTGTGGTCCCGGTGACGAGGGTTCGATTCCCTCTAGTCACCCAAAGAAGTAAATCAAAAACACCCCTGTAAAATGGGGTGTTTTTGTGTTACCATAAAGACTGAAATGAGGCGCGGGCAAAAACAGAAATGTTCAAGTGAATTGTGAGATTGGTAGAAATAAATAAACAAAAAAAATAAGCAATAACAGGAAAAGAATAATTAATTTTACTATATGTCCTTAACAAAAGCATTAAACTCCATAGGTCTGGATGAAAAAAGCCAAAAAGTTTACCTCGCCCTTTTAAAACTGGAAGATGCGCCAGCTTCGATCATCTCAAAAAAAACCGGCCTGCCGAGAACTACCTGCTACCATCATCTTGATAATCTTATCGAGATGGGTCTTGCAAGTCGGTATAAGCACCAAAAAGTGATTCGTTATGCTGCTGAGAATGCTGACAAGCTCAAAGGCGTAATTGAGGGGCGTCTGGCATTGCTGGAAAAATATCTACCAGAATTGAAACAACTTTCAGCTACAGAAAGGATAGTTAAATTGAGACTGTTCGAAGGAGTCAATGGCGTACAACAAATAGCCCAAGAAGAGCTAGCATGCCATGAAAAGATTGTTCGTTCAATAGGCTCTCACAGGGATCTTCGAAAGGCAGCCAACGGCAAGATTACATTCACATCCAGGCGCATGGAGAAGAAAATATTTTCCCGTTGCTTACGTCCACGTGATGACGAATTCAAAAAAGGCTGGATAGAGAAACAGCAGAAGGAATTCAGGGAGGTTAAGTTATTACCCGTCGGAGTAAACGTCCCCGGTATGATTTTTATTTACGATGACAGGGTAGCTATTATCACCCCAGAGGAGGAAGGACTCGGTTTCATAATAACCAGCAAGACTTTTAGTTTGAGTCTAAAGAACATCTTTGATGCTTTATGGTCTTTTGGTACAAGCACTTCTTAAAAGCGATTTTAAGAAGTGGATAAAAAACACGTCTGAACTCAGATGTGTTTTTTTATTAATACATTGAATTGTGTTATTCATATTGTCCACATTTTTGGACAAAAATTATTTCAAGCTTAAACTTATTTAATAGTCATAAAGAAAGATTAAATTATTTTATCTGCCACAATTTAGGAATTCATATTTACGATTTACTATAGTTTGGACAAGGAGCAAGATCGCAACCAACAACCAACACAGGAGGTCAGGATGGAGAAGCAGAGGCTTTACATCAGGGGCTGGAAGCACAGTAGAGAAATGATCCTGGACCGAGATGGGGGCAAGATCATGCTCGAAATCGCTCTTTCACACGATCACTGCCCGACTTGCGCACGCAGGATAAGGCATGTGAGCGAGGCTCTTACTCGGCGCAACATTCCCCATACCTGGGAATATCTACGCGGAGAGGCGAGCTACATCGTTCTCGACTACCCAGGGTACAACAACTTCCGGTTCTTTTTAGCGGAGGCTCTCCAGTTGGAATTTGACTAACCCTCAACCCGGGCAAGCTTAGCTTGCCCCTTTTACTTTGGATTGATAACAACAAAGAATTTATACATCATAGCTCTCCCGATGATAAGCTGAACGCAAACGGGTTATCATTCTGTTATATTGATACCCCCCTTAATATAATCCCCAACTTGTGATACCATTAGAACAATAAGACCCGATGAAAAAAATCAATTCCTACATCCTAAAAGGAGCGCTTATCGCAATCCCCGCTATTTTCCTCTCCACTCTCGGTATCGATGCCGTTGACCACCGTGATAATTTTTCTGAATCCATCATTGCCAGAGCTCTTGGACAAAAAAGCATTGGACCCTGCCCGAGTGACATGGACTTAGTCGATGCCGCCTGGGGATCTTTTTGCATCGATCGTTTCGAGGCCTCCGCTAGCAAAAACTGCCCTCATCCGACTCCTAAAAACCTGAATGAAAGCCAGGCCAATATTGACACCCCCGACTGTCAAGTAAATTCCGAATCAGACATCCTTCCTTGGACTTCCATCTCCCAAGATCAAGCTATTTACGCCTGTCGCAAAGCCGGCAAACACCTGGCCACGAATCGGGAATGGGCTGAAGCTGCACTCGGCACCCCAGACAAAGAAAGCGCTTGGGGGCCAGATGATTGCCAGGTTTCCAGTAATTGGACCGAACAACCCGGTCTTACAGGTTCAGGCGCAAATTGTTATTCCTTTGCCGGCGCCTACGATATGATCGGCAATGTCTGGGAATGGATCGACGGCACAGTCAACGATGGCATCTACGAAGGAAAGGAATTACCAGCTTCCGGCTTTGTTTACGGTATCGAAAAAGAAAACTACCTGCCCGCCGAAACCAGTCCGACTGCCCCTCTTGAATATCACGAAGATTATTTCTGGATCAAAAATTCTGGCATCAGAGCAATAGCGCGAGGAGGTTATTGGGAAAACGCGGCTGAGGCCGGACAATATTCCCATTATATCGTCGCCCCTCCGACTTTTAGCGGCCGCTCGACCGGTTTCCGCTGTGCAAAAGAAACAGCTAAATGAAAGAAGCAAACAAACCAAAAAAAAGCAAGATAGACACATTGATCGTTTCTGACATCCACCTCGGTGGTTACTCGGCGCGTTGCTCCGAACTTCTGGACGTGCTTAGGCTTTATGATTTCCAGAGATTGATCCTGAATGGCGACATCTTGAATGGCCTGCGCTTTCACCGCTTAAACACTGCTCACTGGGAAGTCCTCTCCAAGCTCCGCAAACTCTCAGCTACTTGCGAGCTTATCTGGGTGCATGGCAACCACGATGCCAAACCCTCCATTCTTTCGAATCTCCTCGGCATCAATGTCTGCAACCACTATATCTGGAAGCATCGGGATGTCCGTTTCCTTGCTATCCACGGCCACCAATTCGATAAATTCTTGATCAATAACTACTTTCTCAGTCAAATCGTTTTTTTTCTTTATAACACGATCAAAAGAATAGATCGTTATCAAATCATAACCTCCTACATAAAAGACAAAAGTAAAAAATGGAAAAGAAGCTCCAAAGAAGTAGCAGATAAGGCGCTCCAGACCGCTCGCGTCCTTGGCGTTGATTATGTCTTCTGCGGTCATACGCACAAGATCCTCAGCAAAGAAAAATACGGCATCCGCTACCTCAATGCCGGTTCCTGGAACGAAAAACCATCTGGCTACATCACTATTACAGACGGACTGGTTGAGCTAAAAAAATTTGACTAATCAAACACCAGTCATTAAATAGCTCTACTCTCAATAAAGAGCTTTATTATCAGTCGTCGACGAAGTGAGGACTGTTTGAGCGCTAGATTGTTCCGCAACGAGGAGATGACTGATAGCAAAACTCGAAACGCTGAAAAATATTAACCACTTCTTTCAAAATAGACATCTTTACAAGTCAACCCAATCATTATAGAATAGCCAAAAGAATCATATGCCCGAACTGCCAGAAGTCGAAACTATCCGCCAAGATCTGCGAAGCGCCCTCTTGGGCAAAAAGATCCGATCCATAGACATAAAACTCGAACGGATCATAAAATCCGATCTCGCCGAATTCCAAAAAACCTTACCGAACAACAGCTTCAAAGAAATTGATCGCACAGGCAAACTGCTCATCTTCAAATTAGAAAAATCCGATCTCTTCCTGCTCGTACATCTCAAAATGACCGGACAACTAGTCTACATTTCAAGAGACGATACCTTTGCCGGCGGACACAGCGACAAGCTAAGCCTAGACCAGGCAAATAAAAAATACTCACGCGTCATCATTAACTTTAGCGATAAAAGCGCCCTTTATTTCAACGATCTGAGAACCTTCGGCCTCATGCGCCTCGTAAGTAAAGAAGAACTTGAACATGAAAAATCGAAATTCGGCATTGAGCCATTGCAAGAAAATTTCCAAATCACCTCTTTAAAAGCAATCATAAGTAAAAGCCGTTTACCAATCAAAGCCTTGCTGCTCGACCAAAAAAGAATTGCCGGCATCGGCAATATCTATGCCGACGAAATCCTTTTTGCCAGTGGTGTTTTGCCAGATCGGCCAGCTGACAAACTTCACCCCGAAGAAATAGAAAAAATATTTAAAGAAACAAAGCGAATCATAAAGAGCGCGATCGAGAACAGAGGGACAACCTTCAATAATTATGTTGATGGTAAAGGCCAAAAAGGCAGCTTCACCAAAAAACTCAAAGTCTACGGTCGAGCTAAGCAAGATTGCCTAGTATGCAAAAAAATCCTAATTAAGAAAAAGGTTGCTGGCCGGGGGACTGTATTCTGCTCTTATTGCCAAAAATAATATACCGAAAGACTTTTTACATAAATTACTAATCTAAAAACTATGAAACAAACCATCAAGAATCTGGCCGCCGCTTTTATCGGCGAATCTCAAGCCAGGAACCGCTACACAATATACGCCAAAATTGCCAAGAACGAAGGCTACGAGCAGATATCGGCCATCTTTACTGAGACCGCCGACCAGGAGCATGAGCACGCCAAATGGCTCATGCGCCTGATTAACGAATTAAAAAAAGAATCCGACGAGGATCTATCCGAGATCAAGCTCGAAGCTGGCTGCCCGACCACAGTCGGAACAACCGCCGAAAATCTCCATGCCGCAATAGCCGGTGAAAATCATGAGCAGACCAGCATGTATCCAGAGTTTGCCGACACCGCCAAAAATGAGGGACTAGACGCTATTGCTGCCCGCCTGTTAGCAATCGCCAAGGCCGAAAAACACCACGAAGAACGTTATGCTCAGCTAGTCAAAAATCTAGAGGCTGGCACCCTATTCAAAAAAGAGTCCGAAACATCCTGGATCTGCCGCAAATGCGGTTACGAACACAGCGGAAACAGCGCTCCCGAGCTTTGTCCAGCCTGCGGACACCCTCAAGCTTATTATCAGGTCAAGAATGAGACCTACTAATCAAAAAATAAATGACCAAACTGAATGAAGTCTACAAATGCCAGCTTTGTGGCAACATTATTTCTGTTCTCCACACCGGAGCCGGCCAGCTAGTCTGCTGTGGCGCTCCGATGGATCTCCAAAACGAAAACACAGTCGATGCTTCGACCGAAAAACACGTGCCCGTGATTACCAAAAAAGATAAGGGGGTCGAAGTAAGCGTCGGCTCTATCGAACACCCGATGGAAGAAGCTCATTTTATCGAGTGGATCGAAATAATCGCAGACAATCAGGTTTATCGCCAATATCTCCGTCCCGGAGATAAACCGCTCGCCTTCTTCCCTGTAGAAGCAGAAAAAATAAGCGCCAGAGAATACTGCAATCTGCACGGCCTCTGGAAAGCCTAAGTACGAAAAATAGACCCGCTGATCAGCGGGTCTATTTTTTTTCCTTCTTGATTATCGGTAGATCGACAGTAAAAACCGACCCGGTCCCGAGCTTGCTTTCTACCCCGATATGCCCGCCGTGCGCTTCCACAATCCATTTACAGATCGATAAACCAAGGCCCGTTCCGCCTTCTTTGCGCGATCGGGCTTTATCCACTCGATAAAAACGTTCAAATATATAAGGCAGATCATTTTCCGGAATACCGATCCCGGTGTCGCGAACGATTAGTCTCGCCATTCCCCCGCTACGCCGACATCGCACTTCGATATAACCATCATTTTCCGTATACTTAATAGCGTTTCGGACGATATTTTTCAATAGTTTTTCAAGCTTATTCTCATCTCCGACTATCTCCAGATTTTCTTCTTCGAGAACCTCTTTGATATGTATGCGCTTTTGCGTTGCCAAAATTCTCAGAGACTGAACAACCGCCGTGACGAGCAGATTGAGATCAACAACATCATAATTTATCGTCTCACTGCTGGCATCAGTATTAGTAAGCATGGTCAAATCAGACAAGATATCCGTCATCTGCTCCACTTCTTTTGCGATAACCGATAAGGCCTCTGGTCTTTCCTCTTTTTGTTTAAATCTTTCTTGGAAATAAAGATCGAGATTGCCCTGGATTATTGTCAAAGGTGTTCGCAGTTCATGCGAGGCGTCAGAAATAAACTTTGATTTCAATTCTAAAACCTTGCTTAATTCTTTGTTTGCTTGATCCAATTCATCCGTCCGAATTCTCACCATCCCCTCCAATTCATCATTCATTTTTTCCAATCTTTGCTTGGCTAATACCTTTTCCGTGTCATCTATAGCCATCGAGATCGCTCCGTCTACGTGGCCATGCTCATCAAACAAGGGCACCGCGATTATATTGAAAAATTTTTTCCGTCCGCTCTTTTTAGAAATAAAGCTCAGCTTATCATAAGTAAAGGACTCCCCGCTTGCCAAAAGGTTTCCATACTTTGCGCACAGTTCTTGATTATTCTTTATGGCTGCGGTTTCAGTCAGTTTTGCCTCAGCTAGATTATCGAATTCATTCTTCAAAAGTTGTTTTGCCATCACATTGCTAGACACCATCTTTCCCTGTTTATCCAAAACAACAATACTTACCGGAGATGAATCCAATATCTTCTGATTAAACTCTACCAACCTTCTTTTTTCCTCTTCATCTCTCTTTTTCTCACTGATATCTCTGATTGTTGCTTGCACTCCGACCACTTTTCCCTCCTTCATCACGAGCACTCCATTGTAATTTACAAAACGGATATTGCCCCGTATAGTTCTGACTCGAAAATCATAATCACTTATCACCTTAAAACCAGACACTCTTTCCCGGAAACGATCCATGACAAAATCCCTGTCTTCACTATAAATAAACTGATCCACCTTTTGTCCGACTATCTGCTTTTTTGTTCCTTCAAGCATTAACAATAAGGCCCGATTGGCAAAATTGATTTTTCCATTTACATCATAAGAAAGAACTCCTTCTGCCGCATTGTCCACCAACATCCGATACCTCTCTTCGCTCTCCTTGAGAGCGATCTCCATATTTTTCTCCTCAGTCACGTCATCAAAACTAAAATAAAGCTCTTCACCTCCAGCCTGTAGACCGATCTCAAGCTCGCATATTTTTGTCTCTCCATTCTTGGTTCTAAGTTTAGTACAAAGCATATAGGGCAAATCAGCCTGGCCGCCATTCTCACAGACCGATTTGATCATTTTTTCCAAAGCTGGCCGCTCTTCAACAAAAAAAATCCGCAAATAATGATTACGGCTCAATTCTTCTCGGCTGTAGCCAGAAATTTTTTCCATGGCTTTATTCGCCTCCCGGTAAACTTTATTTTTTATGCTAAAAAAAACAATTCCCTCACTACTGTTCTGAAAAAGATGTCGATAGCGCTTTTCTGATTGTCTAATTTCGCTAAAGAGGAGATTGCTAGTGATATTTGCAACCAGCCTAGAAACAAAATCCTCAATCAGCGGCACATCTTTTCTGTCTAGCCTTTTAGAAAGCAACTCAAGAGTTCCAATTATCTCTCCTTTTAAAATCAGGGGGGTAATAATCGATGCGCTTTTTTCATTTCGTGCCCTTTCATCAAGTCCGCCACCCAAAACACTCGCGATTTCACTTTTTCTATCAAAGGAATAAATAGATTTTCTATTCTTTAACAAATCCTCGAAATGATAAATTTTCCTTAATTGATTAGTATCTATTTTTAATAATTCCATTAATTTTTCGTCATCATCGATCACGCTAATATGTCTCATTACCAACTCTTGGTTCTTTTCATTTATCACAGTTATCAAAGTTGAAATATCATTTTTTTTCATCTCTTGTCCGATAAGATCAAAAATATCACCTAATCGGAGATTGCCTTTAATATTTTCAATTTCCGACAAAAGAAAAACAAAAGATCGCCTAAGACCCTGAGCTCGGATAGCATTTATCCCGATCTGCTTAAAATTATCTAACAACATCATTCTTTTTTGCCCCAATACTTGAAATAGATTTGTCCTGGATCTTATAACCAACGTCCCTTACTGTATGAATGAGACGGTTGTGAAAACCGCTATCAATTTTTTTTCGCAAATAACTGATATACACATCGATCACAT